>NC_007778.1:4822500-5122500 GCF_000013365.1 Rhodopseudomonas palustris HaA2
TTCTAAGCCAACCTCCTGGTTGTTTTGGGATTCCCACATCCTTTCCCACTTAGCCACGAATTAGGGGCC
Organism: Rhodopseudomonas palustris HaA2; assembly: GCF_000013365.1. Lineage (NCBI taxonomy): Bacteria > Pseudomonadati > Pseudomonadota > Alphaproteobacteria > Hyphomicrobiales > Nitrobacteraceae > Rhodopseudomonas > Rhodopseudomonas palustris. The sequence goes on from NC_007778.1 coordinate 4,822,570, forward strand.
TTAGCTGTAGGTCCGGGTTGTTTCCCTCTCCACGACGGACGTTAGCACCCGCCGTGTGACTCCCGGATATTACTCTCAGGTATTCGGAGTTTGGTTGGGTTTGGTAAGACGGTAAGTCCCCCTAGCCCATCCAGTGCTCTACCCCCTGAGGTATTCATCCGAGGCGATACCTAAATATCTTTCGCGGAGAACCAGCTATTTCCCAGTTTGATTGGCCTTTCACCCCTAACCACAAGTCATCGGAGTCTTTTTCAACAGACACCCGTTCGGTCCTCCAGTGAGTGTTACCTCACCTTCAACCTGCTCATGGCTAGATCACTAGGTTTCGGGTCTAATCCAACGAACTTGACGCCCTATTCAGACTCGCTTTCGCTGCGCCTTCACCTATCGGCTTAAGCTTGCTCGTTAAATTAAGTCGCTGGCCCATAATACAAAAGGTACGACGTCACCCAGAACGTATCTTGGGCTCCGTCTGTTTGTAAGTGTCCGGTTTCAGGAACTATTTCACTCCCCTCGTCGGGGTGCTTTTCACCTTTCCCTCACGGTACTGGTTCACTATCGGTCGCTGAGGAGTACTTAGGCTTGGAGGGTGGTCCCCCCATGTTCAGACAGGATTTCACGTGTCCCGCCTTACTCGAGCATCATTGGTCGCATTACTTGTACGGGGCTATCACCCTCTAAGGCTCTGCTTTCCTGACAGATTCCAATTGTCTTCCAATGATGACTGGCCTGGTCCGCGTTCGCTCGCCACTACTAACGGAGTCTCTGTTGATGTCCTTTCCTCCAGGTACTTAGATGTTTCAGTTCCCTGGGTTTGCTTGAAACCCCCTATGTATTCAGGAGTCTCATACCTTCTCTTGATAACCGGAAATCCAAAACCTCGCGGTTTGGTTTTCACCAAGACACAAGGTCTTGGAGTTCCGGCTATCGAAGGTGGGTTTCCCCATTCGGAAATCCACGGATCAAAGCTTCTTCGCAGCTCCCCATGGCTTATCGCAGCGTAGCACGTCCTTCATCGCCTCTCAGCGCCAAGGCATCCACCGAACACCCTTAAGGCACTTGATTGCTCTCATTATCAATGTCCACACACTCGGCAGAATGTTGCCCGCGACAGATCCCGAAGGACGCCGATCGCGAACGGACATTGATTGAAAAGACCAGTTATTGCTTCGTAAGATCGATCCGATGGCGTGCGGTCAAGCTCGCCAACAAAGACCATTTTACAACACGTTCATCTTGCGATGAGCGTGCGCCGAAAATGATCTGGAGATACGCGTTCACATCCCGCGAATTGCTTCGCCGGATCCGAACCCGGATCGATCTCCTCTTTACGATGTCAGAAAACCCGCAAGCCTTCATGCGAATGAAGGCAAGCGAATACATAATGCGGACGAAATCACTCGAGCTGTCCGATGACAGCGTCGAGGCACGAGCGTGGGTCACGATGATCATCCATCTGGTGGAGCCAGACGGGATCGAACCGACGACCTCATGCTTGCAAAGCACGCGCTCTCCCAGCTGAGCTATGGCCCCGTAACCAGAAGACGAACGCAACGCTCGATGAAGTGGTGGGCCTGGGAAGACTTGAACTTCCGACCTCACGCTTATCAAGCGCGCGCTCTAACCAACTGAGCTACAAGCCCTCAACACGAGGAGCATGCGCGCGCACATCGACCCGGCCATACGACCGATCGATAGAACGCTGCGCGCCGCCCCTGGCGCGTGTTCGTCCGCGAAGAAAGAGAAACGAAGACGGCGAAATCCCGCCAAATGGGGTTCATTATGACTTGAACCCCGGATGTTTCTAAAACAGGTCGATAATCCCTCACTGCAAGCAGCGAGTTCTTGAAAAGACCCATCCTTAGAAAGGAGGTGATCCAGCCGCAGGTTCCCCTACGGCTACCTTGTTACGACTTCACCCCAGTCGCTGACCCTACCGTGGTCAGCTGCCTCCCTTGCGGGTTAGCGCACTGCCTTCAGGTAGAACCAACTCCCATGGTGTGACGGGCGGTGTGTACAAGGCCCGGGAACGTATTCACCGTGGCATGCTGATCCACGATTACTAGCGATTCCAACTTCATGGAGTCGAGTTGCAGACTCCAATCCGAACTGAGACGGTTTTTTGAGATTTGCGAAGGGTCGCCCCTTAGCATCCCATTGTCACCGCCATTGTAGCACGTGTGTAGCCCAGCCCGTAAGGGCCATGAGGACTTGACGTCATCCCCACCTTCCTCGCGGCTTATCACCGGCAGTCTCCTTAGAGTGCTCAACTAAATGGTAGCAACTAAGGACGGGGGTTGCGCTCGTTGCGGGACTTAACCCAACATCTCACGACACGAGCTGACGACAGCCATGCAGCACCTGTGCTCCAGGCTCCGAAGAGAAGGTCACATCTCTGCGACCGGTCCTGGACATGTCAAGGGCTGGTAAGGTTCTGCGCGTTGCGTCGAATTAAACCACATGCTCCACCGCTTGTGCGGGCCCCCGTCAATTCCTTTGAGTTTTAATCTTGCGACCGTACTCCCCAGGCGGAATGCTTAAAGCGTTAGCTGCGCCACTAGTGAGTAAACCCACTAACGGCTGGCATTCATCGTTTACGGCGTGGACTACCAGGGTATCTAATCCTGTTTGCTCCCCACGCTTTCGTGCCTCAGCGTCAGTTATGGGCCAGTGAGCCGCCTTCGCCACTGGTGTTCTTGCGAATATCTACGAATTTCACCTCTACACTCGCAGTTCCACTCACCTCTCCCATACTCAAGATCCTCAGTATCAAAGGCAGTTCTGGAGTTGAGCTCCAGGCTTTCACCTCTGACTTAAAGACCCGCCTACGCACCCTTTACGCCCAGTGATTCCGAGCAACGCTAGCCCCCTTCGTATTACCGCGGCTGCTGGCACGAAGTTAGCCGGGGCTTATTCTTGCGGTACCGTCATTATCTTCCCGCACAAAAGAGCTTTACAACCCTAGGGCCTTCATCACTCACGCGGCATGGCTGGATCAGGCTTTCGCCCATTGTCCAATATTCCCCACTGCTGCCTCCCGTAGGAGTTTGGGCCGTGTCTCAGTCCCAATGTGGCTGATCATCCTCTCAGACCAGCTACTGATCGTCGCCTTGGTGAGCCATTACCTCACCAACTAGCTAATCAGACGCGGGCCGATCTTTCGGCGATAAATCTTTCCCCGTAAGGGCTTATCCGGTATTAGCTGAAGTTTCCCTCAGTTGTTCCGAACCAAAAGGTACGTTCCCACGTGTTACTCACCCGTCTGCCACTGACATATTGCTATGCCCGTTCGACTTGCATGTGTTAAGCCTGCCGCCAGCGTTCGCTCTGAGCCAGGATCAAACTCTCAAGTTGGACTTGAAACTTTGAACCGGCTGATCACAACGTTTTGACGAGGTCCCACCATATACGCCGACCGACGATTCACATCGCGATCGACACGCCATCCGAAGATGACATGGTGTAACCTTTGAAACGTGTAACCGCCGAAGTCTTTCGTCCGGTCTCTATGTTCGAAAGCCGAAGCCTTCTTACAATCGAGACCCGCAAGGACTTCGCCGTCCACGTTTCTCTTTCTTCATCTTTACTTGTCAAACAGCCCGGAACCCGAAGGTCCCATGAAGTCCAAAACCCGAGGGTCTCGACTTCTGCTCCCACACTTATAGGAGCCTTACTCTCCATCCGACGGCAATTAGCAACCGATGACTGTCGGCTGCTGATCACTCATCGTAATGATGAAGCTTTCAGAGGCGCGGAAGCTCGCTGGGGCCCGGTGGGCTGCAGCGGCGCCGCGCTCAGTGGTTGGTTTATAGGCCAGGCCCTTCGGATCTGTCAACGGCCTTCGTCAGAAAAATGTCGTGTGACCTCGGAAAATCATTTTCCGTCGATGGCACAAGGCTTTCCGGGCCGTGACGCCGTACTCAAGCCACATTCCTCGGTCGTTCTCCCCAAAATAGATTTGCCGGATTCGTCCGGTTGCCTCCTTCGGCAGCCGGGTTCAGCCAGACGGGGATCGCGATCGTGACGCTTTCATCGCCGGTTCCCGGGTTGAGTTCGGCACCGGACATTTCCCGCCATTGACGTTCGAGCCGGCTGCCAGCAATTTGGCCGCCTCTTATCGAACGTCCGCGGCGCGGCCTCGTTCCCGAGCTCCGCCCGCGCGGCGCTGCCCGGGCACGGGGCAACAGGAGGCTCTCGCGATCGATCGCGCGACGCCTCCATCGGGTCAGGGACACTTGCCGGCCGGCGACGTCAGCGGGCGGGCGGGATTTTGGGGGACTGCGGATTGAGCCAGAGGTTGTCACGGGGACGCAGCCACGGGCGCGAGGTCGGTTTCATCGACCTCGGCCACGAGCCCCCGCTTTCCGTCGATGGCACTGAAGCCGCGGTGATCGATCGCCGTCGCGTCTCGGTCCAATGGTTCAGCGGCACGATTCTGACCGGCCTGTGCGGCGCAGCCTTGATCGGCGGCGCCGTTTTCGCGTCGCTCGACGGCGAAATGACCTTCGCCAAGGCGCCCGAGCGGGTCGAGGCCGCGCTGCGCGGCGCCTTCGGCGCCGACAAGAACGCCGCCCTGCACAAGAGCGACCGCCTGCCCCCGCCCAGCGAATCGCAGGCCGCGCGCAACGTGATCCGGGTCTCCTCGGTCTCGCGCGTCGGCAATCGCGACGTCGTCCGGGTGCGGCCCTACATCAAGATCGCCGGCAATCTGTCGCTGTCGACCACCGAACTGTCGGCCAAGATCCCGCCGTTCAACGCCCAGCGGATGCTCAGCGACGTCGGCGCCGCGGCGCCGGCGGCGGAAGACGCGCAGAATCCCGACGCCGTCGAGCCCGACGCCGAAGTCTCGTTCATCACCCGCGATCTCGGCCAGGTGCTGCCGCGGGCGAAGATCGCAGGCTTCATCCCGCCCGACGAAATCCTGATGCGGGTGCGCGACGCGGCGAACTGGAAGGGCAATAGCGGCGTGCGCTACGCCAGCGCCACCGCCGGGGATATCGGCGGCGGCGGCGGCGATATGCGGCTCGGCTACGCGCCCGAAGGCGCCTCCGCCGACCCCTATGCGGGTTTCGAGACCCGCATCGTGCCGGAAAACGTCACGCTGCTGCCGAAGACCAAGGAGCAGGTGACCGGCGGCAATGCCTCCGGCGAGCGCGTCCACATCGTCAAGAAGGGCGACACCGTCGTTTCGGTGCTGCGCGACCAGGGCGCCAGCGAGCTGGACGCCAATGCGGTGGCCCAAGCGCTCGGCGCGCGCGGCCGCAACGGCGGGCTGAAGGAAGGCCAGAAGCTGCGGATCCTGATGGAGCCCTCCGGCGCCGCCAAGCAGCCGCAGCCGTTCCGGGTGATCATCGCCAACGATTCGGCGGTCGAAGCGGTGGCGGCCTTGTCCGATCTCGGCCGCTACGTCGCGGTCGACGTCCAGGCCCTCAACACCGTCAGCGACACCGCCGACAACAGCGACGAGGACGAGGACGACGGCACCGGCGTGCGGCTGTATCAGTCGATCTACGAGACCGCGATGCGCAACAAGGTGCCGCAGGCGATCATCGACGACATGATCAAGATCTACTCCTACGACGTCGATTTCCAGCGCAAGGTGCAGGCCGGCGACTCGTTCGAGGTGTTCTACGCCGGCGACGACGAGACCACCACAACGGTCGAGAAGAACGACGTGCTGTTCGCCGCGCTCACCGTCGGCGGCGAAACCAAGAAATACTACCGCTTCCAGACCCCCGACGATTCGGTGGTGGATTTCTACGACGAGAGCGGCAAGAGCGCGAAGAAGTTCCTGGTGCGCAAGCCGGTCAACAACGCGATCATGCGCTCCGGCTTCGGCGGCCGCCGCCATCCGATCCTCGGCTACGTCAAGATGCACACCGGCGTCGACTGGTCGACGCCCTACGGCACCCCGATTTTTGCCTCCGGCAACGGCGTGATCGAAAAGGCCGGCTGGGAAGGCGGCTACGGCAAATACATCCGGATCAAGCACAACAACGGCTACGAGACCGCCTACGGCCACATGTCGGCCTTCGCCAAGGGCATGGAGCCCGGCAAGCGGGTCCGCCAGGGCCAGGTGATCGGCTTCGTCGGCTCCACCGGCCTCTCCACCGGCGCGCATGTGCATTACGAAATTCTCGTCAACGGCCGCTTCGTCGACCCGATGCGGGTGAAACTGCCGCGCGGCCGCTCGCTCGAAGGCCCGCTGCTGGCGTCCTTCGAGAAAGAGCGCGACCGCCTCGACGCCATGCTGACCGGCCGCGGCGCCGGCCGCTTCGCCGAAGACCTCACCGCAGCCACCCCGGTGCGCAGCGTCAACGCGGCGGCGGCGCGGAAGTAAGCACGGCGCGCAGCGTCGCGCGAGCGCGCCGGCGATTCAGTGCCGCACAAAGCGCTTCGCGGCGTGATGCGCGGCTGATCCGCGGGCCCGGAGTTCTGCGAAACAAGAAGTGACCGGGCTCCCGGATCTGCGCAGCGGCATGAAGAATGCCGCAGCGCGTCCGGGACACGGGATTTGCCGATTCCCCTCGCCAACTTCCCCTTGCCAACGCTTCGGCGCAGCCAAATACTCCCGGCATAACAACAAACATACGGGAGAAAATGCGATGAGGACCAAACTTGCGCTCGGCGCGAGCGCGATGGCGCTCGGACTGCTGGCCGTTTCCGCCGCGCGCGCGGATGATTACCACGTCACGAAATTGGTGCAGGGCTCGGCGTTTCACGGCGTGCATGGCCTCGGCATCGACAAGGCCGGCCGGCTGTTCGCCGGCTCGGTCGCGGGCGCAGCGCTCTACGAGGTCGATCGCGACAAGGGCACGGCGAAGATCGCGGTGCCGACGCCGGAAGGCATGGCCGACGACATCGCGTTCGCGCCCGACGGCACCATGGCGTGGACCGCGTTCCTCACCGGCGACCTCTATGCGCGCAAGGGCGACGGCCCGATCAAAAAGCTCGCCTCGGGTCTGCCCGGCATCAACTCGCTCGCCTTCCGCAAGGACGGCCGGCTGTACGCCACGCAGGTGTTTCTCGGCGACGCGCTGTACGAGATCGACGTCGCGGGCGAAAAGCCGCCGCGCAAGATCATGGAGAAGATCGGCGGGCTGAACGGCTTCGAATTCGGTCCCGACGACAAGCTCTACGGCCCATTGTGGTTCAAGGGCCAGGTCGCCGCGGTCGATGTCGACAAGGGCGAGCTCAACGTCGTCGCCGACGGTTTCAAGATTCCGGCGGCGGCGAATTTCGACAGCAAGGGCAATCTCTACGTGCTCGACACCGCGCTCGGCCAGCTCGTCCGGGTCGATATCAAGACCGGCAAGAAACAGCTCGCGGCGCAGCTGAAGCCGTCGCTCGACAATCTGGCGATCGACGCGCAGGACCGCATCTTCGTCTCCAACATGGCCGACAACGGCATCCAGGAGGTCGATCCGGCGACCGGCACCGCCAGGCAGGTGATCATCGGCAAGCTGGCATTTCCGGGCGGCATCGGCGTGGTCTCCGACGGCGGCAAGGACACGATCTATGTGGCGGATGTTTTCGCCTATCGCAGCGTCGATGGCGCCACCGGCGAGGTCCGCGAACTGGCGCGGATGCATGCCGACGGCGTCACGCTGGAATATCCGATGAGCGCCACCGCCAAGGGCAACGAGGTGATGCTGTCGAGCTGGTTCACCGGCACCGTGCAGGTGATAGACCGCGCGAGCGGCAAGACCATCGAGATGCTGCACGACTTCAAGGCGCCGTATGATGCGATCCGGCTGGCGAACGGCAAGCTGGTGGTCGCCGAACTCGGGACCAAATCGCTGGTCGAAGTCGGCGGCGAGCACGGCAAGGACCGAAAAGCCATCGCCACCGACCTTAACGGCCCGGTCGGCCTCGCCGCGGCGCCCGACGGCGCGGTCTACGTCACCGAGGCGTTCGCCGGACAAGTGACCAAGATCGATCCGGCCACCGGCGCCAAGACCGTGGTGGCGAAGGATCTGAAGATGCCGGAGGGGTTGGCGCTGGCGCCGTCCGGCAAGCTCGTCGTGGCAGAAGTCGGCGCCAAACGCGTGGTTGAGATCGATCCTGCGACCGGCAAGGTCACCGAACTCGCCGGCAACCTCCCGATCGGCCTCGTCCCCGCCCCCGGCCTGCCGCCGACCAACATGCCGACCGGAATCGGCGTCGGCGCCAGCGGCACGATCTACGTGTCGTCGGACATCGAGAACGCGATCTACAAGATCGCGAAGAAGTAGCCGGGCAGGCTCGACGGCCTCACCAGGCTGCGCGACCGTCATCCTGAGGAGCGAGCGCAGCGAGCCTCGAAGGATGAGCAACGAGCTCGATGCAACATCCTTCGAGGCCCGACGCGCCGCGCAAAAGCGCGGCACGTCGGGCTCCTCAGGATGACGCCGAGCAGGTGGCGAGGCAGGATCAGTCTCAGCGCGCGGTCTCAAAATGCGGATGGCCGGGACGAGCCCGGCCATGACGATTTGTGACTTCTCAAAGTGCGTGCGGAAATTCCGCCCGCACTTTGCCTCGCCTCAGTTCAGCATCCGCTTCGGCGGACGCCCGGGGAACGGCTCGACATCGGCGGTGTGCGGCGGGGCGCCGTTGAAGGTCAGGACGCCGCCTTCGGTCGAGATCGCCACCTTCGCGCCGTCGCTGACGGTGCCGTCGAGGATCATCTCGGCGAGCGGGTCCTGCACATGGCGCTGGATCACCCGCTTCAGGGGACGCGCCCCATAGGCGGGGTCCCAGCCCTTCTCGGCGAGCCAGTCGCGCGCGGCGGGGTCGAGATCGAGCACGATCTTGCGATCCTCCAGCAGCTTCGCCAGCCGGCTGAACTGGATGTCGACGATCCGGCCCATTTCGTTCTTCTGCAGGCGGTGGAACAGGATGATCTCGTCGACCCGGTTGAGGAATTCCGGCCGGAAATGCGCCCGCACCATGTCCATCACCTGTTCGCGCACCACCCCGGTGTCCTCGCCCTCGGGCTGGTTGACCAGATATTCCGAGCCGAGATTCGACGTCATCACGATCAGCGTGTTGCGGAAGTCGACGGTGCGGCCCTGCCCGTCGGTCAGGCGGCCGTCGTCGAGCACCTGCAGCAGCACGTTGAACACGTCCGGATGCGCCTTCTCGATCTCGTCGAACAGCACCACCTGATACGGCCGGCGCCGCACCGCTTCGGTAAGCGCGCCGCCCTCGTCGTAGCCGACATAGCCCGGAGGCGCGCCGATCAGCCGGGCGACCGAGTGCTTCTCCATGTATTCCGACATGTCGAGCCGGACCATCGCAGTCTCGTCGTCGAACAGATATTGCGCCAGCGCCTTGGTCAGCTCGGTCTTGCCGACGCCGGTGGGCCCCAAGAACATGAACGAGCCCATCGGCCGGTTCGGGTCCTGCAGCCCGGCCCTCGCACGACGGACCGCGGTCGACACCGCATGCACGGCCTCGAACTGGCCGACCACGCGCTTGCCGATCTGCTCTTCCATCCGCAGCAGCTTTTCCTTCTCGCCCTCGAGCATCTTGTCGACCGGCACGCCGGTCCAGCGCGACACCACCTGGGCGATGTGATCGGCGGTGACCGCCTCCTCCATCATCTCGCCGGCATTCTCGTTGGCTTCGATGTCCGCAAGCCGCTTCTCCAGCTCCGGGATCCGGCCATAGGCCAGTTCGCCGGCGCGCTGATACTCGCCGCGACGCTGCGCGTCGGCGAGTTCGAGCCGCAACCCGTCGAGCTCGCTCTTCAGCTTCTGGGCGTCCGAGAGCTTGTTCTTCTCCGCGCTCCAGCGCTGCGTCAGCGCGGCCGACTTCTCCTCGAGATCGGCGAGCTCCTTTTCCAGCGTGACGAGGCGCGATTTGGAGCCGGCGTCGCTCTCCTTCTTCAGCGCCTCCTGCTCGATCTTGAGCCGCACGATCTCGCGGTCCATCGAATCGAGTTCTTCCGGCTTGGAATCGACCTGCATCTTCAGCCGCGCCGCGGCCTCGTCCATCAGGTCGATCGCCTTGTCGGGCAGGAAGCGATCGGTGATGTAGCGATTCGACAGCGTGGTGGCGGCCACCAGCGCCGAATCGGCAATGCGCACGCCGTGATGCTGCTCGTATTTGTCCTTCAGGCCGCGCAGGATCGAGATGGTGTCCTCGACGGTCGGCTCGGACACGAACACCGGCTGGAACCGCCGCGCCAAAGCGGCGTCCTTCTCGACGTGCTTGCGATATTCATCGAGCGTGGTGGCGCCGATGCAGTGCAGCTCGCCGCGCGCCAGCGCGGGCTTCAGCAGATTGGACGCATCCATCGCGCCGTCGGCCTTGCCGGCGCCGACCAGCGTGTGCATCTCGTCGATGAACAGCACGATGCCGCCGGCGGCCGCGGTGACCTCGTTGAGCACGGCCTTCAGCCGCTCCTCGAACTCGCCGCGATATTTCGCGCCCGCGATCAGCGCGCCCATGTCGAGCGCCAGCAGCTTCTTGTCCTTCAGGCTCTCCGGCACGTCGCCATTGAGGATGCGCAGCGCCAGACCCTCGACGATCGCGGTCTTGCCGACGCCGGGTTCGCCGATCAGGACGGGATTGTTCTTGGTGCGGCGCGACAGCACCTGGATCGTCCGGCGGATTTCCTCGTCGCGGCCGATCACCGGGTCGAGCTTGCCGTCGCGCGCCGCCTGGGTGAGATCCCGGGCGTATTTCTTCAGCGCGTCATAGGCGTTTTCGGCCGTGGCGCTGTCCGCGGTGCGGCCCTTGCGCAGCGCGTTGATCGCGGCGTTGAGATTCTGCGGGGTGACGCCGCCCTTGGCGAGCAACTGCCCGGCCTCGGAATCTTTGTCGAGCGACAGCGCCAGCAGCAGCCGCTCCACGGTGACGAAGCTGTCGCCGGCCTTTTCGGCGGCCTGCTCGGCGCCGTCGAGCGCGCGCGCCGTCGCCGGCGCCAGATAGACCTGGCCGGCGCCCGAGCCGGAGACCTTCGGCATCTTGCCGAGCGCGTCTTCGGTCGCCTTCAGGATCGCGCGGGAATTGCCGCCGGAGCGGTCGATCAGACCGCCGGCCAGCCCCTCGGAATCATCGAGCAGGACTTTGAGAATATGCAGCGGCGAGAATTGCTGATGGCCCTCGCGGACCGCCAGGGATTGCGCCGACTGGACGAAGCCGCGCACGCGTTCGGTGTATTTTTCTGGATTCATGTTGGGTGTCCCTCAGCCTGCCATCGGCGCCTCGAAAGCACGCGGACGGCATCTTCATTGGGGTTCCACCGGCCGCGCTGACATTCCTCAGCCGGCGGCGGTCGTCGCCCTGCCCGATCAGGGCAGCGGCTTGACGGAAATGTGGGCATCTGCTGGTGGAAACGGAAGACGCGGCGTCACAATTTCGTGCAGGTCAGGGTCGCGAAAATCCATTAAGGAGCGGCATGACCATACCATCCCCGGCGTCTCTCACCTCGATCTATCGCTATCCCGTCAAGGGCCTGTCGCCCGAGCCGCTGGCCGAAGTGGCGCTGCGGGTCGGCCAGACGCTGCCGGCCGACCGCGCTTATGCGATCGAGAACGGGCCGACCGGCTTCGATCCGGCCAATCCGGTGTGGAAGGCGAAGGTCCATTATCTCATGCTGATGCGCAACGAGCGGCTGGCCGCGCTGCGAACGCATTACGACGACGCCACCGCCATGCTGACGATCCGCCAGGACGGCGCCGAGGCCGCCCGCGGCGACCTGCGCACGGTCGAGGGCCGCGCCGCGATCGAGGCGTTCTTTGCCGCGCGCTTTGCCGACGAGCTGAAGGGGCCGCCGAAGGTTCTGGACGGCAAAGGCTACAGTTTCTCCGACGTGCCGATGAAGGTGCTGTCCGTCATCAACCTCGCCAGCGTCGCGGCGCTGGAGGAGATGACGGGGCACAAGGTCGACCCGCTGCGCTTCCGTGCCAACCTCTATGTCGAAGGCTGGCCCGCCTGGGCCGAGCTCGACATGATCGGGCAGACTCTGGCGATCGGCGACGCGCGGCTGAAGATCGTCAAGCGCACCGTCCGCTGCGCCGCCACCAATGTCGACCCGGTCACCGCCGCGCGCGACATGAAGATTCCCGAAACACTGCAGCGCCAGCTCGGCCACGCCGATTGCGGGGTGTATGCCGAAGTGATCGAAGGCGGACGAATCGCGAGGGGCGATGCGGTAGGGTTCGACTGAAATGGTTCGATATGCGCAGTACGGAGTTTACTGTCGCGCTACGCGCTCTTGAGATTAACTCAAATTTACCAATTGACTCGACGCTCATTGGCAGGTTGACTTCTTTTTGGAGTGCATAGGATTTTTCGATGCACAAGATTTTCTCTTACTAGCCGTAGCTCGTAATTTTCAAAGACCGCCTGATTCCGAACAGCAACTCTGGTTTTAGCTTGTGGGGCATTTCATGTTTCGCAGATTTCGAGAGTTCGCCTTTGTTTCGAGCACTTCAGTCCTGCTCTGCAGCTGCGGCAACTCAATGTGGAGCGCGTCCAGCAATCTCGATATTCCGCCAAACCTGGACGGCGCAGTACTTTCCTATGCAATGGCTCAGGGAGAAGTTAGCTTCAGCGCCGAATACACGAACAAGCGGCTATTGCTCTCAAGTGATCAGAAGATGACGGCAACCCCCGACTACGGGGCAATGTTCAAGGTTGTCTATGATCACAACAGCTTCTCTAGTGACGACATCGAAATCCAAATGGACGGAGCGCTAGTAAAATCGCTCTCTTCCTCGACGGAGGACCGCTCCATCGCCGTCGTGCAAAGCGTAACGGCGCTGCTCACGCAAGCTGGCGCAACACAAAAGGACCTGGAGAAATCGCGGGTGTTCAGCAACTTCATCGCAGACACGCCCGCTATGCCTCCCTGCAGCGACATGAAGGCTGTTGCTCAGAAAGATATCACCAACAACCGTCGACATCGAACAACCATCACGCAATTGGGCGAGCCCAGTTGCTCGATCCGGTTTGCGATCGAGGTCAAATCACACCCGGATAAAGTTCTCTCTTTCAACGGGTTTATTCCACAGAACGACATCGGCACAAATCCGGATCAAGTATGTAATTTCAGTTTTTGCTTCAGGAGAGCGGGACTGTTTTCAGTCAAAGGCTATGCGAAGTTGGTTCAGAAGGGCCAAAATGGAGAAAAGACGCTCGCCACCACGCCACCAGTGAGCTTCCAAGTTCTTGCTCCCGTGGCGAGCGAACTTGGATTTGTCCGGTTCAATCGGCGAGCCTTTGTCAAGAATAAGACCGTCATATCCTTCAACAACGGCATTCTCTCGGGATTCAGCGCTAGCAATCCGAGCGAGGTCGTCGGAGCCGTTCAGCTTCCGTCTGAGCTTCTGAAAGGGGTGAGCGCCGCCTTCCTAATACATTAACTGCACGGCGGCTGTCGGCATGTTCAGCGTGAGCACGCTCTTACCCTCTCCCACAAGGGGAGAGGGTAAGAGCGGGCCTCAGCTCGACGGCATCACATAGGCGTAGATGCGGCTCTTGGAGTACACCGACTCGGCGACGCGGCGGCCGTGATTGCCGGAGACGACGATCGGATTGCCGCTGGAATCGATGCCGCTGACGATGCCGACATGGCCGCCGCGCTTGCCGCGCGACATCACCGCGATGGCGCCGACCTGCGGGCCGGAGATGCGCTGGCCGTAACGGGCGAACGAACTCGCCATGTCGGAGCCGGTGCCGCGATGGCCCGCGCGCTCCAGCACCATGTTCATGAACCGCGCGCACCACAGCCGGCTGCGGCCGGTCGGGTTGCCGCCGATGTAGCGGCGCGCCTCGGCGACCAGGCTCGAATTGCCGCCACCGCCGCTACCGGCCCAGCTCTGCGTCTGCATCTGCTGCGGCTCCGTCTGTTGCGCCATCGCCCGAGCCCGCACGGCGCGCCGCGAGACGCGCTGCTTGGTCACGCGCGGCGCATGGATGCCGTCGGAGTAGTTGGACGAAAACGTGGAAGCGCCGCCGGGCGTGAAATTCTGCGCCTGGTTCTGCGCGTAGCTGAGCGAATAGTTCTGCCCCTGATCATGACGCCCCTGATCGAAGCCGAACTGCTGCGGCTGAGCAAAGCCGCCGGTCGCCGCCTGCGGCGCGCGGCGCACGGCGCGATGGCGCTTGGCGGCGCGCTGGTGGCGATACGCGCTGCGGGACGCGCGATGAGCGCCGCGAACCGACGCGCTGTGATCGCCGTAGTGAGAAACGGTGTGACCATGATGACGATGCAACGGCCGGGCCGATGCGGGGGACGCCAATGCGGCGATCGCCGCGATACCCAGACCCAACACAACTACGCGACCGAACGCGAACGCAGTAAACTCGACCATGCAGAACTCTCTCCATCGATACCCGGCAAGTACGACCGGCCCGGTGCGTAAACAGAGCGGGGATGGCGAGAGAATGACTCGTGCGGCGACGAAGTCGTCATTCCGCGGTCATAGGATGATCATTTCGTGGCAGGGGAACCGCCGCATCCGGCCTCCGCGCGTGCGTTAACCATTAGTTAAAGCACAGCGGCGCAGCGCCCGGCGGTCGTCGTTGCGACTCGGCAGATCAGGGCGCGAGGTAATCGCCCGGCGCGGCGTGGTGTTTCTTCTCGGCGCGGCTCAGCAAGAACACGCCCTGCTCGCCGAACATGTTCCAGAACCACCACGGCGCGTTGAGCCGCAGCGGCCGGCCGTAGCGGTCGAGCGCCACCGCGCGTTCCATCTTGACGTCGATTTCGTCGCACAGCAGCACAAAATCCTTGATGGTGCAGAAATGGATGTTCGGGGTGTCGTACCAGGTCGCCGGCAGATTGTCGGTGCGCGGCATCTGGCCGTTGATCAGCAGCTGCAGCCGCATGTTGATGTAGCCGAAATTCGGAAACGACACGATCGCGCGGCGGCCGATGCGCAGCAGGTTTTCCAGCACGACGCGCGGCTGCCGCGTCGCCTGCAGCGTCTGCGACAGGATCACGTAGTCGAAGGCGTCATCGGTGTAGTTGTCGAGGTCGGTGTCGGCGTCGCCCTGCACCACCGCGAGACCGCGCGAGACGCAGCGGTTGACGCCCTCGCGCGACAGCTCGATGCCGCGGCAATCGACGCCACGGGATTCGAGCAGCTGCATCAGATCGCCCTCGCCGCAGCCGACGTCGAGCACCTTGGAGCCGGGCTCGACCATGTCGGCGACCAGCAGGTGATCGGCGCGATGCACCCGCAGCGTGGTGCGCGCCGGCGGCTCCAGCGGCAAGCTCTCCTGCACCGCCATCTCAGCGCCCCGCTTTGTCGAGCCCGCGCGCGGTCGCAGCCGAGTGCAGGAAGGCGCGGGCGATGTCGATGAATTCCGGCTCGTCGAGCAGAAAGGCGTCGTGGCCTTTGTCGGTCTCGACTTCGGCGAACGACACCCGCGCGCCGCCGGCGTTGAGCGCATGCACGATCGCGCGCGATTCCGGCGTCGGGAACAGCCAGTCGGAGGTGAACGACACCACGCAGAACCGCGTCTGGGTGCCGCGGAACGCCGCCGCCAGCACGCCGTGATGGTCGGCGGCGATGTCGAAATAATCCATCGCGCGGGTCAGATAGAGATAAGAGTTGGCGTCGAAGCGCTCGACGAAGGACGAGCCCTGATAGCGCAGATAGCTCTCGACCTGGAAGTCGGCGTCGAACGAGAACGTCGGCAGTTCGCGGTCCTGCATCCTGCGGCCGAACTTGCGGTGCAAGGCGGCGTCGGACAGATAGGTGATGTGCGCGGCCATCCGCGCCACCGCGAGGCCGCGATGCGGATGCGCGCCGGTCTCGACATAGCGGCCATGGGCCCAGTCCGGATCGGCCATCACCGCCTGGCGGCCGAGCTCGTGGAAGGCGATGTTCTGCGCCGAATGCCGCGTCGCGCAGGCGATCGGCATCGCCGAGAACACCCGCTCCGGATAGGCGACGCTCCATTGCAGCACCTGCATGCCGCCCATCGAGCCGCCGACGACGCAGAACAATTTGTCGATGCCGAGCCGGTCGACCAGCATCGCCTGGGCGCGGACCATGTCGGGGATGGTGATGACGGGAAAATCGAGGCCCCAGACCTTGCCGGTGGCCGGATTGGTCGAGGCCGGACCGGTCGAGCCCATGCAACTGCCGATCACGTTGGAGCAGATGACGAAATAGCGGTCGGTGTCGATCGGCTTGCCGGGACCGACCAGCGTCAGCCATCCGCCCGGCTTGCCGGTGATCGGATGCACATTGGCGATGTGCTGGTCCATGGTCAGCGCATGGCAGACCAGAATGGCGTTGCTCTTGTCGGCGTTCAGCGTGCCATAGGTCTGGTAGGCGATCTGGAACGGGGCGAGGTCGACGCCGCAATCGAGCCGCAGCGGCTGGTCGGCGCCGAACGACGCCACCAGCGACGTCGGATGGTCGGCCTCGTGGGGGCGCTCGCCACCGGTCGCAACGGGACCTTTCACCGGGTGTACATTCATCATACTGCCAACGGCCTCAGCGAGGGCATCCCCGCTGACCTCAGATAAGAGCGACCGAGCCAATAAAAAACCCGGCCTGAACATCGGTTCGGCCGGGATCAGAAACTGTCCCCGGCCTGTTTAGCGAGTTGTTTAACGTGGCTGCAAGCCGGCCGGCTCAAATGACCACGGGATCTGGCTGGGACTCTAATCACGAAGCTCGGGGTCGTCAATATTGGGGCCGAGGGTGTGCAGCGCCTGCTCTCCCCTCCCCCTTGCGGGGAGGGGTCGGGGGTGGGGGGCCGCGAGCACGGTGGTTGTGGAGAGCGGCCACACCTCAGCGCCGTGCTCGGCTCGCCCTCACCCCAGCCCTCTCCCGCGCGCGGGAGAGGGAGCGCGCTGCGGCTGGGGCGGCGCCCTGCCCGAAGGCAAAATCCTTTGCCTTCAATCGTCTGGTTTCCTAAGCAGAAGGTCGTATCGCGCCTCGATCTCGCCTGAAGGTTCCCCGCCATGACCAAACCGCCCTCGCCGCCGTCGCTGACCGAGCTGCGCCAGGAGATCGACGGCATCGACGCGCAGGTCCATCAGTTGCTGATGCAGCGCGGCGACATCATCGACCGGCTGATTTCGGTGAAGCAGACCCAGGAGGTCGGCTCGGCGTTCCGCCCGGCGCGCGAGGCCGACATGATGCGGCGGCTGGTGCAGCGCCACCACGGCATCCTGCCGCTCGACACCGTGGAGAGCATCTGGCGGGTGATCATCGCCACCTTTACTTATGTCCAAGCGCCGTTCGCCGTGCATGTCGACCAGTCGCTGGGCGAATCCGCGATGCGGGATTCGGCCCGGTTCCATTTCGGCTTCACGGTGCCCTATGTGCCGCATTTCTCGGCCTCCGCGGCGGTCGAGGCGGTGGCGCGCTCCAAGGGCGACCTCGCTTTGGTGTCGGCGACCTCCGGCAGCAATCCGTGGTGGCTGGCGCTGGAGGCCGCAGGCGCCCCGAAGATCATCGCCCGGCTGCCCTTCATCGAGCGCGCCGACCATCCGGCGGCGCTGCCGGTCTTCGTGGTGTCGCGGGTCGCGGACAGCGCCATGGTCACCGAGGTCGAGACCTGGAGCATCCGGGTGTCGGGCTGGAATGCCGAGATCGCCCGGGCGATCTCGCCGCTGGCCGAAGTCGTGGCGGTGCCGGATACCGCTTTTGACGGCGCGGCGCTGCTGGTGTCGATTTCCGCCCCCGGCGGCCTCGACAATATCAAGGCTGCCCTGATCGCAGCGGGGGCCTCGGTGCGCTCATCGGGCCTCGTCGGCAGCCACGCGAGGCGCTATACGGTGCCCCCGAGCGGCAAGGCCCCGACCTGAAGGACCGGCCTGCAGCCGCCTGACACTCCGGAGTTGACGATGTCCCGTCCCGTGCCGAAGCCCGGCATTCTCGATATTGCGCCCTACACCCCCGGCAAGAGCCCCGTGCCCGAAGCCGGCCGCAAGGTGTTCAAGCTCTCGGCCAACGAAACCCCGTTCGGCCCGTCGCCGCACGCGATCGCGGCCTATAAGAGCGCGGCGGATCATCTCGAGGATTATCCGGAGGGCACCTCGCGGGTGCTGCGCGAGGCGATCGGCCGTGCCTACGGCCTCGACCCCGACCGCATCATCTGCGGCGCCGGCTCCGACGAAATCCTGAACCTGTTGGCGCACACTTATCTCGGCCCCGGCGACGAGGCGATCTCGTCGCAGCACGGCTTCCTGGTCTATCCGATCGCCACGCTGGCGAACGGCGCCACCAACGTGGTCGCGCCGGAAAAGGACCTGACGACCGACGTCGACGCGATCCTCAGCAAGGTCACGCCGAACACCAAGCTGGTGTGGCTCGCCAACCCGAACAACCCGACCGGGACCTATATTCCGTTCGACGAGGTCAAGCGGCTGCGCGCCGGCCTGCCCTCGCACGTCGTGCTGGTCCTCGACGCCGCCTATGCCGACTACGTCTCGAAGAACGACTACGAGATCGGCATCGAACTGGTCTCGACCACCGACAACACCGTGCTGACCCACACCTTCTCCAAGGTGCACGGCCTCGCGAGCTTGCGGATCGGCTGGATGTTCGGCCCGGCGAATATTGTGGACGCGGTCAACCGCATCCGCGGTCCGTTCAACACGTCGATCCCGGCGCAGCTCGCCGCGGTCGCGGCGATCCAGGACACCGCGCATGTCGACATGTCGCGCGTCCACACCGAGAAGTGGCGCGACCGACTGACCGAGGAGTTCACCAAACTCGGCCTGACAGTGACGCCGAGCGTCTGCAATTTCGTGCTGATGCATTTCCCGACCACGGCGGGCAAGACCGCGGCGGATGCCGACGCGTTCCTGACCAAGCGCGGTCTCGTGCTGCGCGCGCTCGGCAATTACAAGCTGCCGCACGCGCTGCGCATGACCATCGGCACCGACGAGGCCAACGAGCTGGTAATCGCGGCGCTGACCGAGTTCATGGCGAAGCCATGACCGCGCCGCTGTTTCAACGGCTGGCGCTGATCGGCTTCGGCCTGATCGGCGGCTCGATCGCACGCGGCGCGCGGCTGCAGGGTCTCGCGGGCGAGATCGTCGCGACCGCGCGTTCGGCGGGGTCGCGGGCGCGCGTCGCCGAGCTGGGAGTCGTCGACCGCGTGGTCGAGACCAATGCCGAGGCGGTGAAGGACGCCGATCTCGTCATCCTGTGCATCCCGGTCGGCGCCTGCGGCGAGGCCGCGCAGGAGATCGCGGCCCATCTCGCGCCGGGCGCGATCGTCTCCGATGTCGGTTCGGTCAAGGCCGCGGTCGTCAAGGCGATGGCCGAGCATCTGCCGCCGAACGTGCACTTCGTGCCGGCGCATCCGGTCGCCGGCACCGAGAATTCCGGCCCGGATTCCGGCTTCGCCGAACTGTTCATCAACCGCTGGTGCATTCTGACGCCGCCGGAGGGCACCAATGCCGACGCGACCGACAAGCTCGGCGCGTTCTGGCGTGGGCTTGGCGCCAATGTCGAGATCATGACGCCGGAGCATCACGACAAGGTGCTGGCGGTGACCAGCCACCTGCCGCATCTGATCGCCTATACCATCGTCTCGACCGCGCAGGAGCTGGAGGGCGTGACCAGTTCGGAAGTGCTGAAATTCTCCGCCGGCGGCTTTCGCGACTTCACCCGCATCGCCGCGTCCGACCCGACGATGTGGCGCGACGTGTTCCTCAACAACAAGGACGCGGTGCTGGAGATGCTCGGCGAATTCCAGGAGGATCTGTCGAAGCTGACCCGGGCGATCCGCCGCGGCGACGGCGAAGCCTTGTTCGACCATTTCACCCGCACCCGCGCGATTCGCCGCGGCATCGTCGAGATCGGTCAGGACGAGGCCGCCGCCGATTTCGGCCGTAAGCATCCGCAATTGGGCAAGACCGCGGCGGAGTGAGCGGCGGGGATGGGCGCGGCCCCACCCGTCAGGCATCTGCGACGGCGCGCGCGACGCACGTCACCCGCCGTGGTCACGCTGAGGCGACGACGGCGGGTGACGGCCGGGATCTCTTGAGGTCCGACGCGCGGAGCGATCAGCTGTTCGTCGTGACGCTCGGATCGGCCTTCAACTCGCTGTAGGTCTCCTGCTCGCCGCGGACTTCCTTTTCCGCTTCCAGCCAGAATTCCTCGCTGCGGTCCTCCGGGTAGCCGGCCAGTTCCCACTTCTCGCGGGCACGGTGGCGGATACGCTGGGTCAGTTCGTCGTCCATGGCTGCCTCCGGTCAGATGCGTTGCGTGCAACGCAGATTTCTCTATTTCAGGTTGGTGTAATCCTGATGTCAGAGACTGGTTCCTGGGCCCGGTGGGATGCGGTATTCGCATGCAAGCCACGGCGGCGCGTGCGCAGGCCTGTCGCGGCCGCAAATGTCCACCGGAGCAACGACGGGGCGCGTCGTGGCGGCCGTGCTGGACGATCGATACGTCATCACCAACGACAGGACCCGTCATGACCACCTCCTCGCCCAAAGTCGCCCTCGTCACCGGCGCCGCGCGCGGCATCGGGCTCGCAGCGGTGCGATGCTTTCTCGCGGATGGTTGGCGCGTCGCGCTGCTCGATATCGACGGCGACGGCCTGGCCGCGACGATCGCCCACCTGGCCGCGCCGGAGCGGACGCTGGCGCTGCCTTGCGATGTTTCCGATGCCGGCGCGGTCGCGCGCGGCGTCGGCGCGATCGCGACCCGGTTCGGCCGGCTCGACGCGGTGGTCAACAATGCCGGCATCGCGGTGTTCAAGCCGCTGATGGACACCACGCCGGAGGAATGGCAGCGGGTGCTCGCGGTCAATCTCACCGGGCCGTTCCTGGTGATCCAGGCGGCGGTGCCGCTGCTGCGCGACAGCGGCGGCGGCGCGATCGTCAACATCACCTCGATCTCGGCGCTACGCGCCTCGACGCTGCGGGTCGCCTACGGCGCCAGCAAGGCCGGGCTGGCGCATCTCACCAAGCAGTGCGCGGTCGAACTGGCCGCGCTCGGCATCCGCGTCAACGGCGTCGCGCCCGGCCCGGTCGAGACCGCGATGGCCAAGGCTGTCCACACCCCTGAAATCCGCGCCGACTATCGCGACGCCATCCCGCTCGGCCGTTACGGGCTGGAAGACGAACTGGCGGAGGCGATCTACTTCCTGTGCGGCGACCGCGCCAGCTACATCACCGGGCAGATCCTCGCCGTCGACGGCGGCTTCGACGCCGCCGGCATCGGCCTGCCGACCCTGCGCGGCGAACGGCGGAACGGGTAGTTCTCTCCGCCCGCCCATCCTTCGAGGCTCGCTTCGCTCGCGCCTCAGGATGACGCCTCGAGGCTCGCTGGTGCGCCAGCGACAGAACAGCATCCTTCGAGGCTCGCTTCGCTCGCGCCTCAGGATGACGCTTCGAGGCTCGCTGGTGCGCCAGCGACAGAACAGCATCCTTCGAGGCTCGCTTCGCTCGCACCTCAGGATGACGCTTCGAGGCTCGCTGCGCTCTACAACAGGCACGGCATCGTCATCCTGAGGTGCGAGCCGCCTTCGGCTCGCCTCGAAGGATGCGGCGACGCGGCACCGACGAGATAATTGACAATCAGCACGGCGCAGTCATCCTCAAGATGCGAGTATAGCCAGCTTCGAAGGACTCGGCGATGGGCATCTACGTCTACATGCTGCACTGTTCGGACGGCTCGTACTACGTCGGCAGCGCGACGGGGGATGATCTGTCCGCGCGGATCGATCAGCACAATGCCGGCGCCTTCCCCGGCTACACGTTCGTCCGTCGACCGGTCACACTGGTCTGGTCGCAGCATTTCGACCGCATCACCGACGGCATCGCCGCCGAGCGGCAGATCAAAGGCTGGGGTCGGGCCAAGAAGGAAGCGCTGGCAAGGTCCGATTGGGACGGCGTGCAGCAATTGGCGCGTCGCCGCGGCGGCAAGCCAGCGCGGTGAGCTGTGCCGAAACAGCATCCTTCGAGGCTCGCTACGCTCGCGCCTCAGGATGACGGAGTCCCTGTTGTGGGGCTCGAGACAAGCACAGCGTCATCCTGAGGTGCTCGCCCTCTTGGGCGAGCCTCGAAGGATGCGGCCGGCTGCGCTGCGCCTACCCTACGGATTGATCCGCTCGGCCGCGTCGTCGCGCTTCGAGCGGTCGAGATGCATGCGGATGTGGTTGGCCTCGGCGGTGGTCCGGGCCAGCGCGATGGCGCGGTCGAAGGCGGTCCGCGCCTCGTCACGGCGACCCAGCTGCAGCAGCAGCGCGCCCCTGGTGCCGAAATAATGGAAGTAGTTCGACAACCTCTCTTCCAGCGGTGCGATCATCGCCAGCGCCGCCTCGGCGCCGCGCACTTTGGACACCGCGACCGCGCGGTTGAGCGTGATCACCGGCGACGGCTGCAGGATCTCCAGCGAGCCGTACAGCAGATCGATCTGCGCCCAGTCGGTATCCTCGGGCCGGGTCGCACGGGCGTGCAGGGCGGCGATCGCGGCCTGGATCTGATACGCGCCGGTGCGGCGATGACGCATCGCCTTGTCGATCAGCGCCAGGCCCTCGGCGATCAGCTTTGTGTCCCACAGGCCGCGGTCCTGCTCGTCGAGCAGCACGATCTCGCCATGGGCATCGAAGCGCGCCGGCGCGCGCGCATGCTGCAGCAGCATCAAAGCAGTGAGCCCCATGATCTCGGGCTCGGACGGAAACAGCCGCAGCAGCAGCCGCGCCAGCCGGATCGCCTCCTCGCACAAGGGCGCGCGGATTCCCGCAGTGTCGCCCGACGCCGAATAGCCCTCGTTGAAGACCAGGTAGATCATCGCCGCCACCGCGCCCAGCCGTTCGCTGCGCTCCGGCGCGCCCGGGGTTTCGAACGGCACGCGGGCGCGGGCGACTTTGGCCTTGGCGCGGGTGATGCGCTGCTCCATCGCCGCGTCCGACACCAGAAACGCCCGCGCGATCTGCGGCACGGTCAGCCCCGAGACGATGCGCAGCGCCAGCGCGATCTGCTGGGTGGGCGGCAATTCGGGATGACAGCAGATGAACAGCAGCCGCAGGATGTCGTCGCGATAATGCGAGCCGTCGAGCCGCTCGGCGAGCGCGCTCTCGGCGTCGTCGAGATCGGAGATCGCTTCGTCGTCGGGCAGCGGCTGTTGCTTCTTGCCGCGGCGGAGGTCGTCGATCGCGACATTGCGGCCGACCAGGATCAGCCATGCGGCCGGATCGCGCGGCGGGCCGTTCTGCGGCCAGGCTTTCAGCGCCCGCAGGCAGGCGTTCTGGAACGCCTCCTCGGCGGTGTCGAGATCGCGGAAATAGCGCAGCAGCGCGCCGATCGCCTGGGGCCGGGACGCCGTGATCGCGGTGTCGATCCAGGCGAGGTCGGTCATGGCTGCGCGGCTCCCGGCATGAACAGGCCGATCGGACGGATCTCGTAGGCGCCGCCCGGATTGGCCAAAGCGAGATCGCGCGCGACATCGAGCGCGCCGTCGAGATCGGCGCAGTCGACGACATAGAAGCCGAGCAACTGCTCCTTGGTCTCGGCGAACGGACCGTCGATCACCACCGGCGGCTCCGAATCCTTTCGCAGCGTGGTCGCCGCCGTGGTCGGCAGCAGCCGCGCCACCGGGCCGAGCCGGCCCTGCGCGGCCAATTTGCCGTGCACGAGCTTCAGCTTCTCCATCACGGCCGCGTCCTCCTCGCGGCTCCAGGAGCCGACGAAGTCCTCGTCGTGATAGCAAAGGATGGCGTAGAGCATGCGGACGAATCTCCCTTTCTGCACGACGATCGACGTCGCCGTGGCTCGCCAGCATGGCCGACAAGTTTGCAGCAGCCAAGCCCGGCGGATCCGCCCTTGCGAGGACCGCCGCGACGAATCAATCCAGTGCAGTGCCCGCTTTTCCGGATTGCTTCGCTTCGCTCGCAATGACGATTATGTCGCCGCCGGCAGCGGATGCGCGAAGCTCCAGGAATGGCCGAACGGATCGACCACGCGGCCGTAGCGCGCACCCCAGAACGCATCCCAAGGCTCCATCGTGACGATCGCGCCGGCTGCCTCGGCGCGCGCCACCGCGGCGTCGCAATCGGCCACTTCGAGATGCATCGTCACGGCGGTGCCCTTCAGCTCGGTCGGCGGCATCACCGCCTCGTTGCCGTGCTGGGCGCAATATTCCGGGAAGTGATCGGCGAGAAAGATCCGCGCGCCTTCGACATGGATCTCGGCATGCAGCAGCCGCTTGCCGTCATCGGCCGGCATTCGCACCGCCTCGGTGGCGCCGAGCGCCTGCTTGTAGAAGTCGATCGCCGCATTGGCGTCGCGGACGACGAGATGCGGGGTGACAGGTTGGCGAGCGATCATGGCGGGATCGGCGAGAGCAAGTTCGGCGATGGCAGGCTCGGTCATGGTGGCGTCCTCGGTGATGGCTCACCCGCGAAGGACGAACGGCGTCGGCCGCACCCGACAGCCGCCGGCGATATTTTCGCCGTCAGGCCGGGCCGCAGATCAACTCGATCGCCGCGTCCGCGATCTGGTCCAGCGCCGGGCGCGGCGTGCCGGCGCGGGCGCGGACCGACAGCGTATGGACGGTCGCAGCCGCGAGTTGGCCGAGCAACTGCGGATCGGCGGAGGACGGCAGCTCGCCCTGCTGTTGCGCCTGACGCAGCAGGCCGGCGAAGGCCCTGTCGAGTTCACCGAGCGTGTCCTGCACCATCGCGCGGATCTCCGGATCGGCCATCGCCTCGGAGGCCGCGGTCATCACCGTGAAGCAGCCGCGTGGGCCATTTTCGCCCGACAGGTAAATGTCGAGCGTGGCGTCATAAAGCCGCTTCAGCCGCTGCCGCACCGGCGCCTCGCCGGCGATGGCCTCGGTGATCCGGGCGCGGGCGTCCGAGCGATAGCGCGCGAAACTCTTGATGTAGAGCTCGCGCTTGTCGCCGAACGCGCCGTACAGGCTCGGCCGGTTGAGGCCGGTGGCGGCGGACAATTCGTCCAGCGACGTCGCCGCAAAGCCGCTCTGCCGGAACAGATCGAGCGCCTGGCCGAGTGCCTGCTCGGGCTCGTAGCTGCGCGGCCGGCCGCGCTTCTTCGGCGCCGGCGCGGCGTCGGGCATTGCCGGCGATTTCGGCTTGGCGGCGGCGCGCGACGGCGCGCGTGATTTTTGTACCATATCGCATTAAATTCCTTGACCAGATTTATATTATGCGAGACGGTATGAAAATCAACTCGCGGCCGCTCGCGAACGGCCGCCACCCGAGGGAGGTTCCGATGGATCTGTATTTCTCGCCGCTCGCCTGTTCGATGGCCACCCGCATCGCGCTGTACGAAGCCGGCGGAAGCGCCGTCTTTCACGAGATCGACTCGGCGACCAAGACGGTGTTGGCGGACGGCTCGGATTTCCGCAAACTCAATCCGCTCGGGCTGGTGCCGGTGCTGCGCACCGAGACCGGCGTGGTGCTGACCGAGAACGCCGCGATCCTGCAATACATCGCCGACCGTTATCCCTCGAGCCCGATCGGTGCCGGCAGCGGCATCGAGCGCGCCAAGCTGCAGCAATGGCTGAACTTCATCGCCACTGAGTTGCACCGAGGGCTGTTCGCGCTGCTGCTGAAGGCGCCGCCGGACGTGAAGGCCTTCGCCGTCGAGGTCGGCGTGTCGCGGCTCGACTATCTGAACGACCATCTGCAAGGCCGCGACTACTTGCTCGACCGCTTCAGCGTCGCCGACGCCTATCTCGCGACCGTGCTGAACTGGAGCCGCGCGACGCCGCAGATCGACCTGGCGAAATGGCCGGCGATCAAGGCCTACGCCGAATTTCTGCACCAGCGCCCCAGCGTCGCCCGCGCGCTGTCCGAAGAACTGCCGCTGTTCCAGGCCGAAATGGCGCGGCACAAGAAGGCGGCGTAGAGGCCCCTCGAGTTCGTCACTCCGGCAAGCCACACGCCGCAGCTCGCTTCCTCTCCCGCTTGCGGGAGTGGGGCGGCGTGAGGGCGAGCCGAGCAGTGAGTCGGTGAGTTGACGAACTAACTCGGCGGTCGCCCTGAACTCACTCTCCTATTCGCCGAAAGCCCTTCCCCCACCCGGATCGCTGACGCGATCCGACCTCCCTCGCACGCGGGAGAGGTGGCGCAGTGCTCCGTTGAAGGACTTCACGGCAAGGCGAACGGGACGTCTAGGCCAGCAGCCTCGTTTTCAGCTCCGCCAGCGCGCGGGTGAAGATCTTGGCGTCGTCGCGGGCGCGGGCGAGCACCAGCGCGCCCTGGATCGTCAGCACCGCGTCTTCGCTGCGCTTGCGCGCGAGCGATGCGCCGATGCCGCCGCGGCGCAGCGCCGCGGCGAGCGCGTCGTGCCAGCGGGCGAAGTAATCATTCACGGGCTCGGCGAACTCGTCGCGGGCATGGCCGAGCGCGATGACGCCGACCAGGCAGACCCTGTGGCCGGAGCGGAAGTAATCGTCGACGCCGGCGAGCATCGCCACGATCGCGGCGCGCGGATCGTCGGAGCTGCGCAGCGGCGCGAAGATCCGGGTCTCGAACCAGCCGTCGATCTCGGCCAGCACCTCGCCGGCCATCTGCGTCTTGCCGCCCGGAAAGAAGTGATACAGGCTGCCCTTGCCGAGCCCGGTGGCCTGCGAGATCAGCGCCAGCGACGCGCCCTCGTAGCCGTGGGCGCGAAACACCTCGCCAAGCAGCGGCAGCAGAGCCGCGCGATCGGTCATTGCGGCGCTAGTACGGCTCGGCCGCCAGCCCCGGCACGTCCGCGGGGCGCGGGCCCGGCGCCGGCCAGTGGAAGCGGCGCTCGGTTTCCTTGATCGCCACGTCGTTGATGCTGGCCTCGCGGCGGCGCATCAGGCCGGCGTCGTCGAACTCCCAT
This sequence comes from Rhodopseudomonas palustris HaA2, assembly GCF_000013365.1. Classification (NCBI taxonomy): domain Bacteria; kingdom Pseudomonadati; phylum Pseudomonadota; class Alphaproteobacteria; order Hyphomicrobiales; family Nitrobacteraceae; genus Rhodopseudomonas; species Rhodopseudomonas palustris. The sequence continues at coordinate 4,849,331 of NC_007778.1, forward strand.
TGCTCGTTGCCGTAGGAGCGATGCCATTGCCCGGCATCGTCGTGCCATTCGTACTGGAACCGCACCGCGATGAAATGGCGGTCGAACGCCCACAGATCCTTGACCAGCCGGTAGTCGTGCTCCTTCGCCCATTTCCGGGTCAGGAAGTCGACGATCGCGTCGCGGCCCTGAAAGAACTCGCCGCGATTGCGCCAGCGGCTGTCGGGCGTATAGGCCAGCGACACCTTGACGGGATCGCGGGAGTTCCAGGCATCCTCGGCCATCCGCGCCTTTTGCGCGGCGGTCTCGCGGGTGAACGGCGGCAATGGCGGGCGCGACATCGCGATATCTTCACGGCGGATGAGTTGCGGCGAAGATTGTACCGATCGGTACAGCGAGTCAAGCGCGCGGTTTCGTCTCCGCCGGCTTCGCCTCCTCCTCCACCGGCATCGTCACCGGCACCGTGAACAGCGTCGGCAGGCTGCGATACCAGGTCGCGATCCAGGCGACGGCGACCAGCAGGCCGATGCCGACGACGCTGACGAAGATCTGCATGGCGATGCCGCCGGAGATCTGCACCAGAATCCAGTGCGCGGTGAACGACAGCATGACGCCGACGCAGAACACCGGCAGCGAACGCTGGCCGCACAGGATGATCGGATGGAGCCGGCGCGAGCGCAGCGCCGGCAGATCCGGCGGCAACAGCTTCACCACGATCGCGAGCAGCGCCAGGAAGTGGATCAGCCGCAGCGGCGCGAGACTCGTCTTGTCGATCGGATAGATCAGCTTGCCGACGGACTCCGGCACCAGCCCGTAGAGCGCCTCGAAATTCCACGACATCGCGATCACCAGCGCGACCAGAACGATCGTCCAGGACAGCGTCTGGTTCGGCCACGACTTCACCCACGGCCGCACCTTCGGACCGTTGCCGAAGCCGCACCAGATCCCGAACACGAACAGGAACTGCCACGCGAACGGGTTGAAGTACCAATGCCCGTCGGGGAACGACGGCAGGTTCCAGCCGAAATGGCGCGACGCCAGATACAGCACGCCGGACGCGGCCAGCGTCCAGTGCGGCCGGCGCAGCAGCCCCCACAGCACCAGCGGCGCCGCGACCACGAACACGATGTACAGCGGCAGCACGTCGAGATTGACCGGCTTGTATTGCAGCAGCAGCGCGTGCTGGATCATGATGTCGGGAGCAGCGAGAAACTGCGCGACGTTGAACTCGTCCTTGTACATCGGATTGTCGAAGCGGCGCGCCGCGCGGGCGATCTGCGCGGTGAAGAACAGGAACAGGAACACGTGCGCGACATAAAGCTGCGCCGCGCGCGTCCACAGCCGCTTGATCGCGGCGACCATCTCGCCGCGGCGCACCGCCGGGCCGTAGGCGAAGCCGATCGAATAGCCGGAGATGTAGACGAAGAATTCGGCGGCGTCGCAGAACCCGTAATTGCGCAGCGTGAACCAGCTCAGCACATTGTAGGGAATGTGATCGACGAAGATCATCCACTGGCCGACGCCGCGCAGAAAATCCAGCCGCAGATCGCGCTCGCCGGGACCGATCGCGACGCCGCGCGGGGTTTCGTTGCTTGCATCCACGCGCCTGTCCTCCCGGTCTTTCGGCCCGAATCATCTCACCAGCCGGCAATCTATCCGACCCGCGCCGCGGCTCCGGTGGGGATGCATGTGACGGAGGATCGCGTGTCCCGCGTGCCACGGGCATTCGTGTCCGGCGCGATGCGGACCGACCCATCGCGATCGTCGTCGCGGCGGCCTGCACCGGAACCGCCTTGCGCGACGGACCTCAATGCAATTTCACCGTCGGCGTCGGCCGCGTCGCGCCGGACAACATGCTGAGCAGCGTCCGGCTGCGGCCGTACAACGCCGCCTCGTGCATCTTGTACAGCGAGTTGTACATGAAGCGCGCGAAATAGCCCTCGATCATGAAGCTCTTGCTCACCAGCGAGCCCATCAGGCTGCCGACGGTCGAATATTTGCCGAGCGACACCAGCGAGCCGAAATCGCGATATTGAAACCCGCCGAGCGCTTCGCCCTTCAGCCGCCTGTCGATCTGCGCCAGCATGAATTCGGCTTCCTGATGCGCCGCCTGGGCGCGCGGCGGAATGCCGTTCTCGTAGCCGGGAATCGCGCAGGCGGCGCAATCGCCGAGCGCGAACACGTCGTCGTCGCGGCTGGTCTGCAGCGTCGGCCGGACCACCAGCTGATTGATGCGGCTGGTCTCGAGCCCGTCGATGTCCTTGAGGAAATCCGGCGCGCGCACGCCGGCGGCCCATACCACCAGTTCCGACGGAACCACCTCGCCGTCGGCGAGACGGATGCCGTCGACCAGCACCTCGGCGACCCGCGCCTTGGTCCGCACCTCGACGCCGAGATCCTGCAGCAGCTTCAGCGTCGCCTGCGAAATCCGCGGCGGCAGCGCCGGCAGGATGCGGTCGGCGGCCTCGATCAGCACGATCTTGAGGTCGTGCTCGGGATCGATCTTGTCGAGGCCGTAGGCGATGATCTCGCGCGCGGTGTGGTGCAGTTCGGCGGCGAGTTCGGTTCCGGTGGCGCCGGCGCCGATGATCGCGACGTGGAGCTGACCGGGCGCGATCGGCGTGTGTTGATGCTGCGCCCGCAGGCAGGCATTGACCATGCGGCGGTTGAACCGCGTCGCCTGCTCCGGCGTCTCCAGCGGCACCGCGTGCTCCTTTGCTCCGGGCGTGCCGAAATCATTGGTGACGCTGCCGACCGCCACCACCAGCGTGTCGTAGCCGAGGCTGCTGGCGGGATTGATCTCGCGCCCCTCCTCGTCGATCACCGGGGCGAGCGTGATCGTCTTCGCGGCGCGATCGAGCCCGACCATTTCGCCGAGCCGGTAGTGGAACCCGTGCCAATGCGCCTGCGCCAGATAGTTGAGCTCGTGCTGCGAGCGGCGCAACGAGCCGGCGGCGATCGCGTGCAGCAGCGGCTTCCAGATGTGGGTGCGGCTGCGATCGACCAGCGTGACGCGCACATTATCGGACTTGCCGTATTTGTCGCCGAGCGCGGTGGCGAGCTCGAGCCCGCCGGCGCCGCCGCCGACGATGACGATCCTGTGGGGTGTTGTCTCGGTCATGATGCATCCCAACGTAGCGGACCGCCGGTGCGTTCCGTGTAGCATCAAAGCCCGGGTCTCCCTAGCAACGCCCTAACGCCGCGCACAGGATCAGGCGACGTCGGCTTTCATCGCCACCCGTAATGGTACCGGGATCGGGCGGGCGCGACCGCCGGAGACGAAGGCGACCTTGACGCTGGCTTTCAGCAGCAGCAGTTCGTCCCGTCTGATTTCCTGCTGCATGGTGATCGACGCACCGCGGACTTCTACGGGGCGGGTGATCACGTCGAGCAGATCGTCCATCTTGGCGGACTTCAGGAAATCGAGCTGCATCGCCCGCACCACGAAGGCGAAGCCCGGTGTCTCGCTCTCGGCTTCGGCGAACAATTCGCTCTGCGCCGCGCCGAGCAGCCGCAGATAATTGGTCCGCCCGCGCTCCATGAAGCGCAGATAGTTGGCGTGATAGACGATGCCAGAGAAGTCGGTGTCTTCGTAATAGACGCGGACCTGCATGTGGTGAGCGCCGTCGATGATGGCGCCGTCGAGGGGATGGGACACTTGTTCTACCTGTATTGCAGAAGCGGAAGCTATCAACGTCGTCATGGCCGGGCTCGTCCCGGCCATCCACGTTCTTCACGCGACGTCTGCCGCAAGGCGTGGATGCCCGGCACAGGGCAGGGTATGATGAGTGGAGAGAGACATCAGCTATTCGGGGGCCCAATGAATGCTACCCGCTCCCGAGCCCGCGCCAGAAACGTCTTCGAGTCCCACGGCACGACGCGCCCAGCTTCGACATCGGCCATTCCCTCGTCGATCGAAGCCTTGAGCGCGCGGAATTTTTCAGCCTGTTCGACGAGACGAGCCACCGCATGCTCACGCATGTCGTCCGGCATCATCTCCAAGGCTTCGACGGCTTTTTCGATCACGGAGCTCATCAGCCGAATATAGCTGATTTTGGCGCCGATGCGAGTGTCGTTACGCCTCTTCCTCCCCGCCGAACAGCCCGAACTGCCCGGGCTCGCGCGAAGGCTCGGCGAGGCCGAGGTGCTTGAAGGCGTGCGGCGTCAAGAGGCGGCCGCGCGGGGTGCGCTGCAGATAGCCGCACTGGATCAGATAGGGCTCGATGATGTCCTCGATGGCGTCGCGCGGCTCCGACAGCGCCGCCGCCATGGTCTCGACGCCGACCGGGCCGCCGCCATAGTTCAGCGCGATCGTCGACAAGTAACGCCGGTCCATCGCGTCGAGGCCGGCGGCGTCGACTTCGAGCGCGCCGAGCGCGTGGTCGGCGATCTTGCGGTCGATCGCTTCGGCATCGGCTGCCGAGGCGAAATCGCGGACCCGGCGCAGCAGCCGGCCGGCGATGCGCGGCGTGCCGCGGGCGCGGCGGGCGATCTCGTTGGCGCCGTCCGCCGTGATACCGGTGCCGAGCACGCGGGCGCCGCGGCTGACGATGCTTTCCAGCTCTTCAATCGTGTAGAAGTTCAGCCGCACCGGAATGCCGAAGCGGTCGCGCAGCGGATTGGTCAGCAGGCCCGCGCGCGTGGTGGCGCCGACCAGGGTGAATTTCGACAGCTCGATCTTGACCGAGCGCGCCGCCGGACCTTCGCCGATGATCAGATCGAGCTGAAAATCCTCCATCGCCGGATACAGCACTTCTTCCACCGCCGGGCTGAGGCGGTGGATCTCGTCGATGAACAGCACGTCGCGCTCTTCGAGATTGGTCAGCAAGGCTGCGAGATCGCCGGCCTTGGCGATCACCGGGCCCGAGGTGGCGCGAAACCCGACGCCGAGTTCGCGGGCGACGATCTGCGCCAGCGTGGTCTTGCCGAGGCCGGGGGGCCCGACGAACAGCACGTGGTCGAGCGCCTCCTTGCGCTTGCGGGCGGCGTCGATGAACACCTGCAGATTGGCGCGCGCCTTCTCCTGCCCGACGAATTCGGACAGATTCTGCGGCCGCAGCGCCGCATCGCCGAGATCATCGCCGCGGCGCTCGGGGGTGACGAGGCGGGAGGGGTCAGTCATGGCGCGAGGATAGCATGGTGAGTGTGCACTGCGCCCTCTTCTCCCCTCCCCCTTGCGGGGAGGGAGCCTGCCCCGGACTTGATCCGGGGTCGGGGGTGGGGGGCTGCGGGCACGGCGTGCGCGTCGCCCTCACCCCAGCCCTCTCCCGCACGCGGGAGAGGGGGCGCGCCGGGCGCGGGGAGATCGCAGCAGCCATCATCAGCGCAGCCCTCACAACACGCGCTCCCGGCTGTATTTGTTCGGCAGCAACTCGCTGATGCGGACGCCTTCGACGCCGTCCGGGCCGGGCACCAGCACGCGGGCGCCTCGGTCGTAGTCGAAGATCAGTTCGCGGCAGGCGCCGCAGGGCGACACCACGCGGACCTCGCGGTCAGTCTCATGCGGCTTGGGATGGCGCACCGCCACGATGGTCTCGATGCCGGCCTCGCCGAGCTGCGTGATCACCTGTCCGAGCGCGACGGCTTCGGCGCACACCGCCATGCGGCCGAGATACGCGTCGAGATTGACGCCGACGAAGCGCCGGCCCGAGCGGGTCAGCAGCGCGGCGCCGACCTCCTGCCAGTCGTTGCGATAGCGCCGGCTGATCGCCTCGATCGCGCTGGCGATCAACTCGCGGTCGGTCTCGGTCAGGCTCACTTAGACAGCTCCTTCAAGCCGAGCTTGATCAGTTGCGCGGTCGCGGCATCGTCGCCGGCGGCGCGGGACGCAGCCGCAATCGCGGCGGCGGCCTGCGGCTGGCCGTAGCCGAGATTGACCAGCGCCGAGATCGCGTCCGTCACCGGGCGCGGCGCGCGGTGATCGTCGAGCGCGCCGGACAGATGCACCACCGCCGGATCGACATTGCCGAGCGCCGGCACCTTGTCCTTCAACTCGGTGACGATGCGCTCGGCGACCTTAGGCCCGACGCCGGGCGTGCGCGCCACCGCCGCCTTGTCGCGCAGCGCGATGGCGTTGGCGAGGTCGTTCGGCGGCAGCGTCGACAGCACCGCCAGCGCCACCTTGGCGCCGACGCTCTGCACCGTCTGCAGCAGCCGGAACCATTCGCGCTCGGTATCGGTGCGGAAGCCGAACAGCTTGATCTGATCCTCGCGCACATAGGTCTCGATCGACAGCACCGCCGCCTCGCCCGGCGCCGGCAGCGCCTGCAGCGTGCGGCTGGCGCAATGCACCTGATAGCCGACGCCGTGGACGTCGAGCACCACATAGTCCTCGCCGTAGGAATCGATGATGCCTTTGAGCTTGCCGATCATGCAACCGCTCCGGGGAGGCGCGATCTTGATATCGGAATCGCCAAGCGGCACTCCGCAACCTCTCCCGCTTGCGGGGGAGGTCGGATCGCGTAGCGATCCGGGTGGGGGAAAAGCTCTCCGCGCAACGCGGACTCAGTGCTCGGCTCGCCCCCACCCCGGCCCTCCCCCGCAAGGGCGGGAGAGGGAGAAGTTGTGCCCGCGTCGCCCTCACCCCAGCCCTCTCCCGCAAGCGGGAGAGGGAGCGCGCTGTGCGCGGGGCTGGTTCCGCGGATGAACACGCTCATCCCCCCACCGCCCTCAGCCGCTGCGCGGCGACGCGGTGGTGGGCGTGGGTGATGGCGATGGCGAGGGCGTCGGCGGCGTCCGCGGTGCGCGGATCGGCCTTGGGCAGCAATATCTTCAGCATCATCTGGATCTGGACCTTGTCGGCATGGCCGGCGCCGACCACCGTCTTCTTGACCTGGTTGGGCGCGTATTCGGCGACCAGAATGCCGTGCATCGCCGGCGCCAGCATCGCCACGCCCCGCGCCTGGCCGAGCTTCAGCGTGGCGGCGCCGTCCTTGTTGACGAAGGTCTGCTCGACCGCGGCCTCCGCCGGCGCGAACTCGGCCAGCACCTTCTCGAGCCCATGATGGATCGCCAGCAGCCGCTCCGCCAGCGTCAACGTGTCCTTCGGTTCGACCGAGCCGCAGGCCACGAACACCAGCCGATTGCCGTCGCTCTCGACCACGCCCCAGCCGGTGCGGCGAAGGCCGGGGTCGATCCCCAGGATGCGGACAGCGGTGCGAATCGGCGGAAGGCTCATGGCGCAGTGATAACGCCAGATAGACGTGAACGAAACAGAAACGGTTTGGACGACGGGATCATCCCCACCCACGTCATCCCCGCGAATGCGGGGATCCAGTATCCCAGAACGCCGACGTTTGGCCGCAGCGGCGGCTACGCCCCACCATGAACGCTCTGGGATACTGGGTCGCCCGGACGAGCCGGGCGATGACGTGGTGTTGTGGGGCGGCGCCGTCCGTTCGCGAGTGGCTCACCCCGCCATCTTCGCCATCAAGGCGTCCGACACTTCGAAATTGGCGTAGACGTTCTGGACGTCGTCGTGGTCGTTGAGGTGATCCATCAGCTTGAACAGCTTCTCGCCGGTCTCGTCGTCGACCGCGACGGTGTTCTGCGGCTTCCAGATCAGCGCCGCCTTGCGGGCCTCGCCGAATTTGGCTTCGAGTGCCTTGGCGACGTCGCGGAACGTGTCCTGCGACGCATAGACCTCGTGGCCGGATTCGGACGACGCCACGTCGTCGGCGCCGGCCTCGATCGCGGCTTCGAGCATGTCGTCCGCAGAGGCCTTGTCGGCGTCGTATTCGATCACGCCGGTGCGGTCGAACATGAACGACACCGAGCCGGTTTCGCCGAGATTGCCGCCGGATTTGGTGAAGAACGAGCGGATGTCGGAGGCGGCGCGGTTGCGGTTGTCGGTCAGCGCCTCGACGATCACCGCGACGCCGCCGGGGCCGTAGCCCTCGTAGCGGATCTCGTCGTAGTTCTCGCTGTCGCCGCCGATCGCCTTCTTGATCGCGCGCTCGATATTGTCCTTCGGCATATTCTCGGCCCGCGCCGCGATCACGGCGGCGCGCAGCCGCGGGTTCATCGCCGGGTCCGGCGTGCCGAGCTTGGCGGCGACGGTGATTTCGCGGGCCAGCTTGCTGAACGCCTTGGACCTCTGGGCATCCTGCTTGCCCTTGCGGTGCATGATGTTCTTGAATTGGGAATGTCCGGCCATGCGTGCTCTCTCGCGGTCGATCGGGAAAATTTCGGGCTGCGGCGCGGGGTTATAAGCGGCGCAGGGCCTGAAATCAAAGACCTGGCCCCAATATCCGCACCGGAACCGGATTTCCGCATCGAGAAATTTAACCGTAATTTCACGCAGGCCTGCGAGAGTAGCAGGTAAATTTCGCGTCCTGCGGGAGGATTCATGGCGTTCGGCCTCTTTCGAAAGCAGCAGCCGGAAACGGCCGCGCCTGACGTCGCGCGGGCCCCGGCGCCCGAGCCGACGCCTCTGCCCGCTGCCGAGACCGATTCGGCGTCCGAAATCCTCGAACTGCTCGAACTCGAGCTCGGCTCGCTGATCCGCCAGCTCGAACGCGCCGCCCAGTCGGTCACCACCGGGGTGCAATCCACCACCACCACGCTGCACACCATTCGCGAGCGCACCGATGCGCTGACCGGGCGCACCAGCGCCGCGCAGGCGACGGCGTCGTCGTTCTCGCAGGCCGCCGACAAATTCACCGATTCGGCGCAGGGCATCGGCGCCCAGGTGCGGCAGGCGGCGCAGCTCGCCGACGACGCCAGCGCGGCGGCGGACGAGGCCACCGCCAATGTCGAGCGGCTGCGCGAATCCTCCGGGGCGATCGGCAATGTCGTCAATCTGATCGCGCAGATCGCCCGCCAGACCACGCTGCTGGCGCTGAATTCGACGATCGAGGCAGCCCGCGCCGGCGCCGCCGGCCGCGGCTTCGCGGTGGTCGCCACCGAGGTCAAGGCGCTCGCGGTGCAGACCCAGGAGGCGACCGAGGAGATCAAGCGCAAGATCGACGCGCTGCAGCGCGACGCCTCCAGCTCGGCCGACGCCGTTCACCGCATCACCAGCGCGATCGCGGCGATCCGGCCGGTGTTCGAGAACGTCAACGGCGCGGTCGCCGAGCAGAACACCACCACCGGCGACATCGCCGGCAACGCCGCGACCGCCAGCAGCTTCATCGTCTCGGTCGGCGACAGCGCCGCCGAGATCGAGAGCGCCACCCGCGAAGCCGAACAGCACGGCGGCGAAGTCGCCAAGGCCGGCCAGGCGGTGACGATGTATGCCGAGAAGCTGCGCACGCGCACCGCGGTGCTGCTCAAACAGGGCGACCGCGAACAGGCGCGCAAGCGCGAGAAGCTGCCGTGCCATCTGTCGATCGCGATCGACACGCCGCGCGGCAAAGTCGAGGCGCCAGTTTACGAGATCTCGCTGGACGGCCTGCTGATCGCCGGGCCCGGCGCCGCGGCGCTGCCGCTGCGGCAGCCGCTCGCGGCCGAGCTGCAGGATATCGGCGCCTGCAGGATCCGCATCGACGCGCAAACCGGCGCCGGCGCACAGGCGAGCTTCGTCGCGCCGAGCACCACACTGCGTGAACTGATCGAAGACCGGCTGTGGGCGATCCGCGACGAGAACACCGAGTTCGTCACCCGCGCGCTCGAAGCCGGCGCCGAGCTGCATCGGATTTTCGAACGCGGCATCGCCACCGGCGCGATCACGCTGGAGGAGATGTTCGACGACACTTACGTCGAGATCGCCGGCACCAACCCGACGCAATATCGCACCCGGATCCTGACCTGGGCCGATCAGGCGCTGCCGCCGTTCCAGGAGGCGTTCCTCGCCAAGGACAAGCGGATGGCGTTCTGCGCGATGATCGACCGCAACGGCTATCTGCCGGTGCACAATAGGATCTACTCGCAGCCGCAGCGCCCGGGCGACACGACTTTCAACACCGCCAACAGCCGCAACCGCCGGATCTTCAACGATCCGGCCGGGCTCGCCGCCGGCCGCAACACCCGCCCGTTCCTGATCCAGAGCTACGCCCGCGACATGGGCGGCGGCAACATGGTGATGATGCGCGAGATCGACGTCCCGGTGAAAGTCCGCGGCCGGCACTGGGGCGGCTTCCGGACGGCGTACAGGCTGTAGGGCGTCTGGGCGATGACCGAACTCTCCCGAACCGCGCAGAACGAGGTCACCAAGCTGACGGCCAGTTTCGTCAGCAATCTGGGCGTGGGCCTCATCGCCGCAGGCGTTTTCGCGCCGGCGCTGTCGCTGCTGTCGGAACGCCCGCTGCTCGCCAAGAGCGACGTCCTCATCGTCGGATGTGGTTGCGTGGTGCTGAGCGGCATCCTACATTTGCTGGCACGTAGCGCGCTGCGGAGCCTCCAATGATCGATGTGCTGTATTTGCTGGCTATTCCCGCGCTGGTCACCGCGATGGGCGCGGCGCTCGTCTGGCACAACAATCGAACCGCAAAACGGGCCTATCAGACCGTCGGTCCTGTTCCGCCGATCGTCCGGCGAAACACGAAAAAGTAAGCGGCTCGCCACCCGCTATGCGGGACTTCAACCTGCCTCCGCGGCCAAACGTCGACGGGGGGTTGCGCGGGGCATTGCGCGAGGGCATTGCTCGCCCCCGCCGATGGTCATCGCCCGCGAAGGCGGGCGACCCAGTATTCCAGAGCTTTGCTCGTCTGCAGAGCCCCACGAGCGCTCCGGCATACTAGATCCCCCGCATGCGCGGGGGATGACGAACTCTGTAACGCCGCGCCGTGTTCCACTCCGTCGCCAAGCGCGCACGGATGACTCTGTTTCGAAAAGGATGGATCGCCGGGTCGAGCCCGGCGATGACGGTGAACGGGTCGAGGCCAGCCGGTTACTTCATGTCGTCGAGCACCTGCTTGCAGGCGGCCGACAGCGCGTCGCGGTTTTCGACGAGGCACTTCTTGATGCGGCCGCCGCCCGGCATCATGCCGCTGCAGAATTTCTGATAGTCCGGCTTGCAGGCTTCGCGCGCCTTGCTTTGGTCCTGCGCGCTCGCCAATGTGAGCGAGACGGCCAGCGCGGCGATCACGCAGCCGGCGACGAGCGTGGCCCGCACCATCGCGTCGCTGACGTTCAGAACGGCCTTGCGGCGCAGCGGGGTCTTCGAGGTCATTCGCATGTCGGCTCCTTGCGGTCGAGATTGCTGTGTCGGGGTCGAATGTAGGTGATACGCTGCAGGCTGCGCGATCCCTCGCCGCGCCGCCGTGCGTCAGGGCCGAAACCCGCCGACGAGCTGTCGCCGTCCTTTCGTCGACACTTGCTCGAGCGTTTCCAGGAAGGTTTCGGCCAGCACATCGCCCATCTTGACGCGTTTTTCGCGGGAGTCCTCGATCGCCGCGCGCAGCGCCGGCTTGTCGAGATCGGTCTGCGCGATCAGCCGCAGCGTCTTCAGCAACGCCGTGGCGTATTGCTGCTGCAGCGGCAGCATTTCGGCCTGCCGCGCCTCGAAATTGCGGCGCAGGATCGCGGCATCCGACTCCGGCAATCGCGACGCGACGCGCTCCACGATCCGCAGCGGCATGCCGACATTGGCCGGCTGCCATTCCGGCTGCGACCATTGCACGCCGACATAGACGCCGAGCGCGACGTTGAGACAGAGCGACGCCAGCAACAGCAGGCGGCCGCCGGTGAGAGACCCCCGCCGGATCGTCATTGTGCGCCCCACAAGGTGAAGGCGGAAGCGTCGAACACCGCGCTGACCGCTTCCAGCGCCTGCGCGTCCGGGTGATAGGGCAGCGTGCTCGCCATCCAGACGCCGAGCAGCGCCGAGCAGGCGAGACTGCCCGCCGGCACCAGCGATTCCGGCCACAGCAAGCGCTGATACCATGGGGCCCGAGTCGCTTTGGTCTCCGCTTTGGTCTCCGCGGCCGCGATCCGTTGCAGCACCGACAGCCCGGCGCGGCCGGCGCGCGCGGCGTCGACCTCGGGCGGGATCGCCAGCAGGCGATCGAACGCGACCTGCGCGCGCAGCATCGCCGCGGCTTGCTCGTCGTGTTCGGCCAGTCGCCGGGCGGCATCGCGGAGATCGGGCGGCCAACGCCCGATGTCACCGCCCCAGCTTTCGGCCAGTTGCCTGAATTGTTCGCGATTCATGCGTCCCTCCTGTGACCTTCTAGTCTCTCGACCTCTTTACGCAGCGCAGCCCGTCCCCGCGCCAGCAGCGATTCGAATGCCTTCGGGCTCAGATTCATCGCCCGCGCCGCGTCCTCGCCGCTCAAACCTTCCATGTGGAACAGCGCCACCGCGCCGCGCTGGCGCTCCGGCAGCGCCGCCATCGCCCGTTCCAGAAGCCGACGCTGCTGGGCGGCGATGATCGTCTCGACCGGACCGGCCTCGCCGGATTCGATCTCGGCGGCCTCCTCGATCGGCGCCAGCTGCGGCTTTCGCGCGCGATCGAACGCCAGATTGAGCACGATGCGGTACAGCCAGGTGGTGAACCGCGCGATCTGCGGATCGAACGACGAGGCCTTGTTCCAGACCCGCAGAAACGCCTCCTGGCCGATATCGTCGGCCTCCGCCGGATCGCGGACGACGCGCTGAGCGACCCGGATGGCGCGCGGCATGTGGCGATTCATCAGCACGCGAAACGCCTGCTGCCGCCGCGCAACCACGGCGGCCATCAACGCCTCGTCGCTGTCATCGTCCATCAGTGCCGCCCCCGGCCCGGCCAACATCTCGACCATTCGCGCGCGCGCGACGGCCGGGCTCCCCCGCATCGGTTCAGCAGGGACGCCAGGCGCCCGCGATCCAGCAGCTGCGCGGCGCGACCACCACCGGCGGCCCGGCCACCACCACCCGCGGACCGACATAATACGGCGCCACCGGCCGCGCGTAATAGCGATACGGCCGCACCGGATAGCCCGGCCGATAGGCGCGGCATCCCGGATAGACGCCCGGGCCACGCCAGCCGCCGCGCACGCAGACCACGGTTTCGACCGGCGAGGTCGCGGCGATGGCGGACCGCATCGCCTCCGGCGCGATCAGCGGCGCGGCATGGGCGGCAGGCGCCGCGATGGCGAGGAAGGCGACGGTCAGAACTGTTCGCATGGTTGGAATCCTTCTGCTGGGCTCCCGGCTCGCGACGCGAAGCCGCGGGCCGACAGAAGGAGTACGGGCGCACCGGAAATTTCCCTCGCGCCGAACGACCGATTCATTTTGTCGGCTGCGGCGAGTTGCCGCCCCGTAGAAACACGAGGTCAGAATCGATCGAAGCCGGTACTACAGTGCGGAATTCGACGGACTTTCGGCCCGTGGCGCGGACAGTTTCCTATCAATTGATACGCAGTTTTACTAATCGCTATCATTTACCGTTCATATTCCATGTAGCGGGGCGCGGCGGTATCGGAAGTCATCCGGCGCGCTCGGCTCCCTGGATCTGGATCTGATTTCACAACGTGCGGTCGATTGCGGTGCCTGTTGTCGGGCGTCGCAAGGTCGAACGCGCGATGCCAAGATCGCGCACTGAGCGCAACACCTCCAGCGGGCCGACCCCCGGGGACGACAACCGGAGATCACCAATGCTATCGAGACTGCACATGACCATCGGTCGCCGCATCTACCTGCTGATCGGCCTCGGCTTCCTCGGGCTGCTGGGCACGACCTTCATGGCGTCGCAGGAGATCGGCGGCGGCCTGAAGCAGCAGAAGCAGATCGAACTCGCCCATCTCACCGACCTCGCGCTGGCGATCATCAAGGACGAATACGACGCGGCACAGCGCGGCGAGATCAAGGTCGACGAGGCGCAGAAGCGCGCGCAGGCGCGGCTCTCCAAGCTGCGCTACGGCGGCAAGGAGTACTTCTTCGTCACCGACATGCAGAGCATGATGCTGATGCATCCGATCGCGACGCAACTGATCGGCAAGGATCAGTCGAACGCCCGCGACCCCAACGGCAAGCCGCTGTTCACCGAAATGGTCGACACCGTCCGCCGCAACGGCAGCGGCTTCGTCGACTACGCCTGGCCGAAGCCTGGCTCGGACACGCCCTATCCCAAGCTGACCCATGTGGCCGGCTTCGCGCCGTGGGGCTGGATCGTCGGCACCGGCGTGTATATCGACGACCTCGACGCCCAGACCTGGAGCGCGACGCAGCGCCTGCTGATCGCCGCGACGATCGCGCTGCTGATCATCACCGCGGTGTCGATCCTGGTGGCGCGCGGCATCACCCGGCCGATCGATGCGATCACCTCGGCGATGAAGACTCTCGCCGGCGGCCGGCTCGACGCCGAGGTGCCCGGCGTCGGGCGTCGCGACGAGATCGGCGACATGGCCGGCGCGGTCGAAGTGTTCAAGCACAACGCCATCGAGCGCCAGCGGCTCGAGGCCGAACAGCACGTGACCGAGGAACGCGCCGCCGCGCAGCGCAAGGCCGACACCGTCCGCCTCGCCGACGAGTTCGAGCGGGCGATCGGCGAGATCGTCGAGACGGTGTCCTCCGCCTCGCACGAACTAGAAGCCTCGGCGACGACGCTGACCACCACCGCGGAGCGCTCGCAGCACCTCGCCACGATGGTGTCTTCCGCCTCGGAAGAAGCCTCCACCAACGTCCAGTCGGTGGCGTCGGCGACCGAGGAGATGAGTTCGTCGGTGAACGAGATCAGCCGCCAGGTGCAGGAATCCGCGCGGATCGCCCATGAGGCGGTCGAGCAGGCCCGCACCACCAACGGCCGGGTGGAAGAACTCGCCAAGGCGGCGGCGCGGATCGGCGACGTCGTCGAACTGATCAACACCATCGCCGGCCAGACCAACCTGCTGGCGCTGAATGCCACGATCGAGGCGGCGCGCGCCGGCGAGGCCGGTCGCGGCTTCGCCGTGGTCGCCGCGGAAGTCAAGGCGCTGGCCGAGCAGACCGCCAAGGCCACCGGCGAGATCAGCCAGCAGATCAACGGCATCCAGGTCGCCACCGACCAGTCGGTGACGGCGATCAAGGAGATCGGCGGGACCATCGGGCGGATGTCGGAAATCTCCTCGACCATCGCCTCGGCGGTGGAAGAACAGGGCGCGGCGACCCAGGAGATTTCGCGCAACGTCCAGCAGGCGGCGATCGGCACCCAGCAGGTGTCGGTCAACATCACCGACGTGCAGCGCGGCGCCACCGAGACCGGCTCGGCCTCCAGCCAGGTGCTGTCGGCGGCGAAGTCGCTGTCGCGGGACAGCAACCGCCTCAAGGTCGAGGTGTCGAAGTTCCTCGACAACGTCCGCGCCGCCTGAGCGGACCACGGCACCCAAGACCGGCCGGCGCCCGCGTGGCGCCGGCTTTCGTTTGAGCTCCGCCTCGGGACCATCCGAGGCCAGAAGTAAAGCCGGCATTAACCAAGTTCGTTTACGCCTTGGTGAGACTAGCGCCCGGCAGCCGGCCGCGGCGCCGACGACCGCCCCGGGTGCCGGGCGAGAGGTTGAGCGATGTCGAATCCCCGGAGCCTGCCGCGCACCGCCGCCGACCGCCACGCCCCGACCGACATGGGGCTGCGCGCTCCCTCGCCGCTGCGCGACTTGTTCGCGCCGCTCGGTCAACTGCTGAGCTGCGGCGGCGATGCCCGGCTCGACATCGACCCGGCGACCGGCCGCAATGCCTATGGCTGCAGCCCGACCCCCACGCCGGAGGTCGCCAGCTTCTCGTCCTGCACCGCCACCACCATTTCGCAGCGCGGCTACGAGGCCGCCGAGCGCGCCCGCACCGCGCTGATGTCCTCGGCGATGCTGCACGGGCTGATCGAGTGCTTCGACGCCCGGATCGAGGCGATGCGGGACGACCTGAAGGCGCTGCTCGGCCTCGCCCGCTCGGACGTCGAGGTGGTGTTCGCGGCGTCGGGCACCGACGCGCAATTGCAGGCGCTGGCGCTGAGCCGCGCGCTGCTCGGCGGCGAGGTGGTGACGCTGATCGTCGCCGCCGACCAGACCGGCACCGGCACCGTGCACACCGCGCGCGGCCAGCATTTCAGCGACCGCAGCACCAACGACTGCAAGGTGGCCAAAGGCGCGCCGGTGACCGGACTCGGCCCGGTCCACAGCCTCGCGCTGCGGCTGCGCGATGCCGAGGGCCGGCTGCGGTCGCCATCGGCGATCGACGCCGAGGTGCTGGAGACGGTGGAATCGCTCGTCGCCCAAGGCGCCCGGGTGATGCTCGAAATCATGGACTGCTCCAAGCTCGGCCTGCAGGCGCCGAGCGACCGCTGCACCACGGAAATCGCCCGGCGCTGGCCGGGCCGGGTGCAGATCGTGGTCGATGCCTGCCAGATGCGGATCGGCCGCCGCCGCATCGCGCGCTGTCTCGCGCGCGGCGACCTGGTGCTGCTGACCGGCTCGAAATACTACGCCGGCCCGGCGTTCAGCGGCGCGCTGCTGGTGCCGCCGCGGCTCGGCGCGCAGATCGACGCGCTGACGCAACTGGCGCCGGGGCTCGCCGACTATGCCAGCCGCAGCGACTGGCCGCTGCGCTGGCGCGGCTTGCGCGAGCAATTCTCGGCGGCGCCGAATTTCGGCCAATGGCTGCGCTGGGAGGCGGCGCTGGAAGAGATGCGCGCGTACTACGCGGTTCCGGACGAGTTCCGCCGCGCCGCGCTGCGCACGCTCAGCGACGGTATCGCCAAGGTGATCGCCGCGTCGCCGTCGCTGACGCTGCTGCCGCCGCAGCCGCGCCCCGAACACGGCGGCGAATTCGCCAACCCGTCGATCTTCGGCTTCACCCTCACGTCCGGCGGCGCGGCGCTGTCGCTGGCGCAGTGCCGCGCGATCCATGCGGCGCTGCGCGAAGGGTCGCCCGACGACCCGCCATGCCTGATCGGACAGCCGGTCGGCTGGGGCGGGCCCGGCCACGACGCCGTGGCGGCGCTGCGGATCTGCATCAGCGCCCGCCATGTCGTCGATGCCTTCGCGGCGCAACCCGGTCAGGCGCAGCACGCCATCGATCGCATCCTCGGCGACGCCGCGCGGATCGTGGCCAGACTTGAAACGCTGCTGCTGCCGCAGCCGGCCCCCACCACACCAGCCCAGGACCGCCATGCCCATTGAGACGCAGCAGCCGCCCGTCCCGCAGCCCATCGCCGACCGCATCGGCTTCGCGCGCCTGACCAAGCGCGCGTTCGACGGCGAGAATTTGTTTCCGCTGTGGCAGAGCCTGATGAGCAAGGTCGATGACGGCACCGCGACCGCCGGCGAGCAACTCGATCTGGCGCTGATCACGCAATTGTTCGGCCACAAAGAGGCCGGGCTGTCGGTGCAGACCGAGACGCTGGCGCAGCATCAATTGTTCCGCTCGCCTTGCGCGCGCGAGACCCCGCCGATGCGGGTGCTGGCACTCGCCGCCGACATCGACATGGGCGGCAACACGCCGATCGAATTTCTGCTGGAGAGCTCCGGCATCGAGCTGGTGACGCTGTATGTGGTCGACGGCGTGCCGCTGCCGGAGCCGCTGCCGGCGCACGATCTGGCGATCGTGATCGCCTCCGACTCCGAGGAATGCCGCGGCGCCCTGGCCAAGATCGCGGCGCGCGCGCCGAGCTGGCCGGTGCCGCTGCTCAATCCGCCGGATCTGATCGGCCATCTCGACCGTGACAAGCTGTACCGGCTGATCGGGGACATCGACGGCCTCGACATTCCCGCCACCGTTCCGGTCGGTCGCGACGCGCTCGTCGCGGTCGCGGTGGGCACCGCGGCGCTCGCCGACGTCACCAACGGCGTCGGCTATCCGCTCATCGTCCGGCCCCGCGGCTCGCATGCCGGCTTCGGCCTGGCGCGGATCGAGCACACCGCCGACCTCGCCGCCTATCTGGAAGAGCGCCCCGAGGAGGAATACTTCGTCGCGCGCTATGTCGACTACGCCAGCGACGACGGGCTGTTCCGCAAATATCGACTCGTCGTGGTCGACGGCAAGCCCTATGCCTGCCACATGGCGATCGCCGACCGCTGGGACATCTGGTATCTCAACGCCGGAATGGCGCAGAGCGCCAGCAAGCGGCTGGAAGAGGCGGCGTTCTTCCACACCTTCGATTTCGGCTTCGCGCGGCGGCATCGCACCGCGCTGGACGGCATGATCGAACGGATCGGGCTCGATTATTTCACCATCGACTGCGCGCAGACGCCGGCCGGCGACCTGCTGGTGTTCGAGATCGACAACACCGCGGTGGTCCACAACATGGACAGCCCGGAGCTGTATCCCTACAAGCCGCCCCAGATGATCAAGATCTTCGACGCGTTCGCGGCGATGCTGGAGCGTCGCGTGACGGCGCGTCGACAGAGCGTGGCGTGAGTGAGACGGAGCGCGCCGGAGGGCATTCCGGCGCGCCGAGCCTCGATCCCGACGACTGGGAGAGCCTCCGCGCCGATGCGCACCGGATGCTCGACGACGTCATCGACTCCATCGCCGATGTGCGCGAGCGGCCGGTGTGGCAGCCGATCCCCGACGACGTGCGCGCGCGCTTCGGCGAGACGCTGCCGCGCGGGGAAACGCCGCTCGGCGAGGTGTATCAGGAGTTCTCGAACAGCATCGCGCCCTATGCGACCGGCAATGTGCATCCCGGCTTCATGGGCTGGGTGCATGGCGGCGGCACCGCCGTGGGCATGCTCGCCGAGATGCTGGCCGCAGGACTGAACGCCAATTGCGGCGGCCGCGACCACATCGGCCTCGAGGTCGAGCGCCAGATCGTACGCTGGGTGCGCGAATTGTTCGGCTTCCCGAAGACCGCGAGCGGGCTGTTCGTCACCGGCTCGTCGATGGCGAACTTCATGGCGCTGCTGGTGGCGCGGACCGCCGCGCTCGGGCCGCAGGTGCGCGAGGGCGGACTATCGGGTGAACCGCTCACCGCCTACGCCTCGGCCGCGGCCCATGGCTGCGTGGTGCAGGCCGCCGATCTCGCCGGACTCGGTCGCGGCGCGGTGCGGCGGATCGCGTTCGACGCCGCGCATCGCATCGACATCGCCGCGCTGCGCCGGCGGATCGCCGAGGACCGCGCCGCCGGATTCAGGCCGTTCCTGGTGACCGGCTCGGCCGGCACCGTCGACACCGGCGCGATCGACGATCTCGCCGCGCTGGCGCAGCTCTGCCGCGACGAAGGGCTGTGGTTTCACGTCGACGGCGCCTATGGCGCGCTCGGGATGCTGTCGCCGCAGATCGCGCCGATGCTCGCAGGCTTGAGCGAAGCGGATTCGGTCGCGCTCGACTTTCACAAATGGGGCCAGGTCAATTACGACGCCGGCTTCCTGATCGTGCGCGACGGCGAGCAGCATCGCGCCACCTTCGCGGCGCCGGCCGCCTATCTACGCCGCGAGACCCGGGGGCTCGCCGCCGGCTCGCCCTGGCCGTGCGACTACGGGCCGGACCTGTCGCGCGGCTTCCGCGCGCTGAAGACCTGGTTCACGCTGAAGACCTACGGCGCCGAGCGCCTCGGCGCGATGATCGCCCACACCTGCGCGGTGGCGCGGCATCTCGAAGCCCGGGTGCAGCGCGAGCCGAAACTCGAACGACTGGCGCCGGTCGCCCTCAACATCGTCTGCTTCCGTCATCGAACGTCATCGGGCGATGCCGACGCGCTCAACGCCGAGATCGTCGCCGACCTGCACGAATCCGGGATCGCCGCGCCGTCTTCGACCACGATCGGCGGCCAGCTCGCGATCCGCGCCGCGATCGTCAATCACCGGTCCACGTGCGCGGACGTCGACCGGATGGTCGATGCGGTGCTCACATTCGGCGCGCAACGGCAGCGATAGGGCGTTTTCGAGCGATTGGATGCGGGCACGCCTGACGAGGACCCCATGTTTCAGGACGAGGACAAGGCCCGCGAAACCCTTGAGGCAGTGCGATGACCCGAAGGTCCCTTTTGTCATCATTGCGGCTCCTCTGATCCCGACAAGCTCGAAGGGACCAAGAAATCCCATCGCCCCGGCCTGTATTACTGCAACGACTGCAAAGGCCAGTTCACTGTGACCGTTGGCACCGTGTTCGAGCGGTCCAAGGTCCCTCTGACCAAGTCGTGGATGGCCGCGCATATGATGAACTCGGGCAAGAACGTTGCAGCCATCCATCAACAAGAAACATTGTTGGCCCGCCACTGTTTAGGCATGCGAAGCTACCTAATAAAAAAGGGGGCTCTCTATCATCAACGAATAGACATGCACGAGATTGCGTGCATTAATCTTGCCGTTGTTGTACTTCATAATTAATCGCCCAACGAGGCAGGGATGTCTCAGTTCAAGAAGTGTGACACCGTAAGGCTCAAGTCTGGCGGCCCGCTCATGACAGTGACAAATAGACAATCAAGTGGCGACGTATGGTGCGAATGGTTCGATAGGGAACAAGACTACACGCGAAACCGTTTTCACCAGACGCGCTTTCACCAGACGATGGGATGCCGGCTATAGGTTAAACCTGTTTCGATGGGCTAGGCTTTTCTTAAGCCGGGCCTTTCTTTCTGGCCGAAACCTCTTTCTTTCCAACCTTCATTTCCTGGTGCGGCTTTGGCTTCATGCGCACAAGCGCGCCCATAAGACGTGCCGTTCCAAATCATCTTCATTATCCTTAGACTTCGACATCGGAGTGATCCCATGGTGCAAAAGCGAACAGGAGGAGCCGGATTCTATATCAGTAAAGATAGCTCCAATCTCACCTTCGATAACACGATGGTATCCGGCTTCGACGTTCCAGTTCAAATCGAAGATGGCGCGGAGAACATAACATTTAACAACCTGAATATATCGAGGAGTTCTCCACGCAAATCGTTCCAAGCATTATCCACCGGGTATTCCGGCAAAGAGCAGTTCGACCCTAGGCGCGAAGCCCGCAAAGAAGACCCTTTTTATGGGGCGCGGCTAGTCGTGAATGAGGGGGCATACAAAAATCTTGCCGAGTTTGACAAACTGTCCGAGTCGTTCCTCGCGGACAATCTATGCACTCCTATCGCAGAGATAGACCCCGAGACAGGGCATTTGGTCCATAAACTGAAAGTTACCAAGGAGCTGCCCGACAGGCTGTGCTACGCGGCCTATGCTGTCGTCAATGACCTTCGCAACGCCCTCGATTTTGCCGTCTGTGCCAGTTGTGAAGTCTTGAACGGAAGGCCGGCTAAGAAGGCGTACTTCCCCTTTGCCGAAGGCCCCAAAGACCTCGAAGGTGTTTTCAGAAGGGATACCTATTCCGACATCCCCGTCGATCTGAGGCCCTTCCTCGCGTCTCTCCAGACTTACCCAACTGGGGATACTCATGAAGGCGGGGACGACCTCCTTAGGGCATTCGCTAAGATCGCCAACCCGAACAAACACCAAGTTCCACTCAGGCTGGGCGCTAGAAACCTGGATGGAGTGTACACCATCACCAATATGAACGCGATCAAGGCCATTGATGGCTTCGATCCCTATTGGGACAGATCGAAGAACGAGATTGTAGTCGCAAAAACGTCCCCCGATGGATCATGTGACTACAAGTTCGGCGCGCCCTTCTACATATCCTTCGCGGACACTGGCTTTCTGTCTGAGTATCCAGTCTCGGCTACGCTAAACGAGATTATGACCAAAGTTGACAGCATCGTGCTCGGTCTCGAAGCGGAGACCGCCCGAATCCTTCAGAAACGAAACACTTGATACGCCGGCCTGTCGATCATCGATTCTAGGCATATCATCACATTTGTTAAGTATATATGCGCACAATCCTTTTTAGGAATATAGTCCACGATTGAAAACCGGGTGGCGTATTGACAGGGTAAGCATGGTGCCGGCCGTACGCGTCCACTCACAAATCGAGCGGTCCGGTCTGATCCGACCAGAAACCGGACGACTCCGACTCGGCGGAGGCACTTGACGGTATCGGGAAACGCCATTACTGCCGGATCATCGATCGCCATACCCCTTTAGTCTATTACCGTCGGATTGCGAGACTCGTACCTGGTAGTTTTACGAAGCGTTCATGCGCGGGGATGATGTTGCGTCGCAATGAGAGCGATCTACCGCCGCTGCGCCCCTCATCCTGACCAGCCCCTCGATCCCGAGTCGTTCGTCGGTGACCATCCATAGCGGTCAAGGATATCGACGATGCCGACCAACTTCTCCATTCGCGCCAAGATCAGTCTTGTCGTTGGGTTTCTGCTGATCACCATAATCGGCATGGGAATACTGGCTGTCACAAAGACCCAGGCGATCAACACTGCAGCCGTCGATATCCAGAGCAACTGGCTGCCGCGCGTCCGCGCGCTCGGCGATCTGCGCGCCGAAGTCGTCACCTATCGCGCCATCGTTCGCTTGCACCTGCTCTCCGAAACCGCGGACACCAAGGCGGCGGTCGAAAATCGGATAGAGACCTCGGCGCAAGCGCTGCGGAAGTTTCGCGACGTCTACGAGAAGCTGATCGGCTCCGCCGAAGAACGCGCGCTCTACAACGAGTGGAGTGAGCAATGGAATCTCTACGAAAGCCAGATTCCGCGGGTCGTCGCGCTGTCGCGCGACAGCATCGGCCGCATCCCGCACGACGCCACCGCATTCAACGAGACCAAGGCCTATCCGATCTCGAAACAGGCGGACGCCATTCTCGACCGGGACATCGCCCTCAACAACAAGGGCGCCGACGAAGCCGGCCGATTCGCGAACCAGGTCCATCAGTCGGCCTTGATGCAGTTGCTGATCATCATCGGCGCCGCCATCGTGCTCGGCGGCG
Organism: Rhodopseudomonas palustris HaA2; assembly: GCF_000013365.1. Classification (NCBI taxonomy): domain Bacteria; kingdom Pseudomonadati; phylum Pseudomonadota; class Alphaproteobacteria; order Hyphomicrobiales; family Nitrobacteraceae; genus Rhodopseudomonas; species Rhodopseudomonas palustris. The sequence continues at coordinate 4,871,942 of NC_007778.1, forward strand.
GGCTGGCGATCTATCTGGTGCGCGACGTGTCACGCGGCATCGATTCGATCGTGGCGCCGATGCAGGCGCTGGGTGCGGGCGACCTCGGCGCCAGCGTCCCGCACCAGGGCGAGGCCACCGAAATCGGCAAGATGGCGGACTCGCTGCAGCTGTTCAAGGAGGCCTTGATCGCCAAGAAGGCGGCCGACGAAGCCGCCATGAAGGACGCCGCCGAAAAGATCCAGCGCGGCCAGCGGGTCGACGAGATCACCCGCCACTTCGAGCAGATGATCGGCGAGATCGTCGAGACGGTGGCGTCGGCCTCGACCGAACTGGAGGCCTCCGCCGGCACCCTCACCGCCACCGCCGACCGCGCCCAGCAGCTCACCACCTCGGTCGCCGCCGCCTCGGGCCAGGCCAGCGCCAATGTGCAATCGGTGGCCTCGGCCACCGAGGAACTGACCTCCTCGGTGCAGGAGATCAGCCGCCAGGTCCAGGAATCGGCCCGGATCGCCGCCGAGGCGGTCGATCAGGCGCGCGACACCAATCAGAGCGTCGGCCAGTTGACCCAGGCCGCGGCGCGGATCGGCGCCGTGGTGGAACTGATCAACACCATCGCCGGGCAGACCAACCTGCTGGCGCTGAACGCGACGATCGAAGCCGCCCGCGCCGGCGACGCCGGCCGCGGCTTCGCCGTGGTCGCCTCCGAGGTCAAGGCGCTGGCCGAGCAGACCGCCAAGGCGACCGGCGAGATCAGCCAGCAGATCTCCGGCATCCAATCCGCCACCCAGGAATCGGCCGGCGCCATCATGCAGATCGGCCAGACCATCGCCCGGATGTCGGAAATCTCGTCGACGATCGCCGCGGCGGTGGAGGAGCAAGGCGCCGCCACCCACGAAATCGCCCGCAACGTGCAGCAGGCGGCGCAGGGCACTCATCAGGTGTCGAGCAATATCGGCGACGTGCAGCGTGGCGCCAGCGAGACCGGCGCGGCGTCCTCGCAGGTGCTGTCGGCGGCGCAATCGCTGTCGACCGAAAGCAACCGGCTGAAACTGGAAGTCGGCAATTTCCTCAGCAACGTCCGAGCCGCCTGATATCGCGAGCCGATCGATGGCCGCCCGGCCCAAAAACCGGGCGGCCATCCGCGCCAAATGTCGCACCGGGCCACCGCTGTCATACCTGCGACAAACACCGCGCGGCAGTTTCCCTCCGGCAGTCACGCCCGGAGACCAAAATGGCTCGAAAACCCGCCGGCAAGGCGACCAAGACAACCACCGCTGCGACCCGCAAGAAGCCCGTCAAAGCCGCGCCGACGATGCGGCAGCGGATCGAGGCGGAAATGCTCGACGGATTCGACGAGGAGCTGGAACTCGAAATCGACGACGATCGCCTCGACGCGCTGACCAACGAATTCGCCGGTCACTCGCCCGCCGACACCGTCGACCGCCGGATCTATTTCAAGGAACTGTTCCGGCTGCAGGGCGAATTGGTGAAGCTGCAAAGCTGGGTGCAGCATCAGGGCCTGAAGGTGGTGGTGGTGTTCGAGGGCCGCGATTCCGCCGGCAAGGGCGGCGTCATCAAGCGGATCACCCAGCGGCTCAATCCGCGGATCTGCCGCGTCGCGGCGCTGCCGGCGCCGAGCCTGCGCGAGCGCAGCCAATGGTACTTCCAGCGCTACGTCTCGCATCTGCCGGCCGCCGGCGAGATCGTGCTGTTCGACCGCTCTTGGTACAACCGCGCCGGTGTCGAACGGGTGATGGGATTCTGCACCGAGGCCGAGGTCGAGGAGTTCTTCCGCTCGGTGCCGGAATTCGAGCGGATGCTGGTGCGCTCCGGCATCGTGCTGATCAAATACTGGTTCTCGATCACCGACGACGAGCAGCAGCTGCGCTTCATGATGCGGATCAACGATCCCTTGAAGCAGTGGAAGCTGAGCCCGATGGACGTGCAGTCGCGGGCGCGCTGGGAGAACTACACCAAGGCCAAGGAAGAGATGCTGGAGCGCACCCACATCGCCGAGGCGCCGTGGCACGTGGTGCAGGCGGTCGACAAGAAGAAGGCGCGGCTGAACTGCATTGCGCATCTGCTCGACCAGATCCCTTACGAAGAGGTGCCGAGCGAGCGCGTGGTGCTGCCGCCGCGGATCCACCACCCCGACTATCACCGCACGCCGATTCCGGAGGAGATGTACGTGCCGGAGCGGTATTGAGCATTGCCGGACTTCGAATCTTGGATGGTGAGCAAGCGGCCGTTGTGACCTCTCCCCGCGCGCGGGGAGAGGTCGGCTTGCATCGCCAGATGCAAGCCGGGTGAGGGGGCATCTCCGCACAGCCGAGACGCAGTGCGCGCGTCGCCCCTCACCCCAACCCTCTCCCCGCGAAGAGCGGGGCGAGGGAGCGCGCTGTGCTCACTTGCACGTGTCGTTGGCAGGGTGCGCAAAGGCGCGTAGCGCTGTGCCCCCGCTCACAAGCCGAGCGCTGTGCGCGTGGGCTTCGCTGCGCTCAGCGCCACCCTACGGAACGAGCAGCTAACTCATCCAGAACCCCGGCACCGCCGGCTCCAGCCTTCCGCCGATACGGACCGGGGCGATGCGCAGCGCCAGGCCCGTCGTATCATCGGTCTCGACCGCGACGCCGCTCAGCGTCGCGACGCCGTTGGCCGGCTCGAACCGGCCCTGCGGAATGCCGGTGGTGAAGCGCTGCAGCGGCTCGTCCTTGTGCATGCCGATCACGGAATCATAATCGCCGGTCATGCCCGCGTCGGTCATGTAGGCGGTGCCGCCGGGCAGGATCTGGTGATCGGCGGTCGGCACATGGGTATGGGTGCCGACCACGAGGCTGACCTTGCCGTCGCAGAAGTAACCCATGCCCTGCTTTTCGCTCGACGCCTCGCCGTGGAAATCCAGCACGATGGCGTCGGCGGCTTCGCGCAGCGGACAGGCGTCGAGCTCACGCGCGACCGCGGCGAACGGATCGTTCAGCGGCTCCATGAACACCCGGCCCATCGCGTTGATCACCAGCACGCGGGCGCCGTTGCGGGTCTCGACCAGCGTGGCGCCGCGGCCCGGCGTGTGGCGCGGAAAATTCGCCGGGCGGATCAGGCGCGGCGCGCGCTCGATGAACACCAGCGCCTCCTTCTGATTCCAGGCGTGGTTGCCGAGCGTCACCGCATCGGCGCCGGCGTCGATGAAATCATTGTAGATCGCCTCGGTGATGCCGAAGCCGCCGGCGGCGTTCTCGCCGTTGATGATGGTGCAATCGAGCTGCCAGTCGCGGATCGCTCGGGGCAGATGTTCGGCGATCGCCGTGCGGCCGGATTTGCCGACGACGTCGCCGATGAACAGAATGCGCAAACCTATCGACTCCGGAAAATGAGCGTGTCGCGTTCCGTTATCACATAATCCAGCGCCACGTCGTGGGCGGCGGCGGGGACCGCCTCGATTTGCTGCACCGCAAAGGCGAGCCCCGCGGCGATCACCGGCTTCGAGCCGCGCAGCGCCGCGAGCGTGCAGTCGTAGTGGCCGGCGCCGTAGCCGATGCGGTGGCCCTGCGCATCGAACGCGGCGAGCGGTGCCAGCACGATGTCCGGAACCAGCTCCGGCGCGCCGGGTAGCGGCTCCAGGATGCCGAGTCGGCTGCGCTGCAGCGCCTCGCCCTCCGACCAGGCGCGGAATTTCAGCGGCCGTCCGGGCCCGGTCACCACCGGCAAGGCCAGCCTCGCGCCGCCCTCAGCAAGCGCGCGCATCAACGGCAGCGGATCGATTTCACCGCGAATCGGCACATAACCGGCGACGATCGCGCCCTCCGGCACCGCGAACGGCAGAGGCCTTGCGGCAATCACAACGGCGGCCGCGGCGCGGGCCTCGTCCGACAACGCCAAACGCCGGGCCAATGCCGCGGCGCGCAATTCATCCTTGGAGACGCTGTCGGAAAGTTCGCTCATCCCCGCTTATAGGCAGGGGCCGCCGGCCGGAAAAGCCGGGAGAGCACGAGGGAGGAGGAAGTGCGAAGCCACATGACCGTTGAAGCGCTCGATCCCGGAGTTCCCTACGAAAGTAGGTGGGCACCATGTGACCGGGTCCACGGACCCGGCCAGGGACAGTTCCCGGAAGGATCGATAAGGCCCCGGGGATATATGGCTCCTGACGCGAAACGCAGCCTCGCCGTCCCAATGTAGCGATGATACCGCTGCTTCGCCAGCCTCGCCTGCGCGTTTCGGTGGCGAGGCACGAACCCCTGACGCGCGGCGGCGTTTTCAGCTATTGAGGAATGCGTCCCAACCCTGTCGTCACGTCGCGCGATGTCGGAGAGCGACTCAACCGGATCACCATGGCTTCCAAGTCCAGCACCACGATTGCCCGCAAAGCCCGAACCCGGGCCGAGGCCGATTTCGCCACCTGGTTGATGATGGCGAAACTCGGCAGCTTCGACTCGCTGCCTCCGAATGCGCAGACGGTGCTGAACGGCTATCGCGAGCGGCTCGACCGGATGAGCGAGATCGAATCCAAGACGATCGCGGTGCGCGAGACCTATCAGGCCTATTACAGCGACATGGGCGGCACCGGCGACGCGCCGGAGCCAGAACCGCGCACCCCGCCGGCGGAGCCCGGCACGGCCCCGGTCGACAACGTCGTCCGCTTCAAGAAGCCGCCGAAGCCGCAGGTCACCCGCGCCGCCGATCGCGGCGCCCGCCCCGTCCCGCAGACCGGCCGCCGGCCGGTCCCCGCGCTGCTGATCTTCGCCGCGCTGGTCGCCGTCGTGGTGGCGTGGAAATTTCTGACGAAGTGAACTAACGACTCGGCTCACGCCGTCGTGTCAGGTCGCGATGACGTTGCGTCGCGACGACACGCGGACGTCGTGGAATCATCCCACCGATTCCGTAGATCAGCAGGACCAACCCTGTTACCAGGCCGATCGTCAGCGCCAACAGGGACAGCACGGGCAGAGCCATCCGGAACAAAATGATGATGTCCGACATTTGCTGGTACCTCGTTTGTCGAGGTCAAAGGCCGGCTAATCATTTGGTTCCTTGTACGCGTCGCATCAATGCCGGAACGGCAATTCGTCAATGCCGGCAATTCGCCAGCCTCGCGTCGCCGCCCCATTGTTTCGTCATGCCGAGATGCGCCCCTCGGGGCGCAAACCCGAAATCCGGACGCTCGGGGTACCTCGAACGTCGCGACCAGCAACTAACCGACAGCGCTCACATGCCGCGGTCGATCGGCTTTTCGATCGGTCCGCCGGCGTCGGTCCAGTCCTTGAACGCGCCGAGATTGTAGACTTCGGCGTAGCCCATGTCCTTCAGCACCTTGCCGGCCAGCGCCGAGCGGCCGCCGGAGGCGCAGTACACGATCACCGGTCTGTCCTTGGCGAGACGCTTGTCGTGAAACGCCGTGTCCGGATCGGCGCGGAACTCGAGCATGCCGCGCGAGATGTGCAGCGAGCCCTCGACCTTGCCGCTGTTCTCGACCTCGGGCGCGTCGCGCACGTCGATCACCACGGCGCCCTTGCCCATCATCTCGCGCGCCTGATCCGGGGTGACCCGCGGCACCGCCGCATTGGCGGCTTCCATCATCTGCTTCACATTGGTGGTCATTCAATTCTCCCTTTGACGGCTTGCGATCATCGGATCAGCCAGCGCGGCGTCTTCGACGAATACTCTATCCAGTCGTTGCCGAATTTGATCGCGAGATGGCGTTCCTCGCGGCGGATTGCGAGCCGATCGACCGCCACCGCCGACAGCAGCGCGAACACGATGAACCAGCCGTTTCCGAACGCCGTCCCGATGCCGATCAGCAGCCACGCATTGGCGAGATAGATCGGATTGCGGCTGAAGCGGAACGGCCCCCAGGTGACCAGCCGGTCGGCGGCGCGGTGCGGCAGAATGTTGGTGCGCGCGCGGCGCATGGTCAGGATCGCCCAGAGATCGACAGCGAGCCCCAGTCCCGCGATCGCATAGCCGATCAGCACCACCGCTTGCGCGCGCGGCACGGTCAGTGGCGCCACCACGCCGAGACCGATGGACGCGAGCGCCGCCAGCGTCAGCAGCATCGGCGGCCACGGCAGCCGGTTGGGACGGCTGGTCTCGGAAACGGTCATCGTGATTTCCGTCCTCGATCGTCGACGCAGGGCAGACAACGACGCGGCGCACGCCTCGGCTGAAACGCAAGCCCGATCGCCGGCGACCGCGCCATGTCTTGTCTCGCGGCGCTCTAATCGAGAAATACGAATTCGTCTATATGTTATTGTGAAGCATCCCGGCGGCGCCGCCGTCGATCGCGTGATGTCGGCGCTGGACTAAAGGGTCCCGGCCGCCGTCACGGCGGCGATCCGCCATGTGACGTCACGCCCCGCCATCCCGGCGCGAAGCGCGTCGAGCAGGCTGCGGATGTCGTGCTCCGGCGCGGTCACCACGATCTCGACGGCGAGCCTGTGGCCGCGGACCCGCTCGATCGAGCTGTCGTAGGCGACGCGGTCGCCACAGCCTTCGACCTCGCGCGCAACAAAGCCGGCCTGCGCGGTCGGTCCGTGCGCCAGCATCGCGGCGACCAGGTCTTCTTTCAGCGCCATCGGCGCGACCAGCGTCAGCATCACCAGGCTCATGCCGCCTTCTCCGCCACGATGCCGAAACGGCGATACAGCACCGGCAGGATCACCAGCGTCAGCAGCGTCGACGACACCAGCCCGCCGATCACCACGATCGCCAGCGGACGCTGCACGTCGGCGCCCGGGCCGGTGGCGTAGAGCAGCGGCACCAGCCCGAACGCGGTGATGCTGGCGGTGAGCAGGATCGGCCGCAGCCGGCGCTGCGAGCCGAGCTCGACGATCTGATCCGGCGACAGGCCCTGACCGCGCAGCGTGTTGAAATAGGTCACCAGCACCAGCCCGTTCAGCACCGCGATGCCGAGCAGCGCGATGAAGCCGACCGAGGCCGGCACCGACAGATACTCGCCGGAGACCAGCAGGCTGAACACGCCGCCGACCAGCGCGAACGGAATGTTGACGAACACCAGCAGCGCTTGCCGCAGCGACGCGAAGGTGACGAACAGCAGCAGGAACACCAGCGCCAGCGCGATCGGCACCACGATGGCGAGCCTTGCGGCGGCGCGCTGCTGGTTCTCGAACTGGCCGCCCCAGACGATGCGGTAGCCCTCCGGCAATTTGACCCGCGCGGCGACCGCGGCCTTGGCCTCGTCGACGAAGCCGACCAAATCGCGACCGGTGACGTTGCTCATCACCAGCGCCAGCCGCTGCCCGTTCTCGCGGTCGATCTTGACCGGGCCGTCGATCCGCTCCAGCCGCGCCACATTGGTGAGCGGCACCGATTTGCCGTCGGCGATCACCAGGCTGAGGCCGGCGAGCCGCGCCGGCGATTCCCGCAAGGCGTCGGTGCCGCGGATCGAGATCGGGGTGCGGCGGCCCTCCTCGACGACGATGCCGACCGGCTGGCCGTCGATCTGGGTGCGCAGCGCGCTGGTGAGCTGGTCGACGTCGAGCCCGAGCCGTCCGGCCTGCAGCCGGTCGATCCCGATGCTGTAATACTCGAAGCCCTCGTTCAGCGTGGTGCGGACGTCCTCGGCGCCCTTCAGCGTCTTCATCGTCGCCGTGATCTGTTCGGCGAGGCTGTTCAGCGTGGCGATGTCGGTGCCGAAGATCTTCGCCACCACGTCGCCGCGGGCGCCGATGATCATCTCCTGCACGCGCATCTCGATCGGCTGGGTGAAGCTGAAGCCGATGCCGGGAAACTCGGCGAGCGCCTTGCGGATCTCGCCCATCAGCCAGTCCTTGTCGTCCGGCCGGCGCCATTCCGACGGCGGCTTCAGGATGACGTAAGTATCGGTCTGATTGAGCCCCATCGGATCGAGGCCGATTTCGTCGGAGCCGACGCGCGCGACGATGCTCGAAACCTCGGGCACCGCCGCCATCACCGCCTTCTGAATCTTCAGGTCGAGATCGACGCTCGCCTCGAGGCTCACCGAGGGCAGTTTCTCGACGCTGAGGATCGGCGTGCCTTCCTCCATCGTCGGCATGAAGATCTTGCCGAGCTGGACATAGGCGAAGCCGGTCGCGACCAGCGCCAGCACCGCGACCGCCAGCACCGCCTTTTCGCGGCGCAACGCGAAATGCAACACCGGCGCATAGGCCGCGCTGATCTTGCGAACCAGCCAGGTGTCGTGATGGCCGGAGGTGCGTAGCAGCAGCGACGCCAGCACCGGCACCACCGTCAGCGCCAGCAGCAGCGAGGAGCCGAGCGCGAACACGATCGACAGCGCCACCGGAATGAACAGCTTGCCTTCCAGCCCCTGCAGCGTCAGCAGCGGCAGGAACACGATGACGATGATGGCGATGCCCGACGTCACCGGCACCACGACTTCGCGCAGCGCCTGGTAGATCCGGTGCAGCAGCGGCACCCGCGCGCCGTGGCGGTCGTGCGCCAGATGCGAGACGATGTTCTCGACCACCACGACGGCGGCGTCGATCAGCATGCCGATCGCCACCGCGAGCCCGCCGAGGCTCATCAGGTTGGCGGACATCCCGGCCCAGCGCATCAGCACGAAGGTGGCGAGCGCCGACAGCGGCAGCGTCAGCGCCACCACCAGAGCGGCGCGCCAGTCGCCGAGAAACAGGACCAGCAGCAGGATCACCAGCACGGTGGCTTCGAGCAGCGATTTCGACACCGTGCTGATGGCGCGGCCGACCAGATCGCCGCGATCGTAGAACACGTCGAGCGTCACGCCCTTCGGCAGCGTCGGCGCGAGCTCGGCGAATTTGGCGCGGACGCCCTCGACGACGTCGCGGGCATTGGCGCCGCGCAGGCCGAGCACCAGGCCCTGCACCGCCTCGCTTTGCCCGTCGCGCGTCACGGCGCCGGAGCGGGTGATGCTGCCGATCCGCACCTCGGCGACGTCGCGCACCCGCACCATGCCGCCGTCGCGCGAGGCCAGCACGATGTTGCGCAGATCGTCGAGCGTGCGGACCTGGCCGTCGACGCGGACCAGCAGCACTTCCTCGCCGGCGGACAGCCGGCCGGCGCCGCCATTGCGGTTGTTGGCCTTGATCGCCTTCTCCAGCATGTCGATGGAAATGCCGCGCGACGCCATCGCCAGATTGTCGGGGACGATCTCGAACGAGCGGACATAGCCGCCGAGCGAATTGACGTCGGCGACGCCGGGCAGCGTGCGCAGCGCCGGACGGATCGTCCAGTCGAGCAGCGTGCGCCGTTCGGCCAGCGACAGGTCGCCGCCGGCGATGGTGAACATGAACATCTCGCCGAGCGGCGTGGTGATCGGCGCCATGCCGCCGGTCAGGCCGTCCGGCATGTCCTTCATCGCCGCGGCGAGCCGTTCGGCGACTTGATTGCGCGCCCAGTAGATATCGACGCCGTCGGCGAAATCGATGGTGACGTCGGCGAGGCCGTATTTGGTGGTCGAGCGCAGGATGGTCTTGTTGGGGATGCCGAGCATTTCCAGCTCGAGCGGCGCCGTCACCCGGGTCTCGACCTCCTCGGGCGTCATGCCCGGCGCCTTCATGATGATCTTGACCTGCACCGGCGAGACGTCCGGGAAGGCATCGATCGGCAGGCCGCGCACCGCATAGATCCCAGCGCCGATCAGCAGCAGGGTGGCCAGCACCACCAGCAGGCGATGCGCGAGCGAGAACTCGACCAGACGCGCGAGCATTTACTCGACCCCGCCGAGACCCTGCCACGCGCCCTTGAGCGCAGCCAAGCCACGCACCGCGATGCGTTCGTCGCCGCGGAAGCTGCCGCTGACCACGGCGAATTGCGGCAGTTCCTCGCGGATCTTCACCGGGGTGGCGACGAAGCCGCCCGAGGTCTGCACGAATACGAAGGCGTCGCCGCCGCGCCGCACCATCGCGCCGGTGCGCACCCGCCATTCGCTTTCGCCGGTGGTCGCCGACGTGATCTGCGCCTCGATCATCTGGCCCGGGCGCAGATCCGGATCGGGCTCGTCGAATTCGGCGCGGACGATCACGGTTTGCGAGGTCGGCTCGACGCTCGAGCCGATCGACACCACGCGGCCGACGCAATCGTGGCCGCGCACGGTGACGCGGGCGCCGACGGCGAACTGCTCGGCACGCAACGCCGGCACCTGGATCTCGACCCACAGCGGCGACAGTTGCGCCAGCCTGAACACCGGCGCCAGCGCCTCGACGGTCTGGCCCGGCATCGTCGCGCTCTCCAGCACCACGCCGTCGATCGGCGCAATCAGCGTCAGCTTCGGATCGAGCTTCTGGCTCGACGTCAGCTTCTCGATCTGCGGCTCGGTCATGCCGACATGCGACAGCGCCTGGCGGCGCTCGGCCGCGGTGGCGCGGGCCTGGTCGTATTCGTTCCGGGTGATGATGACCTGCTTCTTCGGCACCGCGCCATAGGGCGCGAGCTGCTCCTCGCGGTCGAGATTGGTCTTCAGCAGACCCTCTTTGTTGTAGGCGACGAGATATTCGGCCTGGGCGTGCGCCAGCGCCGGGCTCTGCAGCTCGGCCAGCACGTCGCCGGCCTTGACGGCGCTGTCGGTGCGCACCAGCAGGCGCTCGATCCGGCCGCCGAACGGCGCGTTCATCAGCCGGGTGCGATCCGGCGGCACGGTGATCTTGCCGGGAAAGCTGAGGCCCACGGCGACCGGCTGCTGCTCCAGCGGCGAGGTCTCGATGCCGACGCGCTCGGCCTGCACCGGCGAGATCGGCAGCTCATCGCCGGCGCGCGCGACGCCGGCGGCGAGCAGCGCAGCAAGACAGGCGATGGCGATGGGCGAATGACGGCGCATGGACTGTCTTGGAATCTCGCTGGCTTGGCCGGCGGACGGCCGACGGCGCGCAGGCTCCCGCAGCCTTTGCGACCAGCCCGGTTCTAGGCCTGATCGCCTGACAGAATGCTGACGCCGCCCGTCACACAACCGCTCGCGGCGCCGCCGGCGCCAACTGCAAACCAGTCTTATTGCGCGCTGCCGGTGACGAAGCGGCCGATCCGGTATTTCGGCAGCATCGCATCGGCTTCGCCGGAATGGGCGCGACCCTTGCTCTTGGTGTTGTAGGCGTCGGTCGCCTCCTTGCCGCACCACGGCTCGATGATCGATGGCCGCGACGGATGGTCCGGCAGATAGCCGGTGAGATCATAGACGCTGCCGCGGATCGCCATCCAGCAATCGGCGGGCGTGGCGTGGCGGGCGAGTTCCGCCGCCGTGATGTCGCGGTCGGCGGCGACCGCCGGCTGCCGGGTGACCGGCGTCAGCGCGCTGCCGGCCCAGAAGCCGAGTACGGCGATCCAGAACGTCGCGGTGGCGGCGAAATACAATCTGCGCATTATCTGAACTCGAAGTTTTCGAAGTGGATGTGCTGGGCGGCGACCCCGCGCGCGCCGAGCGCCCGCTGCAGCGCCGCGACCAGGCCCGCCGGCCCGCACAGATAGCACTCGACGCCTGACAACTCGCTGGTAGCGGGCAGCAGGCGATCGAGATCGGGCAGATCGTCGCCGGTGGCGACCGCCTGCAATTTCAGTTGCGGATCGGATGCCGCGATCGCGCGCAGCTCCGGCAGATAGGTCGCATCGGCCTCGCGGCGATACAGATACAGCAGCCGCACCGGCTGGCGCAGCCTGCCCTCGTTCAGCAGAGCGACGAACGGCGTGACGCCGATGCCGCCGGCGATCCACAATTGCGGCGATGCGCCGGCGTCGCCGAGCAGGCCGCCGAAGCCGCCGATCACCCGCGCCGCGACGCCGGGCTCGATCGACAGCATTCGCCGCGTACAATCGCCGAGCGCCTTCACCGCCAGGCGCAGCGCGCCGTCGCGATCGATCGCGCTGATGGTGAAGGGATGGAATTCGCCGCAGCCGCGATACAGCGGGCCGTTGCCGAACGCGACCAGCACGAATTGCCCGGCGGTCACGGTCACCGGATCGGCCAGCGGGCGCAATTCGATCTCGACGGACTGCGGCGTCAGCTTGCGCACCGCCGCGACGATATAGGGCCGCGCCGCGAGGCCGAGATCGCCGCGCAGCAGCCGCCAGCCGAGGATTCCTGCCGCCGCCGCGAGGATCGGCAGCACCGGCTCGTCGATGCCGAGCAGGATCAGATGCACGAGACCGATCACCACGCCGATACCGAGCAGCGCGTGCAGCCAGCGCCACAGGCCGTAGCGGATGCTCGGGGTGAAAGTGGTGGCGAGGCCGACCATCAACAGCAGCAGGCCGAGCCAACCCGACCACACCTGCCAGCTCTCCGTCGCCGGCGACAACGTCTGCCAGGCGAGGCGCGGCGACGCGGCGAGATTGCCGGCGGCGAGCGCGAGCGGATGCAGCAGCAGCGCCACATAAGCGACGACGCCGGTGACGTGATGCCAGCGATACATCCGCTCCAGCCCGCCGAGCCAATAGGCGAGCCGCGGCTCGCGCAGCATCAGCAGCAGGCTCACCAGCAGCAGCCCGCAGCCGAGCCAGCCGGTGACGATGCCGGCCGCGCGCAGCGGCGCGAGGCCTGTCGGAAACGCCCACGCCACGAATCCGAGCGGCACGGAAAGCGTGAGCAGCGGGATCGACCAGCGTTGCAGCGCCGCGGCGGGGGATGCCACCGGCTCAATCCGGCCGCGGCGGCGCGCCGCGTTTCAGGCGGCTGCAGAAATCCCAATGGCCGCCCGGCAGATCGAGGCCGCGCTCGCGCGCGCGCTGCACCATCAAGGCGTGATGCTCGGCGCGATAGGCTTCGCAGGACTCGTAATCGGTGAAGCCGCGCACCCGCGCCTGATGCGCGATGCGCTCCTGCGGCGACATCAGCATCCAGCCGCGGGTATTGCCCTCGTCGGCGCGCCATGGCGCGGCACGCGCTGCACCCGAAACGGCCTGAACAGCCGTCCCGCCGAGAAGCACGATGAGACCGATCGCGATGAGTCTGCACAGCATGAGCGTCGTCCTGCTGTCGATGAGGCGTCGCAGCCTAGCGCACGGCTGCGTCGCTTTGATGATTCAGATCAACCAACGGAGCCGCGACCAGCGGTGCCGCCCCTGTTCGCTCCGCGCTCGGGCGACGATTATTTCTTCTGCTGCGCCGCCGCCGCGCGGGCGTCCTTGATCGCCTGCTTGAACATTGCGACGTCGAGCACGCCCGGCACCCGGAACCGGCCGACGATGAAGGCCGGCGTGCCCTGGAAGCCGAACGCCTTCGCCTGCGCATCGTTCCGCGCCAGGATCGCCTCGATCGCGGCGCCGTTGGTGTCGAGGTCCCTGGTCGCGCGCGCGACGTCGACGCCGCCGGCGCCGAGCAATTCGGTGAGGCCGGCCGACGTCAGTTTCGCGGTGCTGCCGATCAGCGCGTCGTGCGCCTCGAAGAACTTGCCCTGATATTTCGACGCCAGCACCATCTTGGCCGCATCGACCGAGATGCCGCCGAAGATCGGCCAGTCCTTCAGCACCAGACGAACCTTGCCGTCGTCCTTCACGACCTGCCTGAGATCGGGCGCAACCTTCTTGCAGTAGGGACAGCGATAGTCCGACCACTCGACGATGGTGATGTCGCCGTCGGGATTGCCGGCGACCGGAATGTCGGGATCGCGCAGCACCGCCTCGGTCGACAGCACGTTGTCGTCCGACGCCGGCGCGGCCGGTGCGGCCCACGCCTTCGACGCGGCCAGCGCCGGCGCGAGCGACAGGGCGGTCATCAGCGCCGATCGTCGGGTGATCATCATCGGTTCCAATTCCATCGTGGCGGGATCGGACCTTTGTGCCCCGGATCGGCCGGCGATGCTATCCCTTTGCCACCGGACCGGCGGGCGGAGTCGGCGATTTGTCGCGCAGCACGATGTAGATCGCCGGAATCACCAGCACCGTCAGCAGCGTCGACGAGGCGAGCCCGAACAGCAGCGAGATCGCCAGCCCCTGGAAGATCGGATCGAGCAGGATCGTCGCCGCCCCGATCATCGCCGCCAGCGCGGTGAGCAGGATCGGCTTGAACCGCACCGCGCCGGCCTGCAGCACGACCTCGCGCAAGGTTTTGCCCGCGCCGCCGGAATGGCGGATGAAATCGACCAGCAGGATCGAGTTGCGCACGATGATGCCGGCGAGCGCGATGAAACCGATCATCGAGGTGGCGGTGAACGGCGCGCCGAGCAGCCAATGGCCGATCAGGATGCCGATCAGCGTCAGCGGGATCGGCGTCAGGATCACCAGCGGCAGCTTGAAGCTCTTGAACTGGGCCACCACCAGCACGTAGATGCCGACGATCGCCGCGCCGAACGCCGCGCCCATGTCGCGGAACGTCACCCAGGTGATCTCCCATTCGCCGTCCCACAGCAGCGTCGGACGGGATTCGTCGGACGGCTGACCGTGCAGGCTGATCGCCGGCTTCGGCAGCTTGCCCCAGTCGTGCGCCTCGATGCGCTTGTCGACCTCGAGAATGCCGTACAGCGGCGCCTCGAACTTACCCGCGAGTTCAGCCATCACCATGTCGGCGAAGCGGCCGTCGCGGCGGAAGATCAAGGGCGAGCCGACTTCGCGGGTCGCCTTCACGAGTTGGCCGAGTTCGACGACGGTCTTGGCGCCCGGCAGCGTGTTGGCCGGCACCGGGGTCGAGGCCAGCGCCTCGTTCCAGACCAGGTCGCGCTTCGGCAGGGCGACGTTGATGGCGATCGGGTTGCGGTCCTCGCCGCGATGCGAGTAGCCGATCGAAGTGCCGCCGAACAGCGTCGCGATGGTGTCGTAGACGTCCTTCTGCTCGACGCCGAAGAACTCCAGTCGGTCCTGATCGATCGACAGCCGCAGTCGCGGCCGCGGCTGGCCGATCGAATCGTCGATATCGACGATGAACGGCACGTCCTTGAAGATCTTCTTCACCTCCGCGGTGACCGCGCGCCGCGTCGCGGCGTCGGGGCCGTAGATCTCGGCCAACAGCGTCGCCATCACCGGCGGGCCGGGCGGCACTTCGACGACCTTGAGGCTGGTGCCGGCCGGGACCGACAGCGCCTTCAGCCGCTCGCGCAGATCGAGCGCGATGGCGTGACTGGGGCGCGAACGATCGCCGCGCGCGGCGAGATTGACCTGCAATTCGCCGAGCTCGGGGCGTTCGCGCAAGTAATACTGGCGCACCAGGCCGTTGAAATTGTACGGCGCCGGCGTGCCGGCGTAGCTCTGCACCGAGGTGATTTCAGGGAGACCACGGGCGATGTCGGCGGCGGCGAACAGCGTCCGCTCGGTATCTTCCACCGTCGCGCCTTCCGGCAGGTCGAGCACCACCGCGATCTCGCTCTTGTTGTCGAACGGCAGCAGCTTCACCGTCACCGACTTGGTGTAGAACAGCACCATCGAGGCCAGCGTGGCGACGCCGACGCCGAGCAGGAAGATCCACGACGCGCGCTTGCTGGCGACGATCGGCGAGGCGATGCGGCGATACAGCCGGCCGAGCCGGCCCTCGTCATGCGCATCATGCGCGGCGACAGCGGCGCCCGCGCGCGGCGCGAGCTTCAGCATCAGCCACGGCGCCACCACCATCGCGACGAAGAACGAGAACAGCATTGCCGCCGACGCATTGGCGGGGATCGGCGCCATATAGGGGCCCATCAGCCCGGACACGAACAGCATCGGCAACAAGGCCGCGACCACGGTGAGCGTCGCGATCACGGTGGGATTGCCGACCTCGGCCACCGCCTCGATGGTGGCCTGCAGCCGAGGCCGGCCGTCCTTCATCCCCCAATGCCGGGCGATGTTCTCGACGACCACGATGGCGTCGTCGACCAGGATGCCGATGGAGAAGATCAGCGCGAACAGGCTGACGCGGTTGATGGTGTAGCCCATCAGATTGGCGGCGAAGAGCGTCAGCAGGATCGTGGTCGGGATCACCACGGCAGTCACCACCGCCTCGCGCCAGCCGATCGCGATCGCGATCAGTACCACGATCGAGATCGTGGCGATGCCGAGATGCAGCAGCAGTTCGTTGGCCTTCTCGTTGGCGGTCTCGCCGTAGTCGCGCGTCACGGTGACGGCGACGTCGCTCGGAATCAGCGTGCCCTCGAGCGCGGCGAGCCGCGTCTTGATGTCGTGCGACGCCACCACGGCGTTGGCGCCGGCGCGCTTGGCGAGCGCGACGCTGACCGCGGGCACGCGGTCCCAATTGCCGTCACCGCTGCGCGCATCGTTCCAGACACGGTGCTCGGCGGCATTCGGTCCGACGATCACCGAGGCGACGTCCTTGACGTAGACCGGGCGGTTGTCGCGGGTGGCGATCAACAGCAGGCCGATGTCGGGAATCCCCATCAGCGTCTGGCCGGCGGAAACGCTGCGCATCCCGCCGCCGTCGCGCGCCGAGCCGGCGAGGAACGAGCGGTTGGCGTCCTTCACTTTGGCGACGAGCTGCTGCAACGTCACGCCGTACAACGACAGCTTCTCCGGATCGGGCTCGACCCGGATCTGCTGCGCGCCGCCGCCCGAGATGTAGGTCAGGCCGACATTGTCGACCTTCATCAGTTCGGAGCGCAGCTTGTCGGCGAGCTCATAGAGGTCCTTGTCGGTCCAGCGGCTGGCCGCCTCCGGCTTCGGCGACAGCGTCAGCACCGTGATGGCGACGTCGTTGATGCCGCGGCCGACGATCAGCGGCTCGGCGATGCCGACCGGGATCCGGTCGAGATTGGCGCGGATCTTCTCGTGGACGCGCAGGATCGCATCCTCGGCCTTGGTGCCGACCAGAAACCGAGCGGTGACGATCACGCGGTCGTCTTCGGTCTGGCTGTAGACGTGCTCGACGCCGTCGATGCCCTTGACGATGGCCTCCAGCGGCTTGGTCACCAGCTCGACCGCGTCGGGACCGTGCAGGCCGTCGGCATTGATGCGGATGTCGACCATCGGCACGCTGATCTGCGGCTCCTCCTCGCGCGGGATCGCGACCAGCGCGAACAGCCCGACGACGAGCGAGGCCAGCAGGAACAGCGGCGTCAGCGGGGAAAGGATGGTGGCCTTGGTCAGGCGGCCCGAGATTCCGAGGTTCACGGCTGCACCAACCTGTCACCATTACGCAGGCCCGAGAGGATCTCGAGGCCGTCCGGCATGTCCGGCGTGGGATGATCGCGGCCGCGCTGCACCGGCACCGCGACGGTCTTGCCCGGCTCGCCGAGCTGGACGTAGTCGATGCCGAATTCGGTCTTGATGTAGCGCGACGGAATGACGAAGGCCGGGCGCTCGCCGCCGGAGACCCACACCCGCAGCCGGTCGCCGACGAAATACTGGCCGAGCCCCTCGACGGAGGCATCGGCGACGACGCGGCCGTCCTCGATCAGCGGGTAGACGAGGTCAATCGTGCCGAACTTCGCCGTGTGGTCGCCGAACTCGGCGCCGTCGACGCGAACGCGATCACCCTGTTTGAGGAACCGCGCGTGCCGTTCCGGCACCCGCAGCCGCAGCTTGTAGTGCTGCTGCGCCACCGTGACGATGGTATCGCCCTGCAGCACCACCGAGCCGACCGCGACCATCTTCTTCAGCACGCGGCCGTCGTCGGGCGCCAGCACCTGGCCCTCCTTGAACTGCTGCTGCACCACCGCGCGCTCCGCGGTCTTGGCGCGCAGATTGTTCTCGGCCACGTTGAGCGTGGTGCGCGCCTCGTCGAGCTTGGTGCGCGCCAGCGTGCCGCGTTCGACCAGGCCGCTGGTGCGGTCGAAATCGATCTGCGCCTGCGACGCCTGCGCCAGCAGCGCCTGCATCTGCGCGTCGAGCGAATTCATCTGCAGCGTCAGCTTGTCGTCGCCGATCGTCGCGATTTCCTGGCCGCGGGCGACGCTGTCGCCCTCGCGCACTTTCAGGGCGATCACGGTGCCGCCGATCCGGCTGCGCGCCGGCACGACGCTGATGCTCTCGACGGTGGCGAACACCGCCTTCTCGTCCGAGACCTTCTGCTCCGCCACCGTGAGCGTCGCCGCCGCCGCGGGCGTCGCCGCCGCGCCGAGCAGGAGGGCGGCGCAGGCACCGGCCGTGATCATGTCGCGAATCCGCATCGTCATGCCTTCTCAGGTTTGCTTGCCGTCTTCCGCGCGGGCGGCGCCGGACAGTACAGCCGGTACAGCGTGGTCAGGAGTTCGCGAGCCGGCTCGCTCGCGATCGAGTAGTAGATCGTCTGGGCGTCGCGGCGGGCCGCCACCAGCCCGTCCTTGCGCAACAGCGCGAGGTGCTGGGAGACGGTCGAATCGCGCAGGCTCAGGACCTCCGCGAGATCGCCGACCGAGCGTTCGCCGCCGATGAGCTGGCAGACGATCAACAGCCGATGCCGGTTCGCCAGCGCCTTCAACAAGTCGCTGGCCTGATCGGCAGCGGCTTCCATGAGCTCGACCTGTATTTTCATAGTTGCGTATATACGATTATTCGAATATAACGTCAATCACGAATTCAGGCGGAACGGATTTTGGCCCGCGCGCCCAGAACGGTCCGTCGGGTCCGCTCAATCACGCTCGAAGCAAATGGAGACGACAATGAATATCGATCAGACCGTGCTCGCCTTCGCCGGCGTCGTGGTGCTCGCAAGCCTCGCGCTCGGCTGGCTGGTCAGCCCCTATTGGCTGCTGCTGGCGGCGTTCGCCGGCGTCAACATGATCCAGGCGTCGTTCACCGGCTTCTGCCCGGCGGCGATCGTGTTCAAGAAGCTCGGCGTCAAGAGCGGCAACGCGTTCTCGTGAGGCGGGTTGCGCGTCGAACGACACAACCCAGTCATTGCCGGGCTTGACCCGGCAATCCATCATCCTGCGAAAAACCGGGATGGATGCGCGGGCCGAGCCCGCGCATGACGAAGTAACAAAAGCCGAGCCCTCTTGGCGAGGAGGCGCGCAGCGCCGTCTCGAACCATGAGCTGCTCTGCGCCGCTGTGAAGCCGGCTCCCGCCGCCATCCTTCGAGACGCCCGGCGTCGCTCTGCGAGCGAAACCGGGCTGCTCAGAGTCTGACTGGACATGCAGACCGCCAAATCAAAGCCCTATCCCCGTCATTGCGAGCGAAGCGAAGCAATCCAGCGCCGAGTATGAGGCTTCTGGATTGCTTCGTCGCTTCGCTCCTCGCAATGACGAACTCAAGTGCCTGATCTTGTTGCGCTCATTTTGAGTCAGCCTCTCAGTATGAGGTGGTGTTGATTGATGCATGCGCGATCCGTGAGAAGAGAATTCAGCCCGCCGCCTGGCCGCAATGGCAGTCGCAGCCGCCTTCTTCTTCCGCCTCGTCGTCGTGATCGTGCGGCGCGGCGGGGGCGAGCGTGCCGGCGAGATAGGTCTGCACCGCGACGACCGGGTCGGTTTCGGCGGTGGTGATCGCGATGACATCGCGCGCGGCCATCCGGCTGATGAAGCCGGCACCGGCGCTGCCGGCGATCACCACATCGACGGCGTCGAGCGGATGCGGGCCCTGCTCGGTGAATTCGTGAATCGACATCTCCTTCGGCAGGTCGAGGCGATCGACCTCCTGCGGGGCGCGGCCGGGCGCCGCATCGAACACCATGAAGCGGCGGGACTTGCCGGCATGGCCGGTGACGGTGCGGAAATTCTGGCTGGCGACGGCGATCAGCATGGCTCTGGTCTTTCGGTGGTTGGAGTGGAGTCCGGGCGCGCGCCGTTGATCGGCCGCGCGCTGAACAGCGGACGGTGCCGGACGGTCGGCGCAGGTCGACCGCTGCGCCGAGGCGCGGCCGGTCAGCTCAGATGCGGCGCGGCAGGCGCGCTCAGGCTTCGCCGATCAGAACCTTGTCGTCGGCGGTGAATTTGTACGGCACCAGCGCCAGATTGAGCGGCGCCGGCCCGAGCCTGATGCGGCCCGAGGAATCATATTGCGAGCCGTGGCACTGGCAGAACCAGCCGTCGTAATTGCCCTGATGCTCGGTCGGGATGCAGCCGAGATGGGTGCAGATCGCCGACACCACCAGCCACTGTTCGTGGCCGGCCTTGACCCGCTCGGAATCCGGCTGCGGATCGCGCATGCTCTTCCAGTCCGCGGTCTGCGCCGATTCGATTTCCTTCGGCGTGCGGTGATTGATGAAGATCGGCTGGCCGCGCCAGAACACCTTGATCACCTGACCTTCGGCGAGCGGCGCGAGATCGACCTCCAGCGGGAAGCCGGCGGCGATCGTCGCGGCGTCGGGATTGAGCTGCGATACGAACGGCCAGATTGCCGCCGCTGTGCCGACCGTGGCGAGCGCGCCGGTGGCCAGAAACAGCACGTCGCGCCGATTGGGCTGTGCGGATGTGATTGCGGTCATCTTGGTCTCCTGAGTAGCGGCTGCATTCCGGATCGATCCGATGCGCAGCCGAATGTCCTGCGGGGCCGCCCCGCTCTCGTGGCTAAACTTTGCGTAGTTCACCCGCCGCGCGCGCGAGAATCGCGACCAGCTCGGCTTCATTGTCCGCGTCCTTGGCGATCTGCCGGATCGCCACGTCGCGCAGATTGTCGAGCGCGGCGCGCAGCAGCGGCGGAACATCGCCGCCCTCGGCGCCGCCCCCATTGCCGGTCTGCTGGCGCATCATTTCGCCGAAGCTGGCCAGCCGCTCGAACACCGCGTCGGCGAGCACGCGGTTCGCCGCGAGCTGATCGCGGCCGTCGTCGGTGATGACGTAGAGTTTCTTGGCGCCTTCCGGCTGCGCGACGACGTGGCCCATCTCCTCCAGATAGGTCAGCGTCGGGTACACCACGCCGGGGCTCGGCGCGTACCAGCCCGCGGTCTTCTCCTCGATCACCTTGATGATGTCGTAGCCGTGGCGCGGCTGCTCGGCGATCAGCGCCAGCGCGATCAGTTTGAGGTCGCCCTGCGCCAGCATCCGGCCGGCGCGGGTCGTCTCGCCGTTGCCGGCGCCACGCCCGCCGAAGCCACGGCGGCCCCAGCGGCATCCGGAGCCGCATCGCCGCAAGCCGTTGTCGATGCCTTCCATGGCCAAACCTCACGAAGATATATCGTAAGTACGCCCCAGCCCGGGGGTTGTAAAGATATATCTTCGATCAGCCCGCCAGAGCGGCGCCCCTGCCGCACAATCGGTGCCCGGATACTCAATACCCCCATTCCAAGGATACCTTTTAGCGCAACTCCATTGATCCAGATCAAACGGCACAAGCCGCAAAGACATATCGTTTTGATATATTCGAATGTTTAAGGAGAGGCATGATGCCGTCCTTCCTCGACAAGGCCTGGTCGCCCTACGTCGCCGGCGTGGTGATCGGACTGCTGCAGATCCCGGCGTTTCTGATGATCCAGACCGCGCTCGGCGCCTCGTCGTCGTTCGTCACCGTCGGTGACGCGCTGGCGAGCTGGATCGATCCCTCGCTGCTGCAGATCAAATACGCCGCCAGTCATGTCGCGCCGACGGCCAAGAACCTCTGGCAGGTCGCGCTGGTCGGCGGCATCGCGATCGGTGCCTTCCTGTCGATGAAACTATCCGGCGCCCGGCGCCAGCCGATCTCGCCGATCTGGAGCCGCGCGCTCGGCTCCTCCTCCGCCACGTTGCGCTACGCAGTCGCCTTCGTCGCCGGCTTCCTGATGCTGTTCGGCGCGCGGATCGCCGACGGCTGCACCAGCGGCCACGGCGTCTCCGGCGTCGCGCAATTGTCGGTCGGCTCCACCGTCGCGGTCGCCGCGATGTTCGTCGGCGGCATCGTCACGGCGACGCTGCTGCTGCGTCGCATCTGAAACCGAGGAGAGCGTCGATGATGGGTTCAGTCTGGACGGCCGTCGCAATCGGCCTCGCAATGGGGATCGTGTTCGGCTTCGCTCTGGAGAAATCGCGGGTGTTCGAGCCGGGCATGATCGTCGGGCAGATGCAATTGCGCAATTTCATCATGCTCAAGATGTTCCTCACCGCGGTGGCGACCGGCGCGCTGGTGCTCGCGGTGCTGCACGGCTTCGGCTTCGTCAAGCTGCATCCGAAGGCCGCGCTGTACGCCGCCGATATCGTCGGCGGGCTGCTGCTCGGCGTTGGAATCGCGCTGGCCGGCGCCTGCCCCGGCACCACGCTGGCGCAGATCGGCGTCGGCTATCGGGACGCGATCTTCACCCTGCTCGGCGGCCTCGCCGGCGCGGTGGCGTTTTCCTACGCGCAGCCCTGGATCGCCACCAACCTGATCGGCACCGGCAAGCCGCTGATCTTCACCGACCTTGTGGGTCTTCCGTATTGGCAGGGCGCCGTCGGTTTGGCAGTGATGCTGATCGCCGTGCTGGCGTTGATGGAGCGGTGGCGCCCGTGGCGCGACGATCTCGGGTCGGATGTCGACGGGTCCCACGCAGCTTCCACCGAATTCAAGGCCCGGATCGTTCCGGCCGAATAGCAGGAGAGAATGATGTTCAAGGTAGCAGTCGTGCTCTGGATCATCGGCGGCGCCACGCTGGCGGGGATGCTGATGGTCGCCGTGCTGGCGGTGCCGAGCCTGTCGGAGCAGGCGATGACGTGGATTCCACTGGCCGTGGCCGCCGGCTTCGTGCTGGCGATGCCGGTGTCGTTCCTGGTCGCACGCAAGATCGCCCGCCCCTCCGTCCGTTGACCGGAATGGACGACGCCCTGCGGATCGTCGTCCTCGTCCGATCGGTTCTCGACGCCCGATCTCGTCTCCGGATCGCGCTTCAACAAAAGCGTTCGCCATGACAGAAACAAATATCGAGGGGCCGCTCTACGCTCCTCGCAAGAAGATCTATCCGCAGGCGGTGCACGGCCGCTTCCGCCGGATCAAATGGACGCTGCTGGCGATCACGCTGTCGATCTACTACTTCACGCCGTTCCTGCGCTGGGATCGCGGCCCCGGCCTGCCCGACCAGGCGGTGCTGATCGACATCCCGGCCCGGCGCTTCTATTTCTTCTTCATCGAGCTGTGGCCGCAGGAGGTGTACTACTTCACCGGCCTCCTGATCATGGCGGCGCTGGCGCTGTTCCTGATGAACGCGCTGGCCGGCCGGCTGTGGTGCGGCTATCTTTGTCCGCAGACGGTGTGGACCGACCTGTTCTACGCGGTCGAGCGCTTCATCGAAGGCGACCGCCGCCATCGCATCCTCAAGGACCAGCACGGCTTCACCGCGCGTCGCGCCGGCGAACTCGCCGCCAAGCATTTCATCTGGCTGATGATCGCCTGGTGGACCGGCGGCGCCTGGGTGCTGTATTTCGCCGACGCGCCGACGCTGGTGAAGGAACTGGTGACGTTCCAGGCGCCGATGGTCGCCTATGTGTGGATCGGCATTCTGACCTTCACCACCTACACGCTCGCCGGATTCATGCGCGAGCAGGTCTGCATCTACATGTGCCCGTGGCCGCGGATCCAGGCGGCGCTGACCGACGAATGGGCGCTCAACGTCACCTACCGGGTCGACCGCGGCGAGCCGCGAATGTCGGTGAAGAAGGCCGAGCTGGCGCGGCAGCACGGCGAGAGCGCCGGCGACTGCGTCGACTGCCATCAATGCGTCAATGTCTGCCCGACCGGCGTCGACATCCGCGAAGGGCTGCAGCTCGGCTGCGTGCAATGCGGCCTGTGCATCGACGCCTGCACCCATGTGATGCAGCAGGTCGGCCGTCCGACCGGACTGATCGCCTACGACACCGACATCAACGGCCAGCGCAGGCTGGAAGGCAAGCCGCCGGTGTACCGGCCGATCCGCGCACGCACCATCATGTACTCGGCGATGATCGTGCTGACCGGCGCGGTGATGGTCTATGCGCTGGCGACCCGCGGCTCGCTCGACGTCAACGTGCTGCACGAACGCAACCCGCTGTTCGTGGCGCTGTCCGACGGCGGCGTGCGCAACGACTACACCGTGCGGCTGCTCAACAAGCGGCCGACGGCGCGGGCGGTGACGATCTCCGTGCTCGGCGTGCCCGGCGCCACGATGCAGACGCCCGGCGTCGGCCATGGCGCCGGCGAGCAGATCGGCGTCGAGATCGGCCAGGACCAGAGCCGCGAATTGCGGATTTCGGTGCAGGTGCCGGCCGACCTGGTGCCGGCCAAATCGGTCAGGATCACCTTCGAGGTGAAGGACCCGGCCACCGGCGAAACTGCCGCCGCGACCGATCACTTCGTGCCGCCGACCAACTGACGGACCAACTGGCGCGGGCTCCAGGCCGCGTCAGTTCGCGCCGCGCAGTATGTTGGCGAGGCCCTGCAGCACCAGCGCCAGCGAGACGACGAACAGCAACACATAGGCGATCCGGTAGAACAGCGCGGTCGGCATCCGCCGGATCAGCCAGATCCCCGCCAGATTCGCGGCGGCGGCGAGCGGCAGCAGCGCGATCGAGGTCGCGAGATTGGCGGTGTTGAACTGGCCGAGCAGGATATACGGCCCGATCTTCAGCACGTTGAGGATTGCGAAGAAGATCGTGGTGGTGCCGACCAGCACCAGCTTCGGCAGTTGCTGCGGCAGCATGTAGACCTGATAAGGCGGCCCGCCGCCCTGGGTCATGAACGAGGTGAAGCCGGAGACGCCGCCCCAGAACACTCCGGCCGCGGTCGAGCCCTTCGCCGGCGACAATTGCGGCCGCAGCCAGACATTGAGCACGAAGGCGACGCCGACGCCGCCGACGATCAGCCGCACCACGTCGTCGGAGACGATCGAGGCGGTCCACCACGCCAGGCCCATCCCGGCCAGCGCGCCCGGCAGCATGATCTTCAGGCTGCGCGCGTCCCAATGCCGGCGATAGACGTAGAGCGAGATCATGTCCTGGCTGATCAGCACCGGCAGCAGCAGCGCGGCGGCCTCCAGCGGCGGCAGGAACAGCGCCAGCAGCGGCGTCGCCGCGATGCCGATCCCCGAGAAGCCGCCCTTGGCCAGCCCGAGCAGCAACACCGCGGGTACGGCGGCGACATAGAACCAGGGATCGAGGATGATCGACGACAAGGGGACTCGCGGGTGCGGGACGGAGCGGCCGGCGGCAGCGACCGGCTGACGCCGACGATGCATGCGGCAGACGGTGTCCCGCTGCAAGCGGAACTGCGAGTCGGTCCAATTGGCACACCCCGGACTGCGCAGGGCATCCCGCCGCTTGAACGGTTCCGCCGTTCCGGACGACCCAACAAGGGCGCGCGTCGCGCGGCCTGCCGCCCGGCCGCGAGTTCGGATAGAGTCGGCGCGTCGTCCATTCATGGAGAGTCGGCTGATATGTGGATCCTTCTCGGCATCATCGTCGCGATCGCGGTGTTCGCACTGATGACCTACAACCGTCTGGTGGCGCTGCGGCAGCGCGTCGGCCAGGCCTTCGCCGACATCGACGTGCAGCTCAAGCAGCGGCACGACCTCATTCCCAATCTGATCGAAACGGTGAAGGGCTACGCCGCGCATGAGCGCGGCACGCTCGACGACGTCATCAAGGCGCGCAACGCCGCGATGTCGGCGCAGGGCCCCGGCCAGGTCGCCGCCGCCGAGAACATGCTGTCCGGCGCGCTCGGCAAGCTGATCGCGCTCAGCGAGGCCTATCCGGACCTCAAGGCCAACGCCAATTTCCAGCAATTGCAGAGCGAGCTCAGCGACATCGAGAACAAGATCGCGGCCAGCCGCCGGTTCTTCAACAACGCCGTGCAGGAATACAACACCGGCATCCAGCAGATGCCGGCCGCCCTGTTCGCCGCCCCGCTCGGCTTCACCCACAAGGACTATTTCGACCTCGGAGAGACAAGGACGCAGGTCGAGCAGGTGCCGCAGGTGAAGTTCTAATCTGCTCCCCTCCCCCTTGCGGGGAGGGGTCGGGGGGTGGGGGTCCACGGGCACCGAGTGTGCGGCCCACCCCCACCCGACCGGCCTTACGGCCGGCCACCCTCCCCGCAAGGGGGAGGGAAATTTAGGCCGGCGCTGCGACACTAACGGATCGCCCTCATGGCCGCCTACGGTCTCTATACGCACATCGCCGCCAACAGGACCCGCTCGGTCGCGCTGCTGATCGGGCTGTTTCTGCTGATCTATGTGCTGGTGTTCGCCGGCGCGTTGATCGCCGAGGTGATGATCGATGGCGGGCGCTCGGTCGCGTATTATCTCAATGCGGCGGCGGTCGACCTGGTGAAGGCGCTGCCGTTCGCCACGCTCGGCGCGGCGCTGTGGATTGTGATCGCGTATTTCTTCCATCAGAAGCTGATCGACGCCGTCACCGGCGGCCATGCGGTGACGCGGCAGGAGCAGCCACGGCTGTACAATCTGCTCGAGAACCTGTGCATCTCGCGCGGCATCCCGATGCCGCAACTGAAGATCATGGACAGCGCGGCGCTCAACGCCTTCGCCAGCGGCCTCAATCCCAAGCAATACGCCATCACGGTGACGAGCGGCCTTCTGGCCAATCTCGACGACGCTGAAATCGAGGCGGTGCTCGGCCACGAGCTGACCCACATCCGCAACGGCGACGTGCAGATGATGGTGATCGCCGTGATCATCGCCGGCGTGGTCGGGTTCTTCGGCGAGATGATGTTCCGGCTGTTTTTCCAGGGCGGCTTCCGCTTCGGCGGCGGCAGCGGCGGGTCGTCGTCCTCCTCGTCGTCGTCATCGGGAGACCGCAAAAGCGGTGGCGGCGCGATCTTCGTCGTGATCCTGGCGATCGCGCTGATCGTGCTGGCCTGGCTACTGTCGCAAGTGGTCAAGCTGGCGCTGTCGCGCGCGCGCGAATATCTCGCCGACGCGGGCTCGGTGGAATTGACCAAGAACCCCGACGCGATGATCTCGGCGCTGCGCAAGATCGAAAACCGCGGCGAACTGGAAGGCGCGACCTCGGCGGTGATGGAAATGTGCGTCGACAATCCGCGTTCGGGCTTCGCCGATTTGTTCGCCACCCACCCCTCGGTCGAAAAGCGGGTGGCGGCGCTGGTGCAATTCGCCGGCGGCCGCGATCCCGGCCCGCTGGCGCTGCCGTCGCCGGCCGATGCAACGGAGCCGTCGGCCGACGATTCAGCCGCGCCTGCGGCGCCGGACGACGCAGCCCCGCTTGGCCCATGGAGCGAGCCTTCGCCACCGCGCGCGCGGCGATTCCTTCGCGGGCCGTGGGGCAAGCGGGTGTGACACGGGCCAACCGGACGCAATCGCCCCCGATCGGAACGATTTTGTTGAGATTGCCGTCCTGTGCAGCGGCAACAATTGAATTATCCCATGTTTCTGCCATGTTCGCGCCCAAAGAGGGGCCTTGCACCGCGGTTCCGCGGTGGGGGATCAACCGGGCCCGAAAAGGAATCTCATGGCGAAGCCAGCAGTGATCGTCGTAGGCGCAGACAAGGGCGGCGTGGGCAAGACCACGGTGTCGCGAACCTTGCTGGACTATTTCAGCGCCAACAACATCCCGACCCGCGCCTTCGACACCGAATCGCCGCGCGGCACCTTGAAGCGCTTCCATCCCGGCATCACCGAGATCGTCGACATGACGACGACGGCCGACCAGATGAAGATCTTCGACACGCTCAACACCGCGACGCCGTCGGTGACCGTGATCGACGTCCGCGCCGGCCTGCTGTCGCCGGCGCTGGCCTCGCTCCGCGACATCGGCTTCCTCGACGCCGCGCGCTCCGGCCAGATCACCTTCGCGGTGTTCCACATCCTCGGCCCGTCGATCGCCTCCCTGGACGAGATCGCCGAGACCGCCAATTTCATGATCGGCGCGAAATATTATCTGGTGAAGAACTTCATCAACAACACCAGCTTCTTCGAGTGGGACCAGGCGACCTACAATTCGTACTTCCACCGCATCAAGGACGCCACCGAGCTGACGATTCCGAAGCTCAACGAAATGGCCTACGAGCAGGTCGAGGTGTCGTCGGTGCCGTTCCTGAAATTCGTCGCCAACAAGGGCGTCCAGGACGAACCGGCGAACTACTCCTTCGTGCTGCGCGGCTATGTCCGGCACTGGCTCGCCAATGTCTGGAGCGAGTTCGACCGCATCAAGCTCACCGACCTCGTCGGCAAGGACAAGGGCGGCCGCAGCACCAATGTGGCGGAAGCCGGCGAGAAATAATTCGCCTCGCCGCGGATTTTAGCTATATCGGGAACGACATTCCGGCCGGGCGAATGAACGCCGGCCGGAAAGCCCGATCGACGCCATGTCCCTCACGCCGTCCCGCACCCCCGTCTACATCGTCTGCTCGCCGCGGCCGTTCGTCGGCAAGACCCTGATCGCACGGCTGCTCAGCGAATTCCTGCTGCTCGCGCGCGGCTCCGTGCTCGCCTTCGACGTCAACGTCAAGGAGCCGTCGCTACTGGACTATCTGCCGCGGCTGACCGAGACGGCGGATGTCGGCGACACCTTCGGCAAGGTGCAGTTGATGGACCGGCTGATCGTCGGCGACGACGTCGCCAAGGTGATCGACCTCGGCTTCCACGCCTTCGACGAATTCTTCGGCACGTTCGGCGAAGTCGGCTTCATCAAGGAGGCCGCGCGGCGGCAGGTCGCCCCGGTGGTGTTGTTCGTGCCGGATACCGACCGCAATTCGGCGCGCGCGTTCGCGACGCTGCAGGACATCGTCCCGCCGCGGCAACTGATCGCGATCGACAACGAGCACGTGATGCACGGCGAGATGCCGCGTGTGTTCACCGACGGCAGGGTGGTCCGGATCCGCGCGCTGCCGCCGTTCCTGAAGACCTATATCGACCGGCTGAACTTTTCCTTCACCGGCTATCTGCGCGCCGAGCCGGACGCCTCGACCGAACTGAACCAGTGGATCCGCAAGAACTACACCAGCTTCCGCGACATCGAACTGGAAATGACGCAGGCGCGGGTGTGACGCGCCACAGTCCCCTGCGTCGTCATCCTGAGAGCCTGCCCCGGACTTGATCCGGGGTGCGCGCCCTTGCGCGCCTCGAAGGATGCGGCGACGTGTGCTTGCGGCTCATCCTTCGAGGCCGCCGCTGCGCGGCGGCACCTCAGGATGACGGAGCGCTAGCGGCGATCGCCTGGCGCGAACGCGCAGCAGGAGAGCTCAGTGCCCGCCGAACTCGACCAGCGTGCGGACCGGGACGCCCATGCTGCGGACCTTGGCGGCGCCGCCCAGATCCGGGAGGTCGATGATGAAGCAGGCGGCGACGACTTCGGCGCCGATCTGGCGCAGCAGCTTGATGGCGCCCTCGGCGGTGCCGCCGGTGGCGATCAGATCGTCGACCAGGATCACGCGCTCGCCCGGCGTGATCGCATCGACGTGAATCTCGATGTGATCGGTGCCGTATTCCAGCGTGTATTCCATCGACACGCAGGTGTGCGGCAGCTTGCCCTTCTTGCGGATCGGCACGAAGCCCGACGACACCTGATGGGCGATCGCGCCGCCGATGATGAAGCCCCGCGCCTCGATGCCGGCGACCTTGTCGATCTTGGAGCCGGCCCAGGGCTGCACCAGTTCGTCGACGGCGCGGCGGAACGAGCGCGGATCACCCATCAGCGTGGTGATGTCGCGGAACATGATGCCGGGTTTGGGATAGTCCGGAATGGTCCGGACACTGGCCTTCAAATCATGGGCAAGTTCGGGGGTCATCGGCGCGATCTCTGTTGCGGGTGGCTCAATTCGTCATTGCGGGGCGTCGGAGGCAATCCGGTAATTCGGATAACTGCCGCCGGGGCGTGTTAGCAGCCCACTCCCGACGACACACGTGTTTCGATCAATTTCAGGATCAGGCCATCGGCCGGCCCAGCCGGAAGGCGTTTTCGACGATCCGCAGCCCGACCTCGCCGCCGAGCGACATCAGCGATTCCGGGTGGAATTGGACGCCGCCGACCGGCAGCGTCTTGTGCTCGATCGCCATCGCGATGCCGTCCTCGGTCGAGGCGGTGACGTCGAGCGCATCCGGCATGTCCTGCATGTCGACATAGAGTGAATGATAGCGACCGATGGTGATCTCGTTCGGCAGGCCGTGCATCAGCGTGCCGCCGCGCACCTGGATCCGCGACGGCCGGCCATGCGCCGGCTGCTTAAGCTGGCCGAGCGTACCGCCGAAATATTCGCCCATCGCCTGCACGCCGAGGCAGACCCCGAAGATCGGCAGTTGCTTCGCCAGAGCGGTGTCGATCGTCAACGCAATCTTGAAATCCGCCGGCCGGCCCGGGCCGGGCGACAGCACCAGCAGATCATAGGCATTCTCGGCCAGCATCTTCTGCGCGTGGATGTGGCGCACCACGCTGACCTGGGCGCCGACCTGGCGGAAATAGTCCGCCAGCATGTGCACGAAGCTGTCGTCGTGATCGACCAGCAGCACGCGCTTGCCGGAGCCGGTGGCATCCGGTGCCACCGCCGACAGCGGCTTCGGCGGATCGCCGCGCAGCGCCTGGAACAGCGCGGCGGCTTTCACCTGGCACTCCTTGTCCTCGGCGACCGGGTCGCTATCGAACAGACAAGTCGCCCCGACGCGGACTTCGGCGAGGCCGTCCTTCATCCGGATGGTACGGATGGTGAGGCCGGTGTTGATCGAGCCGTCGAAGCCGACGACGCCGAACGCGCCGGCATACCAGCGCCGCGGCGAGCGCTCGTGATCCTCGACGAACTGCATCGCCCAGAGTTTCGGCGCGCCGGTCACCGTCACCGCCCAGGCGTGGGTGAGGAAGGCATCGAGCGCGTCGAAGCCGGGGCGGAGCATGCCCTCGACGTGGTCCACCGTGTGGAACAGCTTCGAATAGGTCTCGATCTGGCGCCGCGCCAGCACCTTGATGGTGCCCGGCACGCAGACCCGCGCCTTGTCGTTGCGGTCGACGTCGGTGCACATGTTGAGCTCGAACTCGTCCTTCTCGGAGTTCAAAAGCTTCTGGATCTGCTCGGCATCCGCAATGGCGTCGACGCCGCGGGCGATGGTGCCGGAGATCGGGCAGGTCTCGATCCGGCGGCCGTCGGAGCGGACGAACATCTCCGGCGAGGCCGACACCAGGAATTCGCCGTCGCCGAGATTGAGCAACCCGCCATAGGGCGACGGATTGATCCGGCACAGCCGCTTGAACACTTCGGCCGGCGAGCGCTCGCAGGGTTCGCCGAACAACTGCCCGGGCACCGCCTCGAACAGATCGCCGCGGGCGAAATGCTCGCGGGCGACCTCGACGACTTTGGCGTATTCGCCCGGCGCGTGGTCGGCGAAGCCCTGCCGGCCGGTCTGGGTGTAGGCGCTCTCGGCGGTGTCGTTGGGCAGGCCCTGGGTGGATTTGCCCTTCCAGGCGAATTCATAGGCGATATTGACGCCGCGGCCGGTGGCGCGGTCATAGGCCAACAGCCGATCCGGCACATACAGCACGATGTCGCGCTGGTCGGCCTCGCGCGCGCGCTTCTGCGCCAGATCCTCGAACTGGAACACCAGATCGTAGGCGAAGGCGCCGTACAGGCCGAGCATCGGGTCCGCCGGTGAGGCGAACGCCGCCACCAGCGCGCGCACCAGCGAGATCGCGCTGGCGCGGCGGGTGCGCTGCTCCTCATCGACCGGCGCCTCGCCGCGAACGATGTGGCCCCTGATCTTCGTCGCGCAGGCCTGCTCGACCACCACGCAGGGCTCGTCGAGCCTGTCGGACAGGAACGCGACCAGCACATGGCCGCGCGGATTGAGCGCCTCGATCGAAAACTGCTCGGCGCGGATGGTCAGCGCCAGCGGCGGATCGGCGAAGCCGAAATCGAAGCTCTCGTAGCGCCCGGGCACCGTAGTGCCGGACGACAGCATCACGCCGCGGCGGCGGTCCAGAAGGTCGATCAGATCATCGAGCGCCCTGCCGCCGGTGAAGGCCGCCACCGTGCGCGACACGGCGAGGCCCGCGGCGGTCTTGTAGTCGCTCTGCGCGGGAAGCGAGAAAACGGTCCTGTTCATGGCATCCTCTTATCTCAACTTGCCGGAGGAACGCCACACAGGACAAACGAAAGGCCGCCACTGTGGGGCGGCCTCGGGACGATTCAAAAAACGGAAAATCGCACGGCCACCTCTCAGGAGGTGCGCCACCAACGACGGGTCTGGGACGGCCGGGTCTGGCGGATCGACGTGCACATGCGCGGCAATGCAGCATCGGGGCGGAAAGGAGTCAAGGGGGCGACGGGGCGTACGACCAAAGCAGCAAGGGCACGTACTGTCTTTGACATAGGCTAGATCCGATCCGACCGAAGGCGGGACGCGCGCTTCAATGAAGGTTCGGGACGCAATTCTTCTGATCGAAGCAGACGGATGGGTCCACATTGCGACCCGAGGAAGCCATCGGCAGTACAAGCATCCGAGGAAGACCGGCCGCGTGACGATCGCAGGCAAGCCTTCTGATGATCTTGCTCCCGGCACGTTTGCCAGTATCTTGAAACAAGCAGGTCTGAAGGAGCGGCGCTGATGCGCTACGCGATCGTCATCGAAAAGACCGAGGGCAACTATTCGGCCTATGTGCCGGACCTGCCCGGCTGTGTCGCGACCGGCGACAGCGTCGCGGCGGTCGAGGCCGAGATCCGCGAGGCGATCCGGTTTCACATCGACGGCTTAAAGGAAGACGGCCTGCCGGTGCCCGCGCCGACCAGCCTGGCGGAATACATCGAGACCTGAACGTCTCAACGCTGCGCTGCCCTCAAGTCGCCCCCGGCCTTCTTGCCACGATATACGGCCCGTGCGGATTGTCGCCGAATACGCGTTCGTCGGCGATCTCGAAGCCGGCGTCGCGCAGGGTCTGGCGCAGCGCGGGTTTGGTGAGTGCCTGGGCGCGCGGGAACAGGCCGATGCTGCGCAGCACGAAAAACAGCGCGCGCAACTTGAGCGACATGTCGGCGAAGCACCAGGTCTTGCTGATGAGCAGACCGCCGGGCTTCAGATGGGCGCGGATCTGCGCCAGCGTGCCGGGCAGATCGCCGACCAGATGCAGCACCTGGAAGGCGCAGATCGCATCGAACGGTCCGCCGTCGAAGGCGCGCTCTGCGTCGGCGAGGACGAAGCGCAGATTGGCCGGCGCCGGCTTGGCGCGGGCGATGCGCAGCATCTCGGCCGAGAAATCGGTCGCGATCCATTCCGCCGCATGCGGCGCGAGGCGGATCGCGGCCGAGCCGGTGCCGCAGCCGATCTCCAGCACATGGTCGGTCGGGCGCAACCGGCCGGCGGCGTCGGCCAGCATGGCCTCGAACGCGGCCGGGTCCTTGATCGGCCGCGCCGCGTAGCGGTCGGCGACCTTGTCCCAGAATTTCACCTGATGGATCGCAGCCATCGCGGGTCCTTCCAGCCGGGCGGTCACAGATGCGGCTCGAC
Source organism: Rhodopseudomonas palustris HaA2 (assembly GCF_000013365.1). Lineage (NCBI taxonomy): Bacteria > Pseudomonadati > Pseudomonadota > Alphaproteobacteria > Hyphomicrobiales > Nitrobacteraceae > Rhodopseudomonas > Rhodopseudomonas palustris. The sequence continues at coordinate 4,905,029 of NC_007778.1, forward strand.
GATGGCGCGCAGGTCGACACGCGCCCGCATCCGCGTCGCCAGCATGTAGATGCCGCCGAATTTGCGCTGCAGAAACAGCGTGTCCATCGGGGGGATGCGGAAATACGTATGGTCCTGGGCCATCGCCATGCCGGCTTCGCGCATCTGCACCGCGAGGTCGCTGGCGCCGAAGTCGAACGGCCCGTCCTGCCGCAGCGGCTCGAGCGACATTTCGAAGATCTCAAGCATCGCCTGTTCCAGCCGGGCGGGCGTGTCGCCGGCGAGGAAGCCGATCTCGAGCGCGGCGGCGCGGACGCCCGGACGGTCGCCGGCCAGCCCGGCGCGCAACAGCCGCCGGTAGAGGTCGGCGAAATCCTCCGGGAAGGCGCGGGTGGCGCCGAAGTCGAGCAGCATCACCTGCCCGGTCGCCGGCGAATAGCGATAATTGGCGAAGTTCGGATCAGTCTGCATCAGCCGGAATTCGAACAGCTCGCGGAAAATCAGGCCGATCATCAGCGTCATCACCCGATCGCGCTCGGCCTGCGGCGCGTCGGCGAGGTTGTCCACCGGCACGCCCTCGACGTAACTCATCGCCAGCACGTTCGGCGTCGTCAGGTCGGCGTGCAGCTCGGGCACGCGAAATTCGGGCCGATCGGCGAGCAGCGCGCCGAATGTCGACAGGCATCGGCCTTCCCGCTGGTAGTCGGCCTCCTCGTGCAACTGCCGCTTGGCCTCGGCGATCATCGGCGCGACGTCGACGCCCTTGGGCACCAGGCCGGCCATGCGCATCAGCGAGGCGACGTTGTTCACGTCGGAATCGATGCTGCGGCGCACGCCGGGATATTGCACCTTGATCGCGAGGTCGCGGCCGTCCGTGGTGCGCACCCGGTGGACCTGACCGATCGAGGCCGCGGCGACCGGGTGGGCGTCGAACACCTCGAACCGGCGCTGCCAGTCGCGCCCCCAGGCCTCGGTCAGCACCCGCCTGAGCTGCATGAGCGGCATGTGATGCGCTTCCGAGCGCAGCCGGCCGAGGATGTCGGCGAGCTCGGGCGGCAGCATGTCGCCGGCATCCATCGAGATCAGCTGGCCGACCTTCATCGCCGCCCCGCGCATCTGCGCCAGCCTGTCGGCCACCTTCAGCGCATTGGACGGCGTGAGCAGCAGGTCTTCCATCCGCGGGCGCTGGCCGCGCGCGAGTTGCCCCACCACCTCGGCAGCGACGTTGCCGGCAATGGACGAGGCCAGCCCGCCCAATTGCGCCAGCCGCGACAGCCGCGAACTGGGCACGGCCAACGCTCTCCGCTCGAAGGCTCGCCTCTCGATCGTCCGATGCGGCACGGGGTCTCCCTTCGGGGCAGGCGGGGTGCAGATGGCGCGGAACGAAGCCGAAACCAGCCCCATAGCCGCATACCCCGTTTCTGCTGACGCGGCCTCGCCGTCTGTGACGATGTCACCACCGGCGGCGGTCAGCGAGCGTCAGTGCGCGCGTGCGATAGCGTGGATCGTGCCGCGTCCGCCGGCGAGGTCGGGAACGCGTGCGCCGCTGCCGCGTTCAGCTCCCGTATGCCGGGTGACAACCGGCCGTAACAGGGATGGCGGACGCAGCTCATTTTGCCGGTTTCTGGCTGCGACACCAACGCATCGGTACGCGCTGACGCCTAACCTGTTCCCGGCATGCAACCCGACCGCGCGCGTCGGCGCCGCGGACGGCCCTCAGGATTTCTTCAGAAATTCCGTGCGCAGCACTAGGCCCTTGATCTTGTCGGTGCGGCCTTCGATCTCGTCTTCATTGTCGGTGAGGCGGATGCCGCGGATCACGGTGCCGCGCTTGAGCACGGTGGACGAGCCCTTCAGCTTCAGATCCTTGATCAACGTCACGTTGTCGCCGTCGGCGAGCAGAGTGCCGTTGCTGTCCTTGACCTTGATGTCCATGCGGTGCCTTTCGAGTGCCCTGAGAATGCGCGACGCGCGATGGCGCCGATCAAGCAGGGTTCCGGCGCGCTGGCAATGCTCGAGCGCGCTGCCGGTCGAAACGGTGGCGCGGATCGCTCCGCGCCACCGTGATTCCGATGTGGATCAGAACTTGTAGGTGATGCCGGTGCCGATCAGCCACGGGTCGAGATTGACCTTGCCGGTGACCGGCGTGCCGCCGGCCAGCGTGCCGCTCCATTCCGGACGCAGCCACAGCTTCTTGACGTCGACGTTCCAGCCCCAATGCTTGTCGAACATGTAGTCGAAGCCGATCTGCACGGCCGGGGCGAAGCTGTCCTTGAGGTGGCTCTCGACCACGGTTCCGCCCGCGGCCTTCTGGCTGAAGAAGAAGGTGTAGTTCACGCCGGCGCCGACATAGGGCTTGAACGCGCCGAACTCGGTGAAGTGATATTGCAGCGTCAGGGTCGGCGGCAGCAGCCACGCCTTGCCGACGTCGACATTGGCGAGCGTGCCGGTGCCGGACACGCTGTGCTTGGTGACGCCGAGGATCAGTTCGGCGGCGATATTCTTGGTGAAGAAGTACGAAATGTCGAGTTCCGGCACCAAGGTGTCGGTGGTCTTCAGGCCGGAGCCGGCGACCTGGTCGACATAGCCGGAGTCGCGGGTCACCACGCCGAGCGCGCGCAGGCGGATCATCCAGGGATTCCAGGCCTCGACGACCGGAGCCTTGTAGATCGGCTTGGCGGAAAGATCGGCGGCGACGGCGCTGCTCGGCAGGCCGTTCAATGCCGCCGCCATTGCCAGCGCCGACACTGCAGTCAGAAATTTTGTCATAGGTGCCCCTTGAATGTCGTTGGCGTGAGCTACCGCACACGCTCGCGGTGCACCAATGCCTCTCGGGAACCCGCACGTTTGATCTAGATCAAACGACGAAAGTAGCTGCGGCAGGCTGTCGCGGCGCGTGTTCCGCGGGACACAGTTTCTTCGACCGGCTCGCAACTGAGCTTCAAGTTACGAGCAAACCCGCGCGGCCTCGCGCAATCCGGCAGCGCTCGGGATGAGGCTCGCGTTACGGCCGGCTCGGGTTCTGCATCATGTAGTCGCCGAGATCGCGCTGGGCGCGGTTGGCGCGGGTGACGGCGTTGGAGCGCTGGACGTCGCGGTCCTTGCGGCAGGCGACGTATTCCGGCGAACCGACCGCAACGCCGTTCTGCTTGCAGAACGCGTCGTCGTCGCCGAGATCGGCCGGCGCATCGTAGCGGCTGGCGCATCCGGCGAGCGCGATGGCGATGACGGACAGGGCGATCAGGCGTTTCGTGGTGAGCAACATTCAAGACCCTAAGCGTCCGTCATTCCGGGGCGCGCGGAGCGCGAACCCGGAATCCCGAGGTGTTCGGCGAAGCGAGATTCCGGGTTCGCCGCTGCGCGGCGCCCCGGAATGACCGTTGAGAGGCCGATGCCTGTTTACCGCCAATTGCGGAGTTTGTAAGTCCGCAGCGCGCGCTGCCTCGCTCGGGCGCCCTGCGCTCAGCTATGGCTCTTCAGCGCCGAGGAGATGTCGTCGAGCGCGGTCGGGTCCTCGATCGTGGCCGGCATCGCCCATTCGTCGCCGTCGGCGATCTTCTTGATGGTGCCGCGCAGGATCTTGCCGGAGCGGGTCTTGGGCAGCCGCGGCACGGTGATCGCCAGCTTGAAGGCGGCGACCGGGCCGAGCTTGTCGCGCACCAGCTTGACGATCTCCTTCTCGATCTCGGCGTGATCGCGGGTGACGCCGCTCTTCAGCACGATGAGACCGCAGGGCACTTCACCCTTGATGGTGTCGTTGATGCCGAGCACGGCGCATTCGGCGACGTCCGGATGCGAGGCGAGAATCTCCTCCATGCCGCCGGTCGAGAGCCGATGGCCGGCGACGTTGATGATGTCGTCGGTGCGGCCCATCACGAAGACGTAGCCGTCTTCGTCCATGTAGCCGGCGTCGGAGGTCTTGTAGTAACCGGGAAAGTCGGCGAAGTAGCTCTCGCGGCAGCGCTCGTCCTGCTGCCACAGCGTCGGCAGGTTGCCGGGCGGCAGCGGCAGCTTGATCACGATCGAGCCCATGGTGCCGGCGGGCACCGGCTTGCTGCCCTCGTCCACCACCCGGACGTCGTAACCCGGCATCGGCACCGTCGGCGAGCCGTGCTTGACCGGCAACAGACCCAATCCGACCGGATTGCCGGCGATGCACCAGCCGGTTTCGGTCTGCCACCAGTGATCGATCACCGGCACCTTCAATTGCTGCTCGGCCCATTCCACCGTCGGCGGATCGGCGCGCTCGCCGGCCAGGAACAGCGTGCGCAGTTTCGACAGATCGTATTTGCGCATGAAGCTGCCGTCGGGATCGTCCTTGCGGATCGCTCGAAACGCCGTCGGCGCCGTGAACAGCGCCACAGCGCCGTGCTCGGCGATCACCCGCCAGAACGCGCCGGGGTCCGGCGTGCCGACCGGCTTGCCTTCATACATGATCGAGGTCGCGCCATGGATCAGCGGGCCGTAGATGATGTAGCTGTGGCCGACCACCCAGCCGATGTCGGAGGCGCACCACCACACCTCGCCGGGCTTGACGCCGTAGAGATTCTCCATCGACCATTTCAGCGCGACCAGATGGCCGCCATTGTCCCGCACTACGCCCTTCGGCTTGCCGGTGGTGCCCGAGGTGTAGAGGATGTAGAGCGGATCGGTGGCGTCGACCGCGACGCATTCGGCCGTCTTGCCGGCGGCGAGCGCCTCGGAGCGCAGCTTGCCCCAATCGTGATCGCGGCCTTCGACCAGGTCGCAATCCTGCTGCGGCCGCTTCAGGATGATGCAGGCGTCGGGCTTGGCGGAGGACAGGCCGATCGCCTCGTCGAGCAGCGGCTTGTACTTGACGATGCGGCCGGGCTCGATGCCGCAGCTCGCGGAGAGAATCAGCTTCGGCTTGGCGTCGTCGATCCGGGTGGCGAGTTCTTTCGCCGCGAAGCCGCCGAACACCACCGAATGCACCGCGCCGATGCGGGCGCAGGCCAGCATCGCCACCATCGATTCCGGCACCATCGGCATGTAGAGAATGACGCGGTCGCCCTTCTCCACGCCGAAATCCTGCATCACCGCGGCGAGCGCCTGCACTTCGCGCAGCATCTCCGCATAGGTGAAGGTGCTGATCGTGCCGGTCAGCGGCGAATCGTGGATCAGCGCCACCTGGTCGGCGCGGCCGTTGGCGACGTGGCGGTCGAGCGCGTTGTAGCAGGTGTTGACCTTGGCGCCGGCGAACCAGCGGCCGTACAGGCCTTGCGAGGGATCGAACACTTTGGTGGCCGGCACGATCCAGTCGATCTCGCGCGCGGCCTCGGCCCAGAAGCCCTCGGGGTCGGCCAGCGAGCGGGCATGAACCTCGCGATAACGGCTCTTGTCCTGGATATTCATGGCGTCTGCTCCCATCGATCTCGGGCGGTTTGCCCGCCATGTCCGGCTTTTAGCCGCTGCTGACAACCCCGCCTTTGTTCCTAATCAAGCAGGGGCGCTGCGCCGGCCGGTCGCCGGGCGGCATTGTGGCCGGGTGCGCCCGGGTTTCAAGGCCGAAACGGACACGTCCGGGGGGATACCGAGGTTCGCAAATCCCGGCGTCGGCCCGGAACAGCCTCTATCGGCCGCCGGCCGCGCCGGTCAGTTGCTGCAGCCGCGTCTTCATCGCGGCGCGCAGATCGTAGCCCGGCCGGCCGAACGAGGCGTTGCGGTTGGCGAGGAAGTCGGCCTGCGCACGTTTCAGCGCGCGCAGCTCGGCCGGCTTCGCGCTGGCTTTGTCCTGCAGGATGCGGAGGTGCATCGCGGCGATCTCGCGGTCGAGATTGGCGAGATCGCGATCCCCGCAGATCGCCTTCTCGACGGCGCGGCGGGCGCGTCGGCAGTCGAAGCTCGGCTTGCCGTCGACCGCCTTCTGCACGCCGAGCCGCTCCAGCTCGGTCGCCAGCGCCCTGTGATTGGCGCGCGCGGCGGGGTGATCGCGCCGCAGCTTGAGTGCCGCGGAGAAATCCGCCAGTGCCTTGGGGTGATCGCCCTTGCCGAGCCACAGCTCGCCGCGGGCATTGTGGATATCCGGCTGCTTCGGATCGAGCCGCAGCACGTCGTCGTAATCGGCGAGCGCGCGGTCGATCTGCTGCTTGCGGATGAGCGCGCCGGCGCGCGCAATCAGCGCCTTGATGCGGTCGTCCCGCCCGGTATTGCGTTTGGCGATCAGCCTGCCGCACAACTCGACTGCGCGATCGTCGTCCCGCTGCGCCGCCGCGGCGAGACACGGCGCCGGATCGAGCGTCGGATCGTCGAGATCGTCGACGCCGGTCGCGAGCGCCGGCGCCGCGGCGAGCAGCGCGAGCAAAACACCTGCTGCGGACAACCAACGCATGGATCGATTGGTTCTGCCGTCCAACATGCGATCCGTCATCCTGAGGTGCGCGCGCTCTTGCGCGCGCCTCGAAGGATGAGCCGGCATGGACTCGCTTTCATCCTTCGAGGCCCGCTGCGCTCAGGATGACGGCCGCGACCCATCACTTCAGTTCACCTTCAGCGTCAGGCCGCCGTCGACCACCAATTCGAGGCCGGTGACGTATTTCGACTCGTCGCTGGCGAGAAACAATGCGGCATTTGCGACATCCCAGGCGTCACCCATGTGCCCCATCGGCACCTGCGCGTCGCGCGCGCGCCACATCGCCTCGACGTCGCCGGCGGCGTAGCTCGCCGCCAGCCCCGCGGAATGCGCGACCATCGGCGTCTTCATCAGGCCGGGCAGGATGCAGTTCACCCGGACGTGGTCCTTGGCGTATTCCACTGCGGTGGTGCGCGTCATCGCATTCATCGCCGCCTTCGACGCCGCGTAGGTGACGTAGGAGATGCCGAGATGCCGGATCGAGGCGATCGACGAGATATTGATGATCGAGCCGCCGCCCTGGCGCTGCATGATCGGGACGACGTGTTTCATCGCCAGGAAGGCGCTCTTCAGATTGACCGCGAACACGCGGTCCCACTCGGCCTCGGAGACCTCGACCACGCCGCCGGTTTCGGCGATGCCGACATTGTTGTCGAGCACGTCGATGCCGCCCCAGGCGTCGACGCAGGCTTTCACCATCGCCTCGACATCGGCCGCGCGCGACACGTCGGCGGCGAACGCGATGGCGCGGCCGCCCTCCGATTTGATGATGTCGACGGTCTCCTGCGCGGCGTCGCGATTGCGGTCGACGCAGAACACCTGCGCGCCCTCGCGCGCGAACGTCACCGCGGTCGCCTTGCCGTTGCCCCAGCCCGGCCCGATCGAACCGGCGCCGACCACCAGCGCGGTCTTGCCTTCAAGTCGTGGCATGCGTGTCTTCTTTCGTCGTTGCGTCTTGGGAAGCGTTGTAGCCCGGATGAAGCGAAGCGCAACCGGCACGGCGCACCCTCGCCCCGCCTGCGGGGAGAGGGTGGTGAGCATGTGCGAAGCGCATGCTCACCGGGTGAGGGGGCGTCTCCGCGAGTCGCAGCGCTCGGCTGCGTTGAGGCGCCCCCTCACCCGGCCCGCATCTGACGATGCGGACCGACCTCTCCCCGCGCGCGGGGAGAGGTGAAGACAGCGCGTTGAGAGCGAGCGCTAAGGCACTAGTAGACTACTCGGGACACGCGCTCATCGTCGTCGGCTGCGGGCCGATCTCGTGGCCGATGATCTGCGACAGAGTCCGGCATTGTCCGTCAGCGCACAGTCGCCATTCGCCGGCCAGGCCGGAATTGGCGAGCACCACTTCGCGCAACGGTTTGCGCTTCGGCGTCCATTGAAACCAGCCGTCGACCAGCCGCGCCTCGGGCGGCGGCTCCATGCCGGCGCCGGTGCCCTTGACGCGCGCCTGCACCAGATCGAGCCCCTGCGGCGTGACCCGCCAGTCCTCCTGCCACGCCGTTTTCTCGATCGAGTGCGTCCAGACCAGCGTGAAGGCGGCGACCGCCAGCGTCTTCACCACGCCGGCGGAAGCGAGGCAGAGGTTCACGCAGCCGCCACCGCGTTGCGCGACCGCTGCCGCCATTGCCACGCCACCACCAGCGCCGCGATGGTGAAGCCGACATAGTCGCTGTAGGGAAATTCGCCGAGCAGGCAGACGCTGGCGGCGAAGGCGACGAGCCGCTCGAGCACGTTCATGCGGGTGTACAGGAAACCGATCGACACCATGCCGAACAGGCCGATCGCGATCAGCGCCTTCAACGTGGCGTAGAGCACCGCGCCGTAGAAGCCGAGCTGCGCTGCCATCGGGTCGCCGGGCTGCAGCATCAGCGCCGGTGAGTACACCGCGATGAACGGGATGACGTAGCCGGCGAGCGCGATCCGCATCGCCTCCCAGCCGATCTTGTCAGGATTTTCCTTGGCGATCGGCGCGGCGGCGAGCGCCGCCAGCGCCACCGGCGGCGACAGATCCGCCATGATGCCGTAGTAGAACGCGAACATGTGGCTGACCAAGAGCGGCACGCCGAGCTGGGCCAGCGCCGGCGCGGCCAATGCGGCGGTGATGATGTAGGTCGGGATCGTCGGGATACCGGTGCCGAGCAGGATCGACAGCAGCATGGTCATCACCAGAGCCAGGAACAGGCTCTTCTCGCCGAAGCTGATCACCCAGCCGCCGAACACGGTGCCGACCCCCGTTTGTGTCATCATGCCGATGATGGTGCCGACGATGGCGCAGGCCATGCCGACGGTGAGCGCCGACTTGGCGCTGTCGGCCAGCGAATCGCGGCAGGCCGCCAGCGTGGCCCGGCCGCCGCGGGTGATCGCGGTGAACGCGATCAGCACCGCGACCACCACGATCACCTTCATGATGTCGAGCCCGTCGTTCAGCACCGCGCCGGCCACCAGCGCCAGCCCGATCCAGAACACGTAGCGCAGCACCTGGTTGGAGAAGCCGTGCACGATGCTGGCGCCGAGGATCAGCGCCACCGTCAGCGCCAGCCCCATCGAGCCGGCGTAGAGCGGCGTGAAGCCCTCGAACAGCATGTAGACCAGCGCCGCCAGCGGCAGGATCAGGTACCAGCGGTCGATCACCGCGCGCATCGCGCTCGGGATCTCGGATTTCTTCATGCCGACCAGGCCGTGCTTGCCGGCCTCCAGATGCACCATCCAGAACGCCGAGGCGAAGTACAGGAACGCCGGGATCACCGCGGCCTTGACCACCACCGAATAGTCGACGCCGAGCGTCTCGGCCATGATGAAGGCGACCGCGCCCATCACCGGCGGCATGATCTGCCCGCCCATCGAGGCGGTGGCCTCGACGCCGGCGGCGAAGGCCCGGCGATAGCCGAAGCGGATCATCAGCGGAATGGTGAACTGGCCGACGGTGACGACATTGGCGACGCCGGAGCCGGAGATCGTGCCCATCATCCCCGAGGCGAACACCGCGACCTTGGCGGGGCCGCCGCGGGTGCTGCCGAACAGGCCGAGCGAGACATCGGTGAACAGCTGGATCATGCCGGCGCGCTCGAGGAACGAGCCGAACAGGATGAACAGGAAGATGTAGGTCGCCGACACGTAGATCGGCACGCCGTAGAAACCTTCGGTGCCGAACGACAGATGGGTGACGACCTGATCGAAATCATAGCCGCGATGATTGAACGGCGCCGGCAGATACTGGCCGAGAAACCAGTACAGCAGGCAGACGCCGCACATGATCGGCAGCGCCGGGCCCATCAGCCGCCGCGTGCCCTCGAAGATCAGCACCGCGAGCAGCGTGCCGACCGCGAGGTCGAGATGGGTCGGATCGCCGTCACGCAGGATCAGATCGGCATAGAAGATCCACTGATACAGCCCGCACAGGAAGCCGAGCGCGCCGATCGACCAGGCCACCGCGCGGCCGAAATCGCTGCGCGCGGTGAAATTGCCGATCAGCCCGAAGGTCAGCAGCACCAGGAAGCCGACATGGACGCCGCGCACCACCTGGCTCGGCAGCACGTTCCAGGCCGCGATGACGAGCTGAAACACCGCGAAGGCGATCGCCACCCCATAGGCCAGATGGCGCCAGCCGCGCGGCCCGAACCCGGCTGGAAAGCCGTGCTCGAAATTGTCGAACTCGACTTTCACCGGCGCGGGCGCGTGATCGACCGTAGCCTCAGGCTGCAACATCGACGATCGCTCCCCGCGCGTGGTCTGCCATGTGGCTTGTTATTCCAGCGTCATGGCCGGGCTTGACCCGGCCATCCATCTTTCGAAACATGATGGATGCGCGGGTCAAGCCCGCGCATGACGATGTCGTGCGATGTTCGCCGACGAGCTTACTTCAGCACGCCCTTTTCCTTGAAGTACTTGATCGCGCCGGGGTGCAGCGGAACCGGGCTGCCGGCCGCGGCGGTCTCGAGCTTGATGCCCTTGCCGGCGGCGTGGGCGCTGGCGAGGTCCGGCAGCGAGTCGAACACCAGCTTGGTCATCTGATAGGCGAGATCGTCGGACACCGCGGTCGAAGTGACGAGATAGTTGATCACCGCCGCGGTCGGAACGTCCTTGTCCTGGCCCTTGTAGGTGCCGGCCGGGATCGTTTCGGCGACGAACGGCGGGCCGATCTTGTCGACCACGTCCTTCGGCACCGAGACCACGTTGATCTCGGAGGAGTTGCTGAGATCCTTGAGCGAGGCGACGCCGAGGCCTGCGGATTGCAGCGTGGCGGCGAGCTGGCGGTTCTTCATCAGGTCGACGGATTCGGCGAACGGCAGATATTCGATCTTGCCCATGTCCTTGTAATCCATCCCGGCGGCCTTGAGGATGGCGCGGGAATTCAGCTCGGTGCCGGATTTCGGCGCGCCGACCGACAGGCTCTTGCCCTTGAGGTCGGCGAGCGTCTTGATCCCCGACTCCGCGGTGGCGACGATCTGGATGTAGTTCGGATAGATCGCGCCGATCACGCGCAGCTTGTCGAGCTTGGCCTTGAAGCCGGCCTCAGGATCGCCGTCCCACGCCGCTTTCAGCGAGTCGCCGAGCGTGAAGGCGATCTCGCCGCGGCCCTGCTGCAGCAAATTGAGGTTCTCGACCGACGCCTTGGTGGCCTGCACCTGCGACTTCACGTTCGGAATCTTGTCGCCGTAGATCTTCGCGATCGCGACGCCGAGCGGATAATACACGCCGGACGTGCCGCCGGTCAGCACGTTGACGAACTGCTGGGCGTGAGCCTGCGGCGCCGAAACGAGCACGGCCGCAGCCGCGGCGAAACCCAAAAATCTGGCCTTCATGAACAGTTTTCTCCCCTAGGTTGTTTGGCAGCGAAACTGAACGGCCGGAACGCCGCGGTCAACCCGTCAAATCGGCGGCGGACCGCCGCCCCGGGGAACAAACCGCCAGCGCCGGAAGTTTGCTGCCCTGCGACAGTCCGAGCCCGAGGTGCGCGTGTCCCAGCAGCAAACGCCCGGCCGGCAGCGATCGCTCGATGCGCTCAACTTTTTCCTCGCCGACGTTCGGGACGGGCTCGGCCCGTATCTGGCGATCTATCTGCTCGCGGTGCAGAACTGGAACGAGGCGTCGATCGGCCTGGTGATGGCGATCGCCGCGATCGCGGGGATCGTCGCGCAGACGCCGGCCGGGGCACTGATCGACCGTTCGACGGCCAAGCGCGGCCTGCTGATCGCCGCCGCGACCGTGGTGACACTGGCGTCGGTGCTGCTGCCGCTGTTGCACAGCTTCGAAGCGGTCGCGGCGACCCAGGCGCTGGCCGGGGCGGCCGGCGCCATCTTCGCACCCGCGGTCGCGGCGATGACCCTCGGGATCGTCGGTCCCCGCGCCTTCGCCCGCCGCACCGGGCGCAACGAGGCGTTCAATCACGCCGGCAACGCGGTGGCGGCGACGCTGGCGGGCGTATCGGCCTATTATTTCGGTCCGGTGGTGGTGTTCTGGCTGATGTCGGCGATGGCGGTCGCCAGCATTGTGGCGACGCTGTCGATCCCGGCGAAAGCGATCGACGATCAGGTCGCGCGCGGCCTCGCCCCTATCAGCGGACCTAACGCAGGCGAACCCGCCCGCCACGACCAGCCGTCCGGCTTCAAGGTGCTGTTCACCTGCCGACCGCTGCTGATCTTCGCCGCCGCGACCGTGCTGTTTCATTTCGCCAATGCGGCGATGCTGCCGCTGGTCGGGCAGAAGCTCACCCTGGTGAACAGGGAGCTCGGCACCACCCTGATGTCGGTGTGTATCGTCGCGGCGCAGATCGTGATGGTGCCGGTGGCGATGCTGGTCGGGCACAAGGCCGATGTCTGGGGTCGCAAACCGATCTTCGCGGTCGCGCTCGGCGTGCTGGCGCTGCGCGGCGCGCTGTATCCGCTGTCCGACAATCCGTTCTGGCTGGTCGGGGTGCAGATGCTCGACGGCGTCGGCGCCGGCATTTTCGGCGCGCTGTTTCCGCTGGTGGTGGCCGACCTCACCCGGGGCACCGGCCATTTCAACATCAGTCAGGGCGCAATCGCCACCGCGACCGGGATCGGCGGCGCGCTGTCGACCGCGGTCGCCGGGCTAATCGTCGTCACCGCCGGGTACAGCGCTGCATTTCTCACCCTCGCCGCGGTCGCGGCGCTCGGGCTGGTGCTGTTCGTCGTCCTGATGCCCGAGACCCGCCAGACCGCGCTGCCGCCCATTGGGCTGGCCCCGACCATGCCGGCTGAGTAGGTTGTCGCCGCGCGTTCACGTGGCCGAGTTCACTTGCCGCACCTCAGATCCGCCGATGCACGATGTACCGGCGGCAACTGCTTGCCGAATGGTACCGTCGATGTCCCCTCACCCACCCTCCTCCGGCCTCGCCTTCGACCGCCGCATGCTGCTGCGCGGCGCACTCGGGGCCGGCCTTGCCGGCGCGCTGCCGGCCGCCGCCGGCGCGGCGGAGCGCGTCGCCTTCAAGTCCGACCCGTTCACGCTCGGGATCGCGTCGGGTGATCCGGCGCCCGACGGCTTCGTGCTGTGGACCCGACTGGCGCCGGAGCCGCTCGAGGCACGTGGCGGCATGACGCCCGCGCCGGTCGAGGTCACCGTCGAGATCGCCGACGATGCGGCGATGGCGCGCGTGATACGCACCGTCACGGCCACCGCCCGGCTCGAACTCGCGCACGCGGTCCATGCCGAAATCGAAGGCCTCGCCCCGGGGCGCGATTACTTCTATCGCTTCCGCGCCGGCGACGCCGAAAGCCCGATCGGCCGCGCCCGCACCCTGCCCGCGCCCGGCGAGACGCCGGCGCGGCTGCGTTTCGCTGCGGCCGGCTGCCAGCGCTGGGAAGGCGGTTACTACACCGCCTGGCGGGCGATCGCCGACGATCAGCTCGACTTCGTATTCCACTACGGCGACTACATCTACGAATATGCCTTCGCGGCGCACGACAGGGACGGCAAGCCCTACCCGCGCACGATGCCGCCGGACTTTCCGGTCTGCTTCACGTTGACCGACTATCGCCGCCGCTACGCGCTGTACAAGGGCGACCCGGACCTGCAGGCGGCGCACGCCTCCTGTCCGTTCCTGTCGAGTTTCGACGACCACGATGTCGTCAACAACTGGGCCGCCGACAGCGACCCGAAGCAGACCCCGCCCGACGCCTTTCTGTTCCGCCGGGCGATGGCGCTGCAGGCCTGGTACGAGCATATGCCGGTGCGCCGCGCGCAGCTCCCGCGCGGCCCCGACGTGCGCGCCTATCGCGGCTTCCGTTTCGGCACACTCGCCGACATCGCCGTGCTCGACACGAGGCAGTATCGCTCGCGCCAGCCCTGCGGCGACGGCTTCCGCGCGCATTGCGACGAGGCCGATGCGGCCGGTCGCACCATGCTCGGCGCAGCGCAGGAGCAGTGGCTGGCGCAGCGGCTGAAGCAGAGCAAAGCGACCTGGCAGGTACTGGCGCAGCAAGTGCAGTTCGCGCCGTTCGACTGGCGCGGCTTTCCGTTCGTCAAGGAGACCGACGCGCCGGTACTCGATCTCGACACCTGGAGCGGCGCCAGCGCCGCGCGCGACCGCGTGACGGCGATGCTCGCCGAAGCGAACATCGCCAATCCGGTGGTGCTGACCGGCGACCTGCACCGGGCGATGGCGCTGGACTTGCGCCGCGACTGGCGCGATCCCGACTCGCCGCGCATCGGCGTCGAATTCCTGTCGACCTCGATCTCGTCGCCCGGTGACGGCCCGGCGACGGCCGAGAAGCTGGCGGCGCTGTATCGCAACAACCCGCATCTGAAATTCTTCAGCGACCGGCGCGGCTACACCCGCCACACCGTGACGCCGGCGCGCTGGCAGGCCGATTTCCGCACGGTGGACAGCGTCGCGACCCGCGGAGAGCCGGTCACAACCGCCCAAACCCTGATGGTCGAAGCCGGCCGGGGCTGATCGGCAACTGAGCCCTGCCGGCCGTGCCGGCATTGCGGCGCCCCCGAGCCATCGCACTGGTCAGGCCGCGGCCGACCGCGTAGTCTGGCGCCCGCACCGGCCCGCAAGAGGCCGGTCGGACCGGGAGAACGCCAGGCATGACCGCTCGACAGCGCGCCGCGCTTTCGCACGCCGCAACTGACCGCAGACACCTGCCTTTCACCCCGCACTGCACGATCGCTCGCGCCTCGGCGCGAGCCGGCCGCAACTGATTGCATCGATCCAGCGCCGGCGCGCTTCGCACGCCGGCTTTTCATCGTCGTCCGCCTCCCAACGAGAGCAGTGAGAAGGAAGTCTGCATGCCGTCTTCGACCCGCCCGCCGTTCCGACCCGACCGCCGGACCATCTTGCGCGGCGCCGCAGCGCTCGGCGCGCTGCCGCTGCTGCCCGGCATCGCCCGCGCCGACAGCTGGCCGAGCCGGCCGGTGAAGTTCATCGTGCCGTTCGCGGCCGGCGGCACCACCGACATTCTGGCGCGGCTGGTGGCGCAGAAGATGTCGGAGGAGTACGGCCAGCAATTCATCGTCGAAAATAAGGCCGGCGCCGGCGGCAACATCGCCGCCGACTTCGTCGCCAAGGCGGATCCCGACGGCTACACCTTCATCGTCGGCACGCCGGGCACGCACGCCATCAATCAGTTCGTGTTCAAGTCGCTGAGCTACGATCAGGCCAAGGACATCGCGCCGGTGATCGTCATCGCCAAGGTGCCGAACCTGTGCTCGGTGACCAATGCGCTGCCGGTGAAGAGCGTCGCCGAACTGATCGCCTACGCCAAGTCGAAGCCGGGCGAAATATTCTACGGCACACCCGGCCTCGGCTCGACCGCGCATGTCTCGATCGAGCTGTTCAAGTCGATGACCGGCGCGCCGATGACGCATGTGCCCTACAAGGGCTCGGCGCCGATGCTGACCGACCTGATCGCCGGCCGCGTGCATTTCACCATCGACAATCTGCCGGCGTCGCAACCCCACGCCGACGGCGGAACGATCCGCGCGCTCGCGGTCTCGACCGCGACGCGATGGCCGCTGCTGCCGGACCTGCCGACCATCGCCGAGGCCGGCGTGCCCGGCTACGACGCCGCGGCGTGGTTCACGATCGGCGCGCCCGCGAAGATTTCGCCGGACATCGTCGCCAGGCTCAACGCCAGCGTCGACAAATTCATCAAGACCGAGGAGGGCACCGCGCGGCTGCGCAAGCTCGGCGCCGATCCGGTCGGCGGTTCGCCCGCGGACATGCAGCGCTTCGTGCTCGCCGAAACCGAAAAATGGGGCAAGGTCGCGAAGTTCGCCAAGATCGAGCCGCAGTAACAGCCGTCCCGCGATCGACCCACGATCATCACCTCGCGCGACGGCAAGACGCCGCCGCGTGAGGCTTCCGCCGGTCACACGGAAGCATTGCAAAACCTCGCACCTGGCTCGCCTTTCGGACGCTTTTTCGCACGCGCCGCGCGCATCATCGCGCGTTCCCGATCATCGCAATTTAAATAGCTATCGCCGGTTTAACCCTACCCGGGACTTCATGTGGGTCGCGGAACAATTCCACAATTCGAACGCGTTCCGACCCGTAAAACTGCGACGGGTAACGGGGGAACGACGATGACGACCACCACGATCGAACGACACGAATGCGCGGCGCCCGCTGGGTTCGGACGCCGCAAAGTCTCGCCCCGCGCCTGCATCATCGACGGCAAACCGCATCTGCGGACGTTCCTCGCCGACACGCTGGAGGAGTTGCGTTTCGTCACCAGCGAGTGCGGCGGTGTCGAGGAATTGTCGCAGCGTATCCTCGCCCAGCAGCCCGACATGCTGGTGGTCGGCGCCTCGGTCGGCGGCGTCGAGGCGGCCCGGATTCTCGACGTCGCCGGCGACGCCGGATTCCGCGGCAGCGTGATGCTGATCTCCGCGCGCGAGAGCATTGCGCTGCGCGGCATTCTGCACCACGGCCTCGAGCGTGGCCTGACCATGCTGCCGCCGCTGACCACGCCGTTCAGCGCGCAGATGCTGCGCGAGAGTCTCGCGCCGCTGCTGCCGCAAGAGCCTCCGCCCCGCCCCCAGGTCGATGTCGCCGAGGCGCTGAAGACCGGCTGGCTGGAGCTGTGGTACCAGCGCAAGCTCGACGCGCGGTCGCTGATACCTTGCGGCGCCGAGGCGTTGGTGCGGATGCGGCACCCGAACTGGGGCGTGGTGGTGCCGTCCGCGTTCCTGCCCGACCGCAACGACCCGCATTTCCGCGCGCTGTCGGAATTCGTCGTCGCGCGCGCGATCGCGGACTGGCGCTATCTGCTCGATCATCACGGCCCGGTCGATCTGTCGATCAATCTTCCGGTCGACTTCCTGCTCGACGCGCAGGCGGTCGAGGATCTGTGTGCGTGGATCCCGACGCATCCGGCGTTCGGCGGATTGATCGTCGAGATCAACGCCGCCGAAGCCGCCAACCATATCGACGCGATGATCGACGCCGCGCGCCGGCTGCGGCTGCACAACGTTGCGATCTCGATCGACAAGGTCGGCGCCGACTGGCCGGAACTGATGCATCGCGCGGCGTTTCCGTTCGTCGAACTCAAGGTCGACCGCGCTTATGTCACCGGCTGCGCCGACGATCGGCTGAAACGGACGGTGTGCCGGCGGATCGTCGACCTCGCCGCCGACTATGGCGCGCGCTGCACCGCGACCGGAATCGAGAGCCGCTCCGACTACGTCGCGGCCCACGAGATCGGCTTCGATCTGGTCCAGGGCTATCTGTTCGGCAAGCCGATGGGGCTGAAGAAATTCGCCCGCGCCGCCACGACGAAGTCGCTCGGCACGCTGGAATAGCGGCGCGCTACTCCTCGAACGTCATGTCGAGGCACTTCGACACGTCGCCGCCGAGACCCGACGCGATGATGACGCAGCCGCGCACCTTGCGGTTGGCCGTGTCGCTGGCCCAGACCGCGTAGCCGCCCGGGCCGAAGAACGAATTGGTATTCGCCGATTCGGTCTCCGCGGCGTCGAACTGGTAGGCGCCGTCGGTGTCGAAGATGCGCGGACGCTTGAAGCAGCCGCCATCGGTCTGGACGTTGATGACTTCCTTGTTGTCCCGGGTCATCGCCAGGCTGACCGCGCAACGGTAGTATTCCGAGGTCTTGACGTTGAACAGATAGGCGTAGGAACGGCAGGTCGCGGTGGTGAGTTTGCCGGGACTGAGTCCGCGGCTGCAGGCGATGCGCTGGTTGTTACTGAGCTTGAACTCGTCTGCGCGCGCCGCGCCCGTCAGCGCGGTCAGTGACGCCAGCGCCACCGCGGCGGTCGTCATCCAAGCCTGCCATGACCTTGCGCGCATCGTCCGCCCCCTCGATCGTGTTGGTCGCCGCTTTTACAGCGTTTTCGAGCGAAGTGGATACCGGTTCGCGTGAAGAAAACGCGTCAAATCGACAATCCAGAGCTCCCGTTCTGATTCCATCAGAACCGGAGAAGCTCTAGTCCGGAATCGGCGCGGGCGAAAGAGTCCCGGACCGGCGGAAGAAAAATCGTGTGTGGGAGCGAGGCTGTTGATACCACACCTGCGGGCTGCTTGACGCCGCCGCGTCGTTCGTGATTTGTTCAAAAGCGCGACCAGACCGCCAAATCATTCATGTGATCGTCACATGCGACGCCCCGCAGCGGACGTCGAAGTCGGAAGTCGAAGGAGACGACAGCCATGATCGCCCGATCCCTCGAGACGCTGCTGGCGGCGGCGGTTGTCGGCGCGCTCGCACTGCCGCTCGCCGCGCGCGCCGAGGAGCCGGCGCCGTGGGTGCTGTCGCCCGACATGGGGTATGGCTACACCCGCGACAGCAAGACCTTCGCCTACAAGATGGGGACCAGCAACGCCAAGGAGCTGTTCAAGGGCGCCAAGAAGGTGCCGAAGAACACGCTGTTCTTCCTCGGCGCCAACGGCCAGCTCTACATGCGCACCGGACCGTTCCTGGAAGACGATGGCAGCTTCAAATTCGGGCCGGACCGCTGATCGCAGCCGGCACAATCAGAACGCGGCGGCGAGTTCGCGCGCGCCGGGATTGGCGCTGTTGGCATCCATCCGCGAATCGGTGATCGCGAGCAGCTTCGCCACGGTGTTGTGGCGGATCGCTACCGGATTGCGCTCGTAGCCCGAGCGCTGAAAGAAATTCGCAGTCGGCACCACTTCGCGCAGCGCCTGCGGCATCGTCACCATGTCGAGCCCGGTGCTGTCGCCGGTGAGATTCATCATTTCCAGCTCGGCGGCGGTCAACGGCTGCATGTAGCCCTTCTGCCGGGCGAAATTCACCGAGGTCAGCAGCTTGTGGGTCTGCAGCAACGGGCCGACATCGATGTCGAGCACCAGCGCATGCACGCCCCAGCCCTGCGGCGTGCGGCCGAGTTTTTCGTGCTCGCTCCAATTGCCCGGGATCGACCGCGCCAACGCCACCATCCGCTTCACCACCACGATCTTGCGCTCCAGCGCGGCACGTGGCGCGCCGGACAAGCGCGCCGCCTTGTCGTTCAGCGCCTTGAGGATGTGGTTGCCCTGCTCGGCGAGCAGCACCAGCGTGTTGGTGGTGAGCAACTGATTGTAGCCGATCGCGGTGGAGATCGCGCGCGAGCCCGGCCGCGACTTGCTCAGCCCCGACTGCATGTCGTGATCGCCATTGCCGCCGGTTTCGAACGCATAGACCCGTACCGCCTGGTCGCGGGTCAGCCCCATCGCGATCGCGGTGCGCGCATAGGCGCGCTTGAACTCGATCTCCGCCGCCGGCCGCTGCGGCGTGAACTGATAATGCTGCGCGGCCGCCTTGAGAAAATCGGCGACCACCGGAATGCTGCGGCGCTCGCGCGGCGGCTGCGGCGTCGGTTCCGGATCGACCGGACGCTTCGGTCCGTTGTACACCGGCGGCTGCGCGAGCACGTAGTCATCCGCCGTGATCCGGTCGCCGGCGCGGCGCTTGGCGTTGCGGGTGCGGCGCTTGTCGGCGATCGCGGTCCAATACGCCTCGGCGTCGGCGTCGTATTCGGCGCGTGCGGCCTGATATTGCTGCAGCCGGTAGCGATACTCGGCGATCGCCTGCGGCGAGGCGGCTTGCGCCCGCGCATTGGCCACCGCGAACGGCAGCGGCGGGGCGGTTTCGGCGAGCGCCGGCGACGCGGTCACAAACAGCATCAGCAACGCGACGCTCGACTTGCGCGGCATCGACGCGCGGCGGGACGGGTTCCGAATCAAGGCGATCAGCATACGGCGAATCATATCGCATTCAGGGGTGAATGAATCGCTTCATCCCGGCTTCGCCTCCTGCGGCAAATCGCAAACCCGATGCGCGCGCCAGCGGACGCTACTTCCAGGCGAACACCGGCTGTTCCAGATCTGCGACGCGCGTCACCCGGCCGGCCAGCACTTCGCGGAACTGATAGATCAGCGCCGCGGTCGGCGCGTGGATGTAGTCACCGTCGTGGCGGAACCTGACCACGCGACGCTCGCTCTCCGGAATCCGCGTGAAATCGAACGCGTCTTCCCGGGCGATGCCGGCGAGAGCAATGTGATGCACCGAGGCGACCTCGTCGGGATTGGGCGCGAGCACCGCCGCGGTAGCGGCCCAGGCAATCACCGGCGTGATCAGATAGCCGGAGCGGGTCGGATAGTCGTCGAGCATTCCGAGCACGTCGCCGGCCCGCAGTTCCAGCCCGAGTTCCTCGTGCAATTCCCGCAGCGCGGTCTCGGGGGCGGTCTCGCCCGGATCGCAGCGGCCGCCCGGCAACGCCCACTGGTTGCTGTGCGCGCGCAGCCGCGCGGCCCGGAACGTCAGCAGGAACGCGGCCGCGCCGTCGTCGCCGGCCACCACCGTGATGGCGACGGCGGCGCGCTTGAGGCCGTGCGGCGTCAGCCCGTCGTCGTGGCGCGGAAAGACGCGGCAGCGCGCGGCGATATCGGCGCGCAAAGTGTCGTTGTGCGGATGGCTCATCCGGCTTGACTACACCGGCGGCGTGCCCGAGGAAACCATCGCCGCGGCGTTTCCGTGGCGGAGGAAACACCGCGCATGACCGAGACTGCCCGCAGCCTGAAAGCCGACGGCTGGGCCGTGATCCACGACGACGGCTTCATCGATCTGGTCGGGCCGCTGTGGCATCGCGTCGTCGACGGCCAGCATGAATACGCGATCGCCACGGCTGCCAAGCACCGCAACCGCCGCGGACTGGTGCAGGGCGGGCTGATGATGACGCTGGCGGATCGCGCCTCCGGCATGGCCGCGCGCGAACAGTCCGGCGCGCCGCATGTCGCCACCGTGCAACTCGACACGCATTTCGTCGATGCGGGCGAGATCGGCGATCTCTTGATCGCACGGCCGCGGGTGGTGCGCGCGACCCGCAGCCTGATCTTCACCTCGACCGAAGTGAGCGTCGATGGCCGCTGCGTCATCCTCGCCAATGGCGTGTTCAAGATCGTGCGACCGCGCTGACCCGCTGCGCCCAGCGGGTGGTTCAGGCGGATTCGAGCCAGCGTCCGAGCGCGTCGAGCGTCACCATCGTGTCGGCGGCGCCGGCGCCCGCGAGATGCCGATACGGCGCCTCCGGCTCGCCGAGATCGCTCAGCACCGCCAGCGCGCCGGAAAAATCATCGCCCTCGGTGTAGATCCCCGGCGTCACGATGGTGGCGAGGCCGGCGCCGAGCGCGGCCCGCACGCCGTTGGTGGAGTCCTCGAAGGCGACACAGCGCGCGGCCGGCAGCGCGAGGCGCTCCAGCACATATTGGTAGATATCCGCGGCGGGCTTCTTGGCCGGCACGACATCGCCGGCGCCGACCACGTCGAACAACGTCATCGCGCCCTGCCCCAGCGACGCGCCGAGCAGCGCCTCGACATTCGGCAGGCTGGTGGTGGTGGCAATCGCCAGCCGCACGCCGGCCGCCTTGGCCTCCCGGATCAGCCGCGCAACGCCGGGCCGCAGCGTCGCGCCGGCGGCCACCAGGGCGGTATAGCGGCCGGTCTTGGCCGCATGCAGTTCGGCGATGCGGCCCACGGCCCGCGCCGCGCCGTCCGGCTGCGACTGCAGAAAATGCGCGATGCGCTCCTTGCCGCCGGCAACCTCCAGCAGTCTCCGATAGGCTGGTGCGTCCCAATTCCACGGCAGCGCCTCCGCCGCAAAGGTCTCGTTGAAGGCCTGCCGGTGAAGCTCCTCGGTCTCTGCGAGCGTCCCGTCGACGTCGAAGATCAATGCTGATGGTGTCATTTTACTCTTTCACTCAAAAAGCCGCCGCCGACGTTCCAAAAATGCATAAAAATCATCCCTGACAACGGCTTGAGCAATGTGTAAAGTAAACTTTACAGTCCTATCAACCCATATCCATGACACATCCTACAGAAACACCTTCGCGGAAATGCGAGATCTGCGGTGGCGACATGAAACTGCTCGGTCGTCTGCCGCGGCGCGCGCATCAGCCGTCGAAGGTCGTCTTCCGCTGCTCCAACTGCGACCATGTCGTCCAGGAACTCGGCTGAGGCGCGGCTCCGCCCGCATTCCCCGTCGCCCGCATCACCCGTGGGGCGCGGCAGGTTCAGCCGATCCCATCCACGATTTCGCCGATCGCGTCGTAGACCAGATCGAGATCGGCTTCCGTGCTGCAATAAGGCGGCATCAGATAGATCGTGTTGCCGAGCGGTCGGACCAGCAGTCCACGCGCGCGGAAACTCTCGTACAGATACGGGCCGATATTCGCCATGTAGCCGGCGTCGCCGGCGACGACATCGAGCGCCGCGATAGTGCCGATCTGGCGGATATTGGCGAACCGCGAATCGTCGCGGAAGCGGTCGAGCCTGGTCGCGTGCCATGCGCCCAGTCGCGCGATGCGCTCGCGCACCGGCTCTTCGTCCCAGATCTCTAGATTGGCCACCGCCGCCGCGCAGGCGATCGGATTGGCGGTGTACGAGCTGGAGTGAAAGAACGTCTTGGTCCGATCGGTCGAGTAGTGCGCGTCGAAAATCTCGGCGCTGCACAGCGTCACCGCCAGCGGCACCGAGCCGCCGGTGAGGCCCTTGGAGTAGCAGGCGATGTCCGGTACGACGCCGGCTTGTTCGCAGGCGAACAGCGTGCCGGTGCGGCCCCAGCCGGTCATCACTTCGTCGGCGATCAGCAGCACGCCGTGGCTGGCGCAGATCCGCTTCATCTCCGCCAGCACCGAAGGCGGATAGATCAGCATGCCGCCGGCGCCGAGCACCAGCGGCTCGACGATCAATGCTGCGACGCCGCCGGCGCGGCATGACCTCTCCAGCGCATCGAGCGTCGCCTGCGCGCGACCTTCCGCCGGATACGGCAGCCGGTCGACCTCGAACAGCAGCGGATCGTAGGGCGCGTTGAAGACGCCGCGTTCGCCGACCGACATGCCGCCGATGGTGTCGCCGTGGTAAGCGCCCTGCAGCGCCAGGATGCGACTGCGGCTCTCGCCGCGATTGCGCCAGAAGCCCAGCGCCATCTTCAACCCGACTTCGACCGCGGTCGAGCCGCTGTCGGAGAAGAACACGTAGTCGAGCCCGGGCGGCGTGATCGCGACCAGCCGCCGCGCGAGCTGCTCGGCCGGCTCGTGGGTGAAGCCGGCGAAGATCACCTGATCGAGACGGTCGGCCTGATCCTTGATCGCCTGAACGATCCGCGGATGACGATGGCCGTGGGTCACCACCCACCAGGACGAGATCGCGTCGTAGATCCGGCGGCCGTCGGCGGTCTCGAGCCAGGCGCCCTCGCCTTTGGCGATCAACGTCGCCTCGGGCTGCACCGCGTGCTGAGTGAAGGGATGCCAGACCGGCGAAGTCGATGTCATGAAGCGGGGTCTTTCAGGAAGTCGTCGGTATTGAAGTTCTGCGCGAACGCGGCGCGCAACGCATCGGCGGTCACCTCGACCAGGCGCGGAAGGCGGCCCAATCGCGGCACGCGGCCGATCTGGACGATGACGCGCTCGGATTCGACATTCTCGTCGCCGATGAAGGCAACGCCGAGCAGCGGAATCGCGCGCGCACGCAACGCCTCGATCGACAACAGCGTGTGATTGATGGTGCCGAGCGTGGTGCGCGCGCACAGCACCACCGGCGCGCGCCATCGTGCGAAGATATCGATGTAAGTGATCGCGCGCGTCAGCGGCACCAGCAGCCCACCGGCGCCCTCGACCACCAGCGGTCCGTCGATCTCCGGCAGCGCGAGCGCTTCGGCATCGATCGTCACGCCGTCGATCTCCGCGGCCAGATGTGGCGAGGCCGGCGTGTTCAGCCGATACGCCTCCGGCAACAGGCGCGCGTCAGGCAGGCCGGACAGCCGCAGCACCGCCTGCCGGTCGGTCTCGTCCTCGATGCCGGCCTGCACCGGCTTCCAGTAGAAAGCATCGAGCGCGCCGGCGAGCGCAGCGGCGAACACGGTCTTGCCGATGCCGGTGTCGGTGCCGGTGACGACGATGGGCTTGGTCATGCCGCCTTCCGCATGTCTTCGGCGATCGCCGCAAACAGATCCGCGATCGTCGCCTCGCCGACATTGGCGGTGAGCGCGATGCGCAGCCGCGCGGTGCCTTCGGGCACGGTCGGCGGGCGGATCGCGCGGACATCGAACCCGCGGCTCTGCAACGAGGCCGCGACCGCGACCGCGGCGGTGTCGGCGCCGATGATCACCGGCAGGATCTGCGACCCGGACGGCGCGATGCCGCAGCGGCGGCGAAGCTCGCCGCCGGCGAACTGCACCAGCCGCGCGAGCCGCTCACGCCGCTCGGGATTGGTGCGCGACAATTCGATCGCCGCGCGCGTGATCGCCGCGACCAGCGGCGACGGCGCGGTCGCGAAAATGAAAGGCCGGGCGCGGTTGACGAGGAAATCCCGGATCGAGCGCCGCGCCAGGATGAAGCCGCCGACGGTGCCGAGCGCCTTGCCGCAGGTGTGCAGCGTGACGACGTTGTCGCGACCCTCGAAGGTGGCGGCAAGCCCACGGCCCTGCGGCCCGAGCACGCCGGTGGCATGCGCCTCGTCGATCACCATCATCGCGTCGTGGCGGTCGGCGACCGCCATCAGCGCGGCGAGATCGGGGCTGTCGCCGTCCATGCTGTAGAGGCTCTCGACCGCGAGCCATGGCCGGCCCTTGCCGCCGGCCGCGCGCCAGCGCTTGATCGCGGCGTCGAACGCGTCCGTATCGTTGTGCGCCACGCTGACGCATTCGGCGCGCGTCCTGCGCATCCCCTCATGGGCGCTGGCATGGATCAGTTCGTCGTGGACGACCAGATCGCCACGCTGCGGCAGCGTCGCGAACAGCGCCAGATTGGCCACATAGCCGCCGCCGAAATACAGCGCCGTCTCGGCGCCGAAGAACGCCGCGGCCTCGGTCTCGAGCGCCTCGTGCTCGGGATGATTGCCGCGCAGCAGCCGCGAGCCGCCCGACCCCACCGGCACCCCCCGCGCCACCGCGGCGGCCGCCGCGCGCTGCAACTCGTCGGATTCGGCGAGTCCGAGATAATCGTTCGAGGTGAAGTCGATTCCCGAACGCTCGCGTAACGTGCGCAGCCGCCCCCGGCCCGCGAGTTCGCGCAGGTCCGACTCGAATGCTTCATGCATGGTGATCGTCTCTCTGTCGGACGCGGCTTCGACCCGTGAGCGACACGTTCGGCTTTGCTGCTGTCGTGGTCCGCAGCGCCGGCGCTGATGATCGGTCGTGGCGAGCCATCGTCGGACGATCCAGATCGTCGATTCAAACGGCTCCGTCAAATCACAGCGATCGCCGGGGTCGCAAGTCTCAGGGGAATGGTGCCCAGGGGCGGGATCGAACCACCGACACTGCGATTTTCAGTCGCATGCTCTACCAACTGAGCTACCTGGGCGTTCCGCCGGCGCGAAGGCCGGGGAGCGCCGGGTTATAGTCAGCCGCGGCGGCGCTGTCCACCCGTCCAAGGGTGCCTTTGTCGGGGAAAAATCACCGGGATTTCCGCAATGCGGGCGTGCCGGGGCAGACCCGGGCGGCGCGGCCGGAGCGTCCCGGCAGCCGGTGCCAAGAAGGGGATGGAGCCGTTCAACCCACAACGAGGTGGCGACTGGGCCAATGGCCGAGTCCGTTCGGCAGGGCCTCTGGGCCCGCCCCGCCGCCTCAGTTGTCCTCGTCGTCGTCCGCCGGGGCGGCCGGGATCTTGTAGGAGCCGGACAGCCAGCGGTTGAGGTCGACATCGCGGCAGCGTTCGCTGCAGAACGGGCGCGATGCCTCCGTCGCCGGCTTGCCGCAGATCGGGCAGGGTTTCGTCTTGAGAGGTTTGGCCGGCTTGGCGGCGGGCGGCTCAGGAGGCATTGAGCCAGCCGAACCGGATCGGGTAGCCCTCGCCGCCGAGCAGCGACGTCGTCTCGTACAGCGGCAGGCCGACGATGTTGGTGTAGGAGCCGACGATCTTGACCACGAAGCTGCCGGCGATGCCCTGCACGGCGTAGCCGCCGGCCTTGCCGCGCCATTCGCCGGAGGCGACATAGCCGTCGATGTCCTCCTCCGACAGCCGCTTGAAGCGGACCTTGGTCTCGATCAGGCGCTGGCGGAAGCTGCCCTTCGGCGTCACCAGGCACACCGCGGTGTAGACCCGGTGGTTGCGGCCAGAGAGCAGCCGCAGGCATTGCGAGGCCTCGTCGACCAGCTCGGCCTTGGGCAGGATGCGGCGGCCGACCGCCACCACGGTGTCGGCGGCGAGCAGGAAGGCGCCGCGCAAATCGTCGTCGAGCTGCACCGATTTGAGCGCCGCCTCGGCCTTGGCGCGGGCCAGCCGGTTGGCGCAGGCGCGCGGCAGCTCCCCCTTGGTCGGGGTCTCGTCGACATCCGCCGGGCGCAGCGCATCGGGCTCGATCCCGGCCTGGTTGAGCAGCGCGAGCCGTCGCGGCGAGCCGGAGGCGAGAACGAGTTTGGGACGGCCGAGCATGCGGAACTTTTGATTCGAGCGATGGCAGGGAAAGGCGCGCGGAACCTATCGGAAGGCAGAGGGCACGACAACAGCCGGCCGGCGGAAACGATCGGCAAGTCCATGGCGCATGATCGTGTCCGAAAACCGGTCTCCGCTTTGCGGGATCCTGCGCTAGCGCGACGGCCACGCCCAGGCGGGCGGCGTGTCGTCCTGCACGAGGGTCTCGCTCAGTTGCTTCTCCAGCACGATCCGCCGGCTGTCGGCTGTGCGGTCCAGCGCCGACACCAGGCCGGGCGCGTGCGAGACCACGATGATCTGCGACCGCTCCGCAGCCGCCGCAATCAGCCGGGCCAAGGGCGCCAGCAGATCGGGGTGCAGGCTCGCCTCGGGTTCGTTCAGGATCATCAGGTCCGGCGGCCGCGGCGACAGCAGCGCCGCGACCAGCAGCAGATAGCGCAACGTGCCGTCCGACAGTTCGGCCGCCTTCAACGGGCGGAGCAAGCCGTGCTGCTGCATCTCCAGTTCGAAATAGCCGTCGAGGGCCGCGACGGCGAGGCGCGCGCGGGGAAAGGCGTCGGCGACGGTGTCGTCGAGCTGGTCCGGATTGCCGATCTCGATGATGGTCTGAATCGCGGCGGCGAGATCGGCGCCGTCGCTCGCCAGCACCGGCGTGTAGGTGCCGATCTGCGGCCGCCGCGCCGGGGCATCGCGGTCGGTGCGCAGTTGATCGTAGAACCGCCAGCCGTTCATGCGCTCGCGCAGCAGCAGCAGTTCCAGCGCATCCTTGGGATCGGCGCAGTGCGTCATCATGCTGTCGAAGGTGGCGAGCGTCCGGTAGGTCTCCCGCCACTGGCCGCCCTCGTCGCGCACCCGCACCGAGGGGCCACGGCGTTCGGCAAACGCATTGGCGCGGCCGAGCAGTTCGCCGGTCCACACGCTCTCGGCCTTGATCTCGGGATCGCGCGCGAACAACGAACTGTTCGGCGCCTGCGGCAATCCGAGGTCGATCGCATAGCCGTAGTCGGTGCCGGCAAAGCCGAGCTTGAGGCCGACCCGCTTGCTGCGCGTCGTGCCCTGCACCGGATGCACGCCCTGCTTCATCGACCGCGACAGCGTTTCGGGCCCGGCCCACAATGTCGACGGCAGCCCGCCCTCGGCGGCGAGCGACTGGATCACCCGGCCCTGCGCGATGTCCGCGAGCAGCTTCAGCGCCCGATACAGGCTCGATTTGCCAGTGCCGTTGGCGCCGGTGACGACGTTGAGCGGACCGAGCGACAGCCGCACGTCGCGCAGCGATCGGTAGCCGGAAACAGCGAGTCGCGTGATCATCCCTCACCTGCGGAGGCGTTACGTTCAGCGCTTGAATACCAGATCGACGGCGCCGTTTCACATGCGCGGCGTCAGCATCTGCCTGCGTCTATCGGGCGCTGTGTCTGAACGATGAGTTTCACCACGCCCAGCGCGCTCCCTCGCCCCGCTCTTTGCGGGGAGAAGGTCGGGGTGAGGGGCGACGCGAGCCGCTGACTCTCGGCTTCGTCGAGATGCTCCCTCACCCGGTCCGCATCTGGCGATGCGGACCGACCTCTCCCCGCGCGCGGGGAGAGGTTACGCAGTGCCGGTTGCAAAACCTCAGCACGCAAGAGCAGCGAACTACTCGTTTCCCCCGCTGTGGCGGCCGAAGCGTTTGTAGATGCGTTGCATCAAGCCGTCAGCGACCTCGCGATAGGCGGCGAGCTTCTGCTCGCGGCTGCCTTCGGCGCCGGTGGGGTCGAAGGTCGGCCAATATTCGACGTCGATCGCGTGGCTGCGCGTCAGCTCCAGCGCCTTGTGATGGGCCTCCGGCGACAGCGTGACGATCAGATCGAAATTCATCCCCTCGTAATCGTCGAGGTCGTCGAAGGTGATCGGCTTGTGCTTGGAGATGTCGATGCCGCGATCCGCCATCGCCGCCACCGCGAACGGATCGAGCGGCTGCGTCTTCACGCCGGCGGAGCGGACATACATCGTGCGCGGCGCGATGCTGCGCAGCAAGCCTTCGGCCATCGGCGAGCGAACGCTGTTCATGCCGCAGGCGAACAGCACCGCTTGCGGCTGCCGCGCTGGCGCCATCAGGTCAGGCTCGCTTCGACAGGCGGACCATCCCGATCATCCGCCTCAGCCCTTCCAGTGCAGCACGGAAATCAGCGTGAACAGCCGCCGCGCTGTTTCGAAGTCGATCCGCACCTTGCCGGCGAGCCGTTCCTGCAGCGTGCGGGAGCCTTCGTCGTGGATGCCGCGGCGGCCCATGTCGATGGCTTCGATCTTGTCCGGCGTCGCGGTGCGGATCGCCTGGTAGTAGCTGTCGCAGATCATGAAGTAGTCCTTCACGATGCGGCGGAACGGCGACAGCGACAACAAATGCGCCACCACCGGCGTGCCGTCTTCGCGGCGGATGTCGAACATCAGCCGCGAGCCGGTGATGCCTATATGCAGCGTGAACGGGCCCTCGCCCGCGCCTTCCGGCGCGAACAGATTCTTCTCGACCAGGTCGTAGATCGCGATCGCGCGCTCGTGCTCGATGTCCGGCCCGGAGCGCCCGATCGATTCCTCGTCGAGCGTCACCGCGACGATGCGATTGTTGGAATCGTCTGGTTGCGGGTTGCTCATCGCCGATTCAGACGCAGTCCCACCGAGCGCGCGTGAGCCTCCAGACCCTCGGCATGGCCGAGCGTCATCGCAGCCGGGCCCAGCGCGGCGAGCTGCTCGGGGCCGCATTTCAGGATCGAGGTGCGCTTCATGAAGTCGAGCACGCCGAGCCCAGACGAGAACCGCGCCGAGCGCGCCGTCGGCAGCACGTGGTTGGAGCCGCCGACATAGTCACCGATCGCCTCCGGCGTATGCGCGCCCAGGAAGATCGCGCCCGCATTGCGGATCTTCGCGGCGAAGGCTTCCGGATCGGCGGTGATGATCTCGAGATGCTCGGCCGCGATCGCGTCCGCCAGCGCCACCGCATCGTCGAGACGCGCGACCTTGATGATGGCGCCATAGGCCTCCCACGAGGCGCGGGCGATCTCGGCGCGCGGCAGCGTCGTGAGTTGCGCCGTTACGGCGCGTTCGACGGCGTCGGCGAGTTCGGCGTCGTCGGTGATCAGGATCGACTGCGCATTGGCGTCGTGCTCGGCCTGCGCCAGCAGGTCCGCGGCGATCCAGTCCGGATTGCCGGTGCTGTCGGCGACCACCACCACCTCGGACGGGCCGGCGATCATGTCGATGCCGACGCGGCCGAACACCTGCCGCTTGGCGGCCGCCACATAGGCGTTGCCGGGGCCGACGATCTTCGACACCGGCGCGATCGTCGCGGTGCCGTAAGCCAGCGCCGCCACCGCCTGGGCGCCGCCGACGCGGTAGATCTCGGTGACGCCGCCGAGCGAAGCGGCGGCCAGCACCAGCGGGTTGAGCTTGCCGTCCGGCGACGGCACCACCATCACGACGCGGTCGACGCCGGCGACTTTGGCCGGGATCGCGTTCATCAGCACCGAGGACGGGTAGGCCGCGGTGCCGCCGGGCACGTACAGACCCACCGCCTCGATCGAGCTCCAGCGCCAGCCGAGTTCGACGCCCAGCGCATCGGTGAAGCGGTCGTCCTTGGGCAATTGCCGGCGGTGGAAGAACTCGATGCGGTCGCGGGCGAATTTCAGCGCGTCGACGGTATCAGGGTCGCAGGCCTGCACCGCGGCATCGATGTCGGCCGCGGTGACGCGCAGGCCGGCCGCGTCCAGCGTCAGCCGGTCGAACTTCGCAGTGGCGTCCAGCAGCGCGGCGTCGCCGCGCGCCGCGACGTCGTCGACGATGGCCCTCGTGGCGGCCTCGATATCCGCCGCGACCTCGCGCTTCATGGCCAGGAAGGCCTTGAACTGCTGAGGAAAATCGGTACTGGCGGCGTCGAGGCGAACTGGCATTTGGAAGCTTCCGGAGTCACAAAGGCCCACAAGGCCGCGAATGCTCAATGGCGCGCCGCCCTACCGCCGTCAACCCTTATGCCCGCAGGGTCTTGCCGGACCTGTCGAACGGCTTCGATCGGCCGGCGAGACCGACTCAGTCCAGACCGCCGAGGTCGTCAGGCGCGTCGCCGCTATTGCCGCCGGTACCGAGATGGTCCGGGCCGAGATCCGTCAGCGCGCATTCGAGGCACTCGACATCGAGCCGCAGCATGCCGCCGCGGGAGAACATCAGCACCACGCTGCCGCCGGGCGGCTCCTGCGCCGGATAGAACTCGATGCCGAGCAGTTCGAGGGCGGTTTCCGGCGCATCGATGGCGATGTTGCGGGATTTGCAGGCGAGCACGCGGTCGAATCGCAATGCCGCGATCAGCCGGCCGGGGACCGGCTCGCCCGACAGCGTCTGCTCCCAGTCGAGCCGGTGCAGCCCGACCACCAGCCGCTTCTCCGTCTGGCGCCAGACGATGTCGCCGGTCTCGACCCGCGCATCCTGGACGTGCGCCGAGATCACGGCGAGATCGTCAGGATCCAGCGCGAGCAGCTTCAACTGGCCCAAGGCAGCCCCCACGACGGCGTTCATCCGCTGATGCGCTCGATGGTCGCGCCGCAGGCGGAGAGTTTTTCCTCGAGCCGCTCGAAGCCGCGGTCGAGATGGTAGATCCGGTTCACCATGGTCTCGCCTTCGGCGGCGAGCGCTGCGATCACCAGCGATACCGAGGCGCGCAGATCAGTCGCCATCACCGGCGCGCCGCGCAGCTTGGTGACGCCGTCGATCGTCGCGGTCTCGCCGTCGAGCGAGATCTTCGCCCCGAACCGCGCGAGCTCCTGCACGTGCATGAAGCGGTTCTCGAAGATCGTCTCGGTGATGTGCGACGCGCCCTTGGCGCGCGTCATCAGCGCCATCAATTGCGCCTGCAGATCGGTCGGGAAGCCCGGGAACGGCGCGGTGGTGACCGTGACCGGGCTGATGCCGGCGCCGTTGCGCGCGACCTTGATGCCGTCGTTGTTGATCGTGATGGTAGCGCCGGCCTGCGTCAGCACGTCGAGCGCCGACTGCAGCAATTCCGGCCGGGCGCCGGACAGCTGCACCTCGCCACCGGTCATCGCCACCGCCATCGCATAGGTGCCGGTCTCGATGCGGTCCGGCAGCACGGTGTGGCGCGCGCCGTGGAGCTTGTCGACGCCTTCGATCAGGATTCGCGGCGTGCCGGCGCCGGTGATCCTGGCGCCCATCTTGTTGAGGCAATCGGCGACGTCGGTGATTTCCGGCTCGCAGGCGGCATTGGAGATGATCGTCGTGCCCTTGGCGAGCGTCGCCGCCATCAGCGCGACATGGGTGCCGCTGACGGTGACCTTGGGAAACTCGATGGTCGCGCCCTTCAGGCCGCCGGGCGCCTTGGCGACGACGTAGCCGGCATCGATCGACAATTCGACGCCGAGCTTTTCCAGCGCCATGATCAAGAGGTCGACCGGGCGGGTGCCGATGGCGCAGCCGCCGGGCAGCGACACTTTGGCCTCGTGCATCCGCGCCAACAGCGGCGCGATCACCCAGAAGCTCGCCCGCATCTTCGAGACCAGCTCATAGGGCGCGGTGGTGTCGATGATGTTCTTTGCGGAAATATGCAGGGTCTGGCCCTGATATTCATGGTCCCCGGGGCGTTTTCCGGCGGCCATGATGTCGACGCCGTGATTCCCGAGGATCCGCTGCAACAGCGCGACGTCGGCCAGCCGCGGCACATTGTCCAGGATCAGCGTTTCGTCGGAGAGCAGCGCGGCGATCATCAAGGGCAGTGCAGCATTCTTGGCACCGGAGATCGGGATGGTGCCATGCAGCTTGTTGCCGCCGATAATCCGAATGCGATCCATGCCGATTCCCGCTGTTTGCCGTGGACGTGTATACGGCAGGAGCGCCGCTTATGGCAAAAGCGTGGAATTTAAGGCGATTTCATGAGCTGCCGCTGCGTCATCCGCATTCGCTCACGGATCGGCGGGCGGTCGCCCGCCGATCCGGTGTCCGAAAGACGTCGGTTTACCAGCGGTCGCCGTAGGTCCTGTAATCCTGGCGGCGCGGTTCGCGGAAAGCGACGCGCGGATTGACGATACAGTCGGCCAACCGGCCGGACGCTGCCGTCCTGCACTGCCGGTAGGAGGCATAGCTGCAATCGCCCGGGTAGCCGTATCCAGGCGAGGTCAGGCAATAGGGATAGTCGCGCGCCTGCGCCGGCGCTGCTCCCAGCAAGCCGCCGACGACCACTGCCGAGGCCAGTGCGAACGCCGCGAGGCGGGTCCGTGGGCTCAGGTCCTTCAAACTGTGTTTCATCTGATTTTCTCCGTGATGGTCGACAAACCCTGTCCCCTCGCTCTCGTTCCTCGACGAGCGTTATCCGACATATGTCACTGCAATCCGGCCGAGGCTAGGCCTCCCCTGCAATCGATGTTCCCCAGGAACGGACCACACATCATGCCGTTGGTGAAGGACTGGACGAGCAAACAATCAGATGGAGGTCTCATGAAGTCCCGAATGTCCAAGATGACTGGTATCGCGGCCGCGGCTCTGTTCGCCACCACGCTCGCTGCGTCGGCGCAGGGCCAGACCAACTCGCGCGGCAACGCGATGGGCTCGCAGAACGTCGGCAACGGCCAGCCGAACACCATGGCGCCCGGTGCGACCATGGCGCCCGGTGCGACCACGGCGCCCGGTCACACGATGGCGCCTGGCACCACCACCGGCAGCGGCAAAGGCATGAACGGCGCCAATCATCCGACCCCGTCCTCGACCCAAGGCGATGTCGGCCCGGCCGGCAACAACAATGGCACCCGGTCCGGCATGGGACGCTGATCGGCGTTTCACATCCGACCTGAACAAACCGACGACCAGAGCCCCGGCGCGAGCCGGGGCTTTTGTCTGGGCGTTTCTGCGGTGGAGAAACTCGGCCTCGACAGCCTCAAGCGAAGCGGGGTGCCGGGCCGCCGCGGCGCAGCCCCACCACGATCGCAGCCACGAGCATCAGCAGGGCGATCGCTTGCGCGGCGAGAAACGGCGGCTCGTTCTGGTTCGGTGCGAGGTCGCGCAGCGGCCCGATCTTCTGGAACGCCTGCACGATCAGCACGAAGACGTTGAGATACAGCGACAGCATGGCGGTGACGACGTAGCCGGCGCGCCAATAACCGCGCTGCCGGAAGCCGTAATACGCGATCACCGCAGCGGCCAGCAGCACCAGCGAGATGATCCCGACGATGTGCGATGGCAGCAACTGAAAGAAGGGAAACAGGAAGCCCGTCGCGCTGGTGAGGATGGTCGTCACGAGAAACAGCGCCGTCCAGCCGGGCAAGGATCTGGAGCCGAGCAGGCCGGCCATCGCCACCAATCCGGCGACGATTGCAATCAGGCTGATGATCGTATGGACAAGCGTGAACGTCGTCAGACTCATACCGAGGATCATAGCGCGCTCCTGCGACTGCTTGTCACTCGTATAACATGACCGCCATCATCTTTCCATAGCGTGTTAGCAAAGCCGCTGCCGTTTCGATTGGCGGCATCATGCCCGCGGCGCAGGCACGCATGCCGACTACTTCACCGGCTGCAGCGAATCCGCGAGAAAGCCGTGCAGCGCGGCCACCACCTGCGCGCCCTCGCCGATCGCACCACCGACGCGCTTGACCGAGCCCGAGCGCACGTCGCCGACGGCGAACACGCCCGGCACCGAGGTTTCGAGCGCCTGCGCCGGCCGCTGGCGGTCGTCTTCGGCGGGCGCCCCGGTGACCACGAAACCGGCCCGGTCGAGCGTGACGCCACAGCCATGGAGCCAGCCGGTGGCCGGGTCGGCGCCGACGAACAGGAACAGATTGCGCACGTCCATCGTCCAATCATCACCGGACAGCCGGCTGCGCAACGACACCCGCTCCAGGCCGCCATCGGGCGATCCGTCCACCGAGGCGACCTCGGTGTTGAACACCAGTTCGATATTCGCCGTCGATTCGATCCGCTCGATCAGATAGCGCGACATGCTGGCGGCGAGCCCGCCGCCGCGGATCACCATGTGGACGCGCGCCGCATGCGTCGACAGATACACCGCGGCCTGGCCGGCGCTGTTGCCACCACCGACGAGGATGACCTCCTGATCCTTGCACAGCCGCGCCTCGATCGGCGACGCCCAATAGTACACCCCGCGACCGTCGTACGCGGCGAGGTTGGCGATCTCGGGCCGGCGATAGCGCGCGCCGCTGGCGACGACGATCGCACGGGCGCGCAGCGCTGCGCCGTCGTCCAGCGACAGCGCGAAGGTGCCGTCGTTGCTGCCGCATTCGAGCGACTTGACCTCGACCGGGATCATGATGTCCGCGCCGAATTTCTGCGCCTGATTGAAGGCCCGGGCCGTCAGCGCGTGGCCGGAAATGCCGGTCGGGAATCCGAGATAGTTCTCGATCCGGGCGCTGGCACCGGCCTGCCCACCGAACGCACGCTGATCGCAGACCGCGACCGACAGGCCCTCCGACGCCGCATACACCGCGGTCGACAAGCCCGCAGGACCGGAGCCGACGATCGCGACGTCGTAGACCTTGGCGGGGTCGAGCTTGCCGATCATGCCCATGGCACGGGCGAGGTCGGCTTCCCGCGGATTGCGCAGCACCGTACCATCGGAGGCGACGACCAGCGGCAGGTCGTGCGGCCCCGGCGAAAAACGCGTCACCAGATCGGCAGCGTCGCGGTCGGTCGCAGGGTCGAGCAGATGAAACGGCCAGCCGTTGCGGGTCAGGAAGCCCATCAGCCGCACCGCATCCGACGACGTCGCCGAGCCGATCAACACCGGTCCGCCGACGCCACCCTGGATCAGATTGACGCGGCGCAGGATCAGCGCCCGCATGATGCGCTCGCCGAGATCGGCCTCGGCCACCAGCAGCGCGCGCAGCCGCTCCGGCGGAATCAGCAGACATTCGACGTCACCGTCGGCGCGGCCGTCGACCAGCGCGACCCGGCCGGCCAACTGGCTGATTTCGGCGAGGAATTGCCCCGGGCCCTGCTCGACCACAGGGGTGACATGGCCGAGGCCGTCGCGCTGAGTGACCGCCACATGGCCCGACAGCACCACGAACATGCCGGGGCCGATCTTGCCGGTTTCGAACAGCATCTCGCCATCGGCGAAGCGCCGGATCTCGCCGAAACGGCGCATCCGTTCGATTTCGGCCGGCGTCAGTACCGGAAACGTCTGGTCATAGCGCGGATAGACCCGCTCGCCGCCGTCGAGGTCGGTTCCGTCGAACTCATAGCCGGTCATCGATCGTGTCCTTCGGCCCGCCATGCTGTCGTATCAGGTGGCGTCATCGGCTTTCCCGATATCGCTGTCTTGAACGATTCCGGCATCATCGCCGGGATCGTTCGCCCGCCCCGCGCGGCCGCGCGCCTGCAGCTTGCGACGCTTCAGGTTCTCGCGCAACGCATCGCGCAATCGTGCCTGGCGGCCGGTGGAATCCTGTGGCGATCGGATAGGCGTATCGTTCATGGCGTGCTTTGCTGACGACCTTCGGCGATCGTCGCCTTCATTATTTTGCGATCGCTGTGCTGCATTTGAATCATCGATTTTGGAGAGACGGAATGCCCATTCAAACATATGCGCTGGCGGCAGCGCCGCAACGGACGATCGCAGGCTGGCACCAGGCGCTTCCGACCGGCGACGTGGACACTTTGCGGAATCTGCTCGCCGAACAGGTGACGTTTCATTCGCCCGCCGTCCAGACGCCGGTCCGGGGCCGTGATGCCTCGTTGCTGGTGTTGGCCACGGTCGTCGATGTGCTTGAAAACATGTGCTATCGGCGGACCTTCGTCGCCGGACCATGCGAGGCCGCGCTCGAATTCAGCGCGGATATCGGCCAATTTCATCTCACCGGCATCGATCTGATGCGTTTCCGCGACGACGGGCTGATCGTCGAATTCGAGGTGATGATGCGGCCGCTGCGAGCCCTGTCGGCGGTCGCCGAATCGGTCGGCCGCCGGATCGGGCCGCGGCTGCTGGACATGAAACTCAAACCGGACCCGGGCTAAAGTCGCATCGCGGCCCGAGCCCGGCGTTCTGCCGGCATCCCTTTGTTATCCATTGCGCTTTGCAGACCGGCGCGTTCGGGACGCCGGGCGCATTTTCACCGCCCTGACCGCGCGGCGCGCTTGCGCCGGCGGATGCCCTGTGGCAAGGATCGGCCCGTCGCACGGGGCCGTCGAGGCTGATTCCCGGAGCGGCTGACGCTGCCGTAGCTCAGTGGTAGAGCACTCCCTTGGTAAGGGAGAGGTCGTGAGTTCGATCCTCCCCGGCAGCACCAGCACAAATCCCTGACATTGCTGACGTTTTAAGGGCTTCCCGGGCCGCCGGCAGGCTCTTGCCGGGATGCGGCAAACCGGTGGCAAAGCTGTGGCAGGGCTTGCCGCAAGACCCAAGGCCGCAGACGCCGTCATCGATCGGCATCACACCGTTCGGCGCAGGACGATTTCGGCGCGAAAACCGCGGCGGTCGGGGCGGTTGCCGAACTGCAGCTCCGCGCCGGTGCGCTCCAGCGCCAGCGCCGCGATGGTCAGGCCGAGGCCGCTGCCGATCGCCGATTTGTTTCGCCCGCGGAAGAAGCGCTGACCGAGTTTCGGCAATTCGTCCTCCGGCACGCCGGGACCGCTGTCCTCGATCACCACCGATCGCGGCGACGCGCCGGCGCGCCAGCGCACCTCGCCGCCGCCCGGCATGTGCTGGATCGCATTCTCGTGCAGATTGCGGATCGCCAGTTCGAGACATTCGCGATTGCCGCGCCAGTCGGCGCCGGCGAGATCGTCGTCGATCACCACCGCGACGCCGGCCGGGCGCGGCGTCATCCGCGCCACCTCGTCGATCAGCGGCCGGATCGCGACGCTGCCGTGATCGTCGGTCCCGGCCTGGGCGTCGAGCCGCGCCAGCGTCAGCAACTGGCGCACCAGCCGGGTGGCGCGATCGACCGCGACCAGGATCTGCTGCAGCGCCGCCCGCGCCACCGCCGGATCGGTGGTCGCCAGCGCGACTTGCGCCTGGGTCTTGAGGCCGGTGAGCGGACTGCGCAGCTCGTGCGCCGCGAAGGCGGTGATCTCGCGCTCGTGACGCCGCGCCAGCGCGACCTTGTCGAACAGCGCGTTCAGCGCGCGGGCGAGCGGCATCACTTCGGAGGGGGTGCGGCTGGCATCGACCGGCCGCATGTCGTCGGCGTCGCGCCCGACCAGATCCGACGCAATCGCCTGCAGCGGTCGCAGCCCGCGGCCGACGCTGATCCAGATCAGCAGGCCGAGCAGCGGCGCGATCAGCAGCGCCGGCCACAGCAATCCCTTGATCAGATCGGCGACGAGCCGCTCGCGCAAGCCGAGCCGGTCGCCGACCAGCACGCGAAAGCCGCGGGCGGCGTCCTCCGTCGCATAGATCCGCCAGGTTTCGCCGTCGATCTGCCGCTCGGAAAATCCCGCCCCCTGATCGCTGAGACTCTGCTCCGGCGCACCGCCCGAGCGCGCGATCAGCCGGCCCTGCACCGACCACACCTGGCAGGACAATTGCCGCTCGTAATTGCCTGGCGTCGCCGGCGCCGCCGGCACATCCGGCAGCGCTTCCGGAACACGGCCCTCCATGTTGCCGACCAGCGACACCACCATGCGGGCCGCCTCCTGCAGCCGCGCGTCGAGCACGTGTTCGAGCTCGCGCTGGCTGCTCGTGTAGATCCACATCACCGCGGCGATCCAGACGATGCCGGTGGCGCCGAACAGCACCAGAAACAGCCGAAGGCGCAGCGAGCCGATCATCGCGGTTTGATCCGATAGCCGACGCCGCGCACGGTCTCGATCGCGGCGCGACCGAGCTTGGCGCGCAGATTGTGGATGTGAACTTCGACGGCGTTGCTGTCGACCTCGTCGCCCCAGCCGTACAGCCGCTCTTCGAGTTCGCCGCGCGAGCGGATCACGCCGGGCCGCTCCATCAGCGCGTGCAGCACCGCGAATTCGCGGCGCGACAGCGGCACCGGCGCGCCGTCGAGCGTCGCGTTGCTCTCCGCCGGAAACAGCCGGATCGCGCCGTGTTCGAGGCAGGTCGCGGCGCGGCCGTCGCGGCGGCGGATGATCGCGCGCAACCGCGCGCCGAGTTCGTCGAGGTCGAACGGCTTGCCGAGATGATCGTCGGCACCGGAGTCGAGCCCGGCGATCCGGTCGCCGACCTCGTCGAGCGCGGTCAGCAGCAGCACCGGCGTGGCGTCTCCGCCGGCGCGCAATCTGCGCAACAGATCGAGGCCGCTGCCGTCCGGCAGCATGACGTCGAGCACCACCGCCGAGAACGTATTGGCGGCGAGCGCGGCCGCCGCATCCTCGCAATTGGCGACGCAATCGATACTGGCGCCGGCCAGCGTCAGCCCGGCACGAATGCCGTCCGCGATCATCGCGTCGTCTTCGACCACCAGGATTCTCATCGCGAGCTGTTCTCCACGTGCCTGCTCTCGGCCGCCAGCCTTAAGGCTGGCTTAAGCTGGGCGTCGACATTGCCGGTGCTCAAGTCAGGCATCGGGGAACCATGACAGACCGACTTTTCCGCGCGCTCATCCTGCTCGTCGCGATCGCAGCCGGCGTCCACGGCGCGCTCGCCGCCGGTCCGGCGCAGGCCGCGCCGTTCGAACTCAGCGTACAGCCCGGCGCCGACGGCGTCGATCTGACCTGGCGGATCGCCCCGGACGATTATCTCTATCGCGACAAGATCGTCGTCACCACCGCCGACGGCGCGCGCGTCGCGCTGCGGACGCCGGCCGGCGAGATCAAGGACGATCCGAATTTCGGCATGACCGAAATCTATCACCGCAGCCTGACCGCGACGATCCCCGCCGACGCGGTGAACGGCGCGAGCCGGCTGACGGTGAGCTATCAGGGCTGCGCCGAGCGCGGCATCTGCTATCCGCCGGTGACGGCGAGCGTCGATCTCGGCACCTATCAGGTGTCGATCGCCGGCGGCGCGACGCCGAGTGCGAGCCCGGCCTGGCCCTCGGACATGCCGGCGCTGCCGGACCTCGCCGCGCCCGCGGAGACGCCCGCACCCTTCGCGGCTTCGGTGCTGCCGTCGATGACGCAAGGCTGGTTGCCGCTGCTGCTGGCGTTCGCCGGGTTCGGGCTGCTGCTGGCGTTCACGCCCTGCGTGCTGCCGATGATGCCGATCGTCGCCGGCATGCTGACGCGCTCCGGCCCCAACCTCTCGCCGGCGCGCGGCTTCGCACTGGCCTCGATCTACACGCTGGCGATGGCCGCGGCCTATGCGACGCTCGGCGTCGCGGCGGCGTGGTCCGGGCAGAATCTGCAGAGCGCGTTGCAGGCGCCGCTGGCGCTGGCGGTGATGGCGGCGATCTATGTCGCGCTGGCGCTGTCGAGCTTCGGCCTGTTCGAGCTGCAACTGCCGGCGCGGTTCGGCGGCGATCTCGCCGGCCGCCTGCACGGCCGCGCCGGACCGTTGCTCGGCGCCGCCGCGCTCGGCTTCACCTCGGCGCTGATCGTCGGGCCGTGCGTGACCCCACCGCTCGCCGCGGCGCTGCTCTACGTCGCACAGACCGGTGACATGCTGCGCGGCGCGGCGGCGCTGTTCGCGCTCGGCCTCGGCATGGGCTTTCCGCTGATCCTGGTCGGGCTGTTCGGCGCCGGCGTGCTGCCGCGCTCGGGGCCGTGGCTGGTGACGATCCGCCAATTGTTCGGCTTCGCCTTTCTCGGCCTCGCGGTGGCGTTGATTGCGCGGGTGCTGCCGGGATCGGTGGCGCTGCTGCTGTGGGCCGGCCTCGCCATCGGCCTCGCGGCGTTTCTCGGCGCGTTCGACCGGCTCGCGCCGCAGGGCGGCGCGACGCGGCGTTTCGGCAAGGCGGCGGGCGTCGCCGTGTTCGTCTATGGCGCGACGCTGATCGTCGGCGCCGCCGGCGGCAGCGACGATCCGCTGCGGCCGCTCGCGGTGTTCGGCGCCGACCAGCCAGCGGCGGCCGCGATGTTCGCCGCGCCGGTGACGTCGATCCGCGCGCTGGATCAGGCGATCAGCGACGGCCGCGCGCGCGGCAAGCCGATCATGATCGACTTCTCCGCCGACTGGTGCACCTCGTGCAAGACCATGGAGCGCGAGGTGTTCGGCGATCCCGCGATCCGGCAGCGGCTGCAGGATCTCACGCTGATCCGCGCCGACGTCACCCGGTCCGACGCCGAGACCGCGGCGCTGATGAAGCGCTTCGACGTCGTCGGGCCACCGACGGTGGTGTTTCTCGATCGGCGCGACGGCCGCGAAATCACCGCCGCCCGCACCGTCGGCGAAGTGACCGCCGACAGCTTCGTCAAGACGCTGCAGCGCGTCGGCGCGGCGTCCTGACCCACACTCTTTCAACCGGAGTCGACCATGAACCGCAGACAATCCCTGATGATCCTCGGCGCGCTCGCGACCGTGCCGCTGGTGAAGTTCTTCGGCGCACCCTCGGCCTGGGCCGAAGGCGTCGACGTCAAGGCGATCCTGAACGACCCGGACGCGCCGGAGACCGGCAATCCGAAGGGCAACCTCACGATCGTGACGTATTTCGACTACAACTGCCCGTTCTGCAAGAAATCCGAGCCCGATCTCGAAAAAGTGGTGCGCGACGACGGCAAGATCCGGCTGGTCTACAAGGACTGGCCGATCCTGAGCGAAGCGTCGGTCTACGGCGCGCAGATGGCGCTGGGCGCGAAGTATCAGGGCAAGTATCAGGCGGCGCACGACGCGCTGATGGCGATCCCCGGCCGCGGAATCTCGAAGGACCAGATGCGCGACGCCGTCGCCGCCGCGGGCGTCGACATGGCGCGGCTGCAGGGCGATCTCGGCACCCATGGCGACGCCATCACGGCGCTGCTGCGCCGCACGCTGTCGCAGGCCGACGCGATGGGGCTGCAGGGCACGCCGGTGTATCTGATCGGGCCGTACAAGGTCGCCGCCGCGCTCGATGCCGCCGCGTTCAAGAAGGTGGTCGATCAGGCGCGCGCGCGCCCGCCCGCGAAGTGAGCGGCGTGATCGTTCGATTGCCGATGTCCCTCCGGTCGTTGCTCGCCCTCGCCGCCGTCGCCGTCACGCTCGGCGGCTGCGTCACCCAGTCCGAAGCCGAACTCGATCTCGGCCCGCCGAAGAGCACGGTGGGGCCGGCGATCGCGGCGCGCTATGCGGCGATCGACACCGACAAACACCCGATCGCCGGCATCGATCCGGAGGATCTGCAGCCGGCCTATGTACGGCAGTTGGTCGACTACAAGACCGACGAGCCGCCGGGCACCGTGGTGGTCGATCCGCACCGGCGCTTTCTCTATCTGGTGATGGAAGGCGGCAAGGCGCTGCGCTACGGCGTCGGCGTCGGCAAGGCCGGGCTGGCATTCAGCGGCACCGCCCATGTCGGACGCAAGGCCGAATGGCCGCACTGGACCCCGACGAAGAACATGATCGCCCGCGAGCCGCAGCGCTACGGCAAATGGGCGAGCGGCATGGACGGCGGCGCCACCAATCCGCTCGGCCCGCGGGCGCTGTATCTGTTCAAGGACGGCAAGGACACGCTGTACCGCATCCACGGCACCACCGAGCCGGAGACGATCGGCCAGGCGGTGTCGTCCGGCTGCATCCGGATGCTGAACCAGGACGTCATCGACCTGTACGCGCGCGTGCCGAAGGGCGCCAAGGTGGTGGTCAAATAGCGCCGCGCGCGATCGGATCGACGCGCCGCGCTCAGCCGAAGATGTCCGTCGTCATGCCGATGTACCAGCCCGCCGCCTCGCGCGCCTGCTTGGCGCGCAGCTCCGCGCTTTCGTCGAGCTGCGAGGTGTAGGGATCGGACGCCACGATCTTGCCGTCCTGCGGGGTGTAGCGGGCGCCGTTCTTGACGGCGTCGTCGGGGGCGATGTCGCTCCAGCAATGGTTGGTGAAGCGGATCGGCATCCGCCGCTCGCCGAGCAATTCGGCGCGCAGGATCATCGCCGCGCCCTTCGCCTCGTTGTTGGCGGCGAAGCCGGATTTGGGAAATTCACCGCCGGTCGCGGAATCGCCGATCACCTGGATCGACGGATCGATCAGCGAGATCATGGTGCCGGCATCGACCGGGCAGAAGCCGCTGGCGTCGGCGAGGCCGGAATCGCGCGCGAGCTTCCCCGCGATCTGCGGCGGGATGACGTTGACCAGCGCCGCCTTGTGGGTCTCGAAATCGGTGGTCACGGTCATCGCCTTCGGATCGACTGCCTTGATGCCGCCGTGGATGGTCGGGTCCTGCCATTCGATCATGCCGGGATAATGCCGCTCCCAGCCGTCGATGAACAACGTCTGCATCGCGAAATGATCCTTGGCGTCGAGGATGACGATGCGGGCGTTCTTCACGCCCCGGCTCTTCAGCGCATGGGCCATCATCGAGGCGCGCTCGTAAGGCGCCGGCGGGCAGCGATACGGATTGGGCGGCGCGATGATCACGATCAGCGCGCCGTCGGACAGCGCGTCGAGCCGGCGCTTCAGCAACTGGAACTGCGCGCTGCCGCGATAGCCGTGCGGCATCGTCTCGGCGGCGGCCTCGGAATAGCCGGGGATCGCGTCCCAGCGGAAATCGATGCCGGGCGACAGCACCAGGCGGTCGTAGGACAGCCGCGCCCCACTCGCGGTGCGCACCTGTTTGGCGTCGCGGTCGATCGCGGCGACGCTGTCGAACACCATGCCGACGCCGCGCGCCGCAATGCCCTCATAGCCGTAGTTCAACGCCTCGAACGGCTTCAGCCCGCCGAGATACAGGTTCGACGTGAACGGCGTGACGTAGATGCGGTTGGCCTCGACCAGCGTCACCTCGACGGAATCGTCGCCGTGGCGCAGATACTTCGCCGCGGTGGCGCCGCCGGCGCCGCCGCCGATCACCACGACCTTCGGACGCGCTTTGGCGATCGCCGGGCAGGCGAGCAACGCCGTGGATGCCGCGGCGGCGCGGATCACGCCGCGACGGCTGATCAGGATCGGTTTCGGCACGTGATGTCTCCGAACGGGGAACGCGAGTCGGCGCGGCGGCGCCGACTCGCTCGGGGTCTCAGGCGAAGATGTCGGCGGTGATGCCGGCATACCAGCCCATGTTCTCTTCGGCGGTCTGGAAGCGCAGGCCGGACTCCTCGCCGGTCTTGGAGACGAAGCCCTCGACCTCGGCGATGGCGCCGTCCTTCGGCTCGTAGCGGCCGCCGACCTTGACGGTGTCGTCCTTGGCCAGCACCGACCAGCAGGTATTGGCATAGCGCGCCGGGAAGGTGCGCGCGCCGGTCAGGTCGCCGCGCACCGCATTCGCCACCACCTTGGCCTGGCTGTTGGCGGAGAACGCCGATTTCGGCATCGCGCCGGCGATCGCCGCATCGCCGAGCACGTAGATGTTGGGATCGATGGTCGACTTCATGCTGGCCGCATCGATCGGGCAGAAGCCGGACGGATTGGCGAGGCCGGAATCGCGCGCGATCTTGCCGGCCATCTGCGCCGGGATGACGTTGACCATCGACGCCTTGATGGTTTCGAAATCGGTGGTCACCGTCATCGCCTTGGGATCGACCGATTTCAGGCCGCCGTGCATCTTCGGGTCCATCCATTCGACCATGCCGGGATAGTGCTTCTGCCAGCCCTCCTGGAACAGCGCCATCT
The DNA here is from genome assembly GCF_000013365.1 of Rhodopseudomonas palustris HaA2. Classification (NCBI taxonomy): domain Bacteria; kingdom Pseudomonadati; phylum Pseudomonadota; class Alphaproteobacteria; order Hyphomicrobiales; family Nitrobacteraceae; genus Rhodopseudomonas; species Rhodopseudomonas palustris. The sequence goes on from NC_007778.1 coordinate 4,948,844, forward strand.
TGGAGAATTTGTCCTTCGGATCGATCACGATGATCTTCGACTTGGTGTGGCCCTTGGCCTTCAGCACCATCGCCATCACCGAGACCCGCTCGTACGGACCGGGCGGGCAGCGATACGGATTCGGCGGCGCCAGCATCACGATGGTGGCGCCGTCCTCCAGCGCGTCGAGTTGCTTCTTCACCAGCAGCGTCTGCGCGCCGGGCTTCCAGCCGTGCGGCATGATCTCGGCGGCGGCCTCGGAATAGCCGGGCACCGAGTCGAACTTGATGTCGATGCCGGGCGCGACCACCAGCCGGTCGTAGTCGAGCACGCTGCCGTCGGCGAGCCGGACCTGCTTCTTGTCGCGGTCGATCGCCGCCGCCATCTGCCGGACGTGCTTAACGCCGTAGCCGCCGAGCTTGTAGGGGTGGGTGATCGACGCCATGCTGCGCATGTCGCCGAGGAACAGGTTGGAGTGGAAGCAGGTGATGAACTGCTCCAGCGGCTCGACCATGGTGACGTCGATCGCGCCCTGGGAGTCGCGGGCGACGTATTTCGCCACCGTCGCGCCGCCCGGCCCGCCGCCGATCACCACGACGCGCGGCTTGGCCTGCGCGCGCAGCACGCCGGGCATGGCGATGAGACTGGCGGCCAGCAGGCCGGTCGAGAATTGGCGTCTGTCGATGGTCATTTCTTGCCCTCCATGGTCGATGTGAATGCCCGGACGTCCCCGGTCCGGTCGATGTTGTGCTCGTTCTTGTCTTGTTCGAGGCTGCCGAAATAGCTCGCGAGCGCGGCGATCTCCTCGTCGTTGAATTTGGCGGCGATGGCGCGCATCACCTGATTGTCGCGGAGCTTGGCGCGATACTCGGTCAGCGCCTCGATCAGTTCGGGCTCGGCGCGGCCGACGATCGACGGAATGCCGTCGAACCGGCCGCTGAGCTGATGGCAGGTGACGCATTCGCTGGAGAGATATTCGCCGAGTTCGCGGTCGCCGGCCGCGGCGGCACTCGCCGCGCCGCACAACGCCACGCCGGCGACGGCCGCGCGCAGCGCCGCGGATACGCCGCGCGCCGGGCGCATCGCCCGCACCGCACGTATCGCCCGCGTTCCTCGCGCGGCACGCGGCGGCGCTTGGCCGGTCGTGGCCATCCTGCTTCCTCCCAGAGGTTTCCCGTCTACTGTCGATGCCGGCTTACTTGCCGGTCTGGTTCGTCGTCAGCGCCGGCGCGAGCGCCGCCGCTTTGGCGTCAATCAATGTATGCGTCACCAGCGCGCCGAGCCACATCGCCGCCAGCGCCAGCCAGGCGGTGACCGCGAAGATCGAGCCGCCGGTGACGCCGGCGCCGACCGCGCAGCCGCCCGCCAGCATGCCGCCGAAGCCCATCAGGAACGCGCCGGCGGCGTAGCGCCCCATGCTCAGCCCATCGTGAAAGCCCTGCAGCTTCCACTCCCGGCCGATCAGCGCGGCGACCAGCGAGCCGACGAACACGCCGGGCACCAGCCCGATATCGAAGCCGAGCGGCACCGAGGGCGAATTGATCAGCCCCATCAGCGTATCGGCCGACGGCCCGGTGAAGCTCACGCTCTTCACCGTGGTCGGCTCGAACGCATACAGCGACAGCGTGTAGGTGACCAGCCAGCCGGCCGTCACCGCCAGGCCGACGCCGATCGCCGCGACCCCGTTGACGATGCCGATCCGGTTGCGCCACGCCAGCCAGAAGGCCACGGCGAGCCCGAACACGCCGAGCGATGCCCCGACCACCGAGCCGACATGCGCGACGCTGAGCAGATTGCGCGCCGCGCCGCCCGGCAGCGTCCAGAGCTGCGACAGGAATTCCCGCGCCGGCGACAGCACGCCGCGCAGCGAGGCCTGCGCCACGATCGTCAAAATCAGTCCGGTGACCAGCGCGCGCAGATTGCCGGTTCCCGACAAGACCAGCAGCCGGCTGGCGCAGCCGCGCGACAGGATCATGCCGGCGCCGAACATCAGCCCGCCGATCGCCGCGCCGGACAGGCTGCCGGTGGCGGCGAGCTGGCGCGCTTCGGAGACGTCGAGCAGGCCGGTGGCAATCGCCGCCTGGGTCGCGGCCACCGCGGCCGAGAACGTCAGCAGCCACACCGCGAGCTTGGGCCCGAGTGAACCTTCGGAGAATTCGATCACCGCCGCGCGCAGACAGAACTTGCTGCGCTCGGCGCAGGCCCCGAAAGCGATGCCCACCGCCAGACCGCCGGCGGTCAGCGCGGCGGTTTCGCCGAAGCGTTCGATGAACTGCTCGAGGTTCAAGGATGTTTCCTCCGCGCCGCATCGTCGGGGCGCGCAAGCCCAGGATAATTATCAGATAGTGTGTCGATCCTCCGATCGGGCATTGATCTGGCGCAACGCGACTTCGCCGCACCGCCGAATTCCCGCAATTGTTACTTCGCGCCCACGGCGCGCGGCCGTGTATCGCACTCATCGTCAGTCCACCCTGGGCCCGGCCTTCTCGTCCGGCGTGACGTCGACCGAGATCGCGCGTCCGATCACTTTCGGCGCGGGACCGCAATTCGTCATGCACGGATTCTTGTTCCAGAATTGCTTCTCGGAAACCTCGCGATCGTCGAGGTAGAAGCCGTCGGCGTTGGGCATCTTCACCTTCGCGAGGTTGCCCTGGTTCAGTTCGAAATCCGGATCCTTGATCACGTCACTCATGTTGAGCAGATAGGCCGTCAGCGCATAGGCCTCGTCGGCGGTGAGCGAGCGCGCATTGCCGAACGGCATGGCGCGGCTGATGTAGTCGTACACCGTGGTGGCGTCCGGCCAATACGAGCCGACGGTCTTGTCCGGGCGATCGGCGGTCAGCGTGCCGACCCCGCCGGACAGCACCGGATAGCGGCCGACGCCTTCGCCGAATTCGCCGTGGCAGGTCGAGCACTTCTCCTGGAACAGCGCGTCGCCTTCTTTCGCGGTGCCCTTGCCGGGCGGCAGGCCGACGCCGTCGGGACGCACATCAGTGTCCCAGGCGTGAATTTCTTCCGGCAGCGCCTGCCGGCCGAGGCCGAGTTTCACCGGCGCGGGCGGCGGCGCAACCGTCTTGGTCGCCGCGGCCTTCGACGGCTTCGGCGCGGCCTTCTCGGCGATTGCCCCGGTCAGCGGCACGGCGACCAGCGCGGCGGCGGCGAGACCGGCGATGAGACTAAGCGATCTCGACATTTTCAGTCACTCCGTCCGGATGCACGAGCCAGGTCTGGATGCCGTTGTTGTGGTAGATCGAATTGACGCCGCGGACCTTGCGCAGCTCGGCCTTGCTCGGCTGCACGTAGCCGGTCTCGTCGATGGCGCGCGACTGCAACATCAACTCTTCGCCGTTCCAGTCGAAATCGACGTAGAAACGCACCATCGACTTGTCGAGCACCGGCCCGTCGATCCGCGCCTCGCGCCAGTTGCGGCCGCCGTCCATGGTGACGTCGACGCGCTTGACGGTGCCGCGCCCCGACCAGGCGACGCCGCTCAGCACGTTGCGGCCCTTGAATTTCAGCGGCGCCTGCGGCGACGGATTGGTGATCACGCTTTTCGCGTCCATCACGAAGGTGTATTTGCGGGCGCGGCCGTCCGGCATCAGGTCGGTGTATTTCGAGGTCTCCTCGCGGGCCTGCCACGGCATGTCGCCGGCCTCGATGCGGCGCAGCCATTTGACCCAGAGATTGCCCTGCCAGCCGGGAATCACCGCGCGCAGCGGATAGCCGTTTTCCGGACGCAGCGCCTCGCCGTTCATCGCGAACGCGATCAGCACGTCGTCGAGCGCTTTCGACACCGGCAGCGAGCGGTTCATGCCGGCGGAGTCCGCGCCCTCCAGCATCAGCCATTTGGCGTTCGGCTTCAGCCCGGCCTGATCCAGCAGCGTCTTCAGCGTCACGCCGGTGTACATCACATTGTGGATCATGCCGTGGGTGAACTGGCAGCCGTTGAGCTGCGCACCGCGCCACTCCATGCCGGAATTCGCCGCGCATTCCAGGAAGTACACCTTGTTGACCCGCGGCATCCGCCGGATGTCGTCCATGGTGAACACCATCGGGGTGTCGACCAGGCCGTTGATCATCAGCCGGTGCTGCGCCGGATCGATCTCGGCGACGCCGCCGTGATGGCGCTCGAAGCACAGGCCGGACGGCGTGATGATGCCGTCGAGCGCGTGCAGCGGCGTGAAATTGACCGAGGATTCCGGCGACGCCGTGAGCCACGACACGTCGCGGCGGATCACGTCCTTCTCGAATTTCGACGGCACGCCATAGGGCTTCTTGTCGACGCCGTCGCCGAGAAAGCGATTCCAGTCCTGCAGCTCGGTGATCATCGGGTCGGGCTTCGCCGCCTCGCCGGCCTTGGCGGCGAGCGGCAGCAGCGCGCCGGCGCCGGCGAGGCCGGCAGCGCCGAGAAACCGGCGGCGATCGAGGATGTCGGAGGGGGGCTTCTCACTCATGCCGGATTGCCTTTTGCTATCACCATGCGCGACTGCAGCGGTCGGGGAGCGTCGGAGGCGGTCGTCATCTCAGGCGCCCGACACCTTGACGGCGCTGTTGGGATCGATCTTCACCGGCCCCGCCTGCGCGACGTGCTTGGCCAGCACGTCCCAGATCGGCGGGCCCTCGGTGTTCTGGTTGATGCTGGCCCAGCCGGAGACGGTGTAGGTCTTCGACGCCTCGATGGGCTTGCCGGTCTTGAGATGCACCATGCCGGAGATCCGCGAGCCGATCTCCTTGCCGATATCGATCGAATAGCCCATGCCGCCGGTGCGGACCATGTCGCCGCCGCCCTGGAAATACGGGTCTGGGTGGAAGATGTTGTCGGCGATGTCCTCGAGCACGTTCTTGAGCTGCTCGCCGGTCATCTCGCTGCGGTAGCAGTTCGGATAGGTGATCGCGGTGGCGTTGGTGATCGCCTCCCAGGTGATGTCCTCGTTCGGCAGCAGCGTGCCGCCCCAACGGAAGCCCGGCGACAGCGCGATCTCGGTGTCGCGCTGCTTCAGCATCGCGTCGCAGATCAGGTCGTCGAAGGTGCCGTTGAAATTGCCGCGGCGATACAGCAGCGAATCGGTCTTGCCGACGACGCGCGCGAGATCCTTGGCGTAGGGCGCACGCAGCTTCTCGACCAGTTGCTTCATCGCCGGGTCCGGCGCGATGGCGTCGGCGAACACCGGCATCAGTTTGAAGCGGATGTCGGACACTTTCTTGCCCTTCACCGCGATGTCGAGCCGCGACACGAATTTGCCGTGCGAGCCCGACGCCACCAGCACGGTGTCGCCGACCTTGATCAGGCCCGGCATCGCGTCGTGGGTGTGGGCGGTGAGGATGATGTCGAGGCCCTTGACCCGGCCGGCGAGCTTGCGGTCGACGTCGAAGCCGTTGTGCGACAGCAGCACCACGACCTCGGCGCCTTCGGCGCGGGCGTCGTCGGCCTGCTTCTGGATGTCCTCCTCGCGGATGCCGAACTCCCAGTTCGGAAACATCCAGCGCGGATTGGCGACCGCGGTGCGCGGCAGCGCCTGCCCGATCACCGCGATCTTGACGCCGCCGCGCTCGAACATCTTGCGCGCCTCGAACACCGGCTCCTGCCATTCGTTGTCGCGGACGTTCTGCGCCAGGAAGGCGAACGGCGCCGAGTCGGCGACCTGCTTGACCCGCTCGGCGCCGTAGGTGAATTCCCAATGGCCGGTCATCGCGTCGAGCTTCAGCGCGGTCATGACGTCGATCATGTCCTGGCCCTTGCTCTGCAGCGAGGTCCAGCTGCCCTGCCAGGTGTCGCCGCCGTCGAGCAGCAGCACCTTGTCGGCGCCGCGCTCGGCGCGCACCGCGTTCACCAAGGTGGCGATGCGGTCCATGCCGCCCATCCGGCCGTAATTGCGGGCGAGCGCGACGAAATCATCGGCGGTGAGCGCGAAGGCGTCCGGCGATCCGGTGGCGACGTGGAAGTAGTTGCGGAATTCCGCGTCGGTCAGATGCGGCGGCTTGCCCTTGACCTCGCCGACGCCGAGATTGACCGACGGCTCGCGGAAATGCAGCGGCATCAGCTGGGCGTGGATGTCGGTGACGTGCAGCAGCGTCAGCGTGCCGAGCGGATCGAACTTCAGAATGTCGGCCTGCGTCAGCCGCTGCTGCGCCGCCACCCGCCCAATCGGACCGAGGCCGCTGCCGATCGTGAGCGCCGATGCGGCCGCTGTGGCCTGCAGGAATTCCCGCCGCGAGATCATCGTTTCCGTTCCCTTGTCCGCGCAGACGCGGCCCTGCATTGCGCACGGGCCCGATCCGCTCGACTAAAAATTCGGCGCAACTCCGCGATCCGCGGGCTGCACGCCCACGGTCGATGCGAATCAGCGCCGACGCGCCGTCGTTAGGCGACGGTCAGCTTGTGCTTGGACGTGTAGTTGGAGCCGTCGTCGTCCTTCCAGGTGAAGACGAGTTCACCGGACTCCGACGCCTTGTAGAAAAACGACTGATACGGGTTGGCCGAGATCGCCGGATTCCATTCGGCTTCGAACACCGTCTTGCCGTTGAACGCGGCGACGAAGGTGTTGATGATCTTGCGCGGCACGATCTTGCCGGACGCGTCCTTACGCTGGCCGGATTCCATTTCGTGCGAGATCAGCGTCTTGATCTCGATCAGTTCGCCCGGCTTGGCCTGGGTCGGAACGCGAACGCGGGGGGTGGGAGTGATCGCCATCTGAATGTCCTCGCCTGTCTGTTTCTTGCTGTCGGCTTCGATGCCGCCGGGCTCAGCCGCCGCAGCCGCCGATGGTGACCTTGACGCTGGCCTTGGTCGAATACAGCTTGCCGTCCGACATTTCGGCGATGCAGATGATGTTCTGGGTCTGCGCCAGCCGCATCCGGGTCGAGGCCGCGGCCTTGCCGCAGGCGGGCGTGAACTTGTAGCTGACGATGCCGGGCAGCGGATTGCCGTCGGCGAAGACGTGTACCGCCTTGACGTAGTCGGCCTCGGTCATCGGGCTTTCGACCTCGACATTGACCGGGACCACCAGGCCGTTTTCGGCGATTTCCGGCACGTCGAGCTTGATCTTGCCGCTCTCGGGCTTCTTGTCGCCGTAGAGCTTCTTGATCTCGGCATCGACCGCAGCGACATCGGCGAACGCCATGCGCGGCGCCAGCAGCGCGGCGAGGCCCGCGAGTCCTGCAAACGCCAGCGCGTCGCGTCGGCTCGGCTCAACCTTCATCAGATTCATTTGGGCATCTCCTCAGGGAGTCTTTCGCGTCCCTTGCCTTCAGCTACCGCTTGACGTTTCCAAGCGTGATCGGTCATGATCCGCAAACATCATGATATTGTTTTTCTTGAATGTAAAGATATCCGGTGGGCTACCGGGTTTTTAGACCGCACAAGACGGTCGACAGAGGGAGGGTGCGAGATGAGATCCATCGGATTAGCAGTGCTATCTGCGTTTGTGCTCTGCACAATGCCGTTTCGCGTTCACGCCGAGGACGCCAGCGAAAAGGAGATCGAGCGCTATCGCGCGATGATTTCCGACCCGATGTCGAATCCCGGTTTCCTCGCGGTCGATCGCGGCGAGCAGCTCTGGGCCTCGAAGCGCGGCAGCAACAACGTCTCGCTCGAAGGCTGCGATCTCGGCCTCGGCGCCGGCAAGCTGGACGGCGCCTTCGCGCAACTGCCGCGCTACTTCAAGGACGCCGACCGGGTGATGGATCTCGAGCAGCGCCTTCTCTGGTGCATGCAGAACATCCAGGGGCTCGATACCAAGGACGTCGTCGCCCGACGCTTCTCCGGCCCCGGCCGGGTCTCCGATATGGAGGACCTGGTGGCGTTCATCGCCAACAAGTCGAGCGGCATGGCGATCGAGCCACAGCTCAAACATCCCAAGGAACAGGAAATGGCGGCGGTCGGCGAGGAGCTGTTTCACCGTCGCGGCGGGGTGATGGATTTCTCCTGCTCGACCTGTCACGGCGCCGAAGGCAAGCGCATCCGGCTGCAGGGACTGCCGTATCTCGCCGGCCCCGGCAAGGACGCCCAACTGACGATGGCGAGCTGGCCGACCTATCGCGTGTCGCAGAGCGCGCTGCGGACCTTCCAGCACCGGATCTGGGACTGCTACCGCCAGCAACGCTGGCCGGCCCCGGAGTACGGCTCCGAGGGCATCACCGCGCTGACATCGTATCTCAACAAGATCGCGGCGGGCGGCGAACTCGTCGTTCCGTCCATCAAGCGCTGAGGGAGGCCGCATCATGACGACATTGACGAAGTTCTCGATGCTGGCGCTCGCGCTCGGCGCTTTGACCTGCGGTCCGATCGCGGCTCACGCCGCCGATCAGGCGATCCCGCCGAAGCCGGTCGCGGCGACCAGCAAGGCCACCGAACCGACGACCAAGCCGGCGGCGACCAAGGCCGACGCCGCGGCGACGCCGAGCGCGGCGATTCACAAGGTGTCGGCCGAAACCGTCGACGCCTACGTCAAGGCCACCTTCGGCAAGGCGCCGGAAGAATGGCAGCAGAGGATCGTCCCCGACGACACGATGAAGGCGTGCAACAAATTCCGCAACGAAGTGCCGACCGACATCGCCGAAGCGATCATGCAGCGCGAGATCAAGAAGGTGGTGTTCCCGGCCGACGGCAAGCTGCTCGGCGACTGGAAGGCCGGCGCCAAGATCGCCAATAACGGCCGCGGCGGGCAGTTCTCGGACAAGGCCGACACCGTCAACGGCGGCAATTGCTACGCCTGCCACCAGATGGCGCCGTCGGAAGTGTCGTTCGGCACGCTCGGCCCGAGCCTCACGCATTACGGCAAGGACCGCAACTACACCGAAGCCGAGATCAAGCAGGCCTACACCAAGATCTACAACTCGCAGGCGGTGGTGCCGTGCTCGAACATGCCGCGGTTCGGCACCAACAACTTCCTGACCGAGCAGCAGATCAAGGACGTGATGGCGTTCCTGTTCGATCCGGAATCGCCGGTCAACAAGTAACGGCCCTGCGGCCGAAGGGGGATCCGATGACCCGACACTCGATTCCGGCGATCGCGATGATCGCCGGCGCGCTTCTCACCACGCTGCCGGCCGGCGCGCAGGACGCGCTGGTCGTCACCAAATCGCTCAGCCCCGAGCTGGCGCTCGACAGCGCGAAAGCCGCGCTCGCCGAATGCCGCAAGCAGGGCTTTCAGGTCGCGGTCGCCGTGGTCGACCGCACCGGGCTGCCGCAGGTGATGCTGCGCGACCGCTTCGCCGGCGCGCATTCGCCCACCACCGCGACCGGCAAGGCCTGGACCGCGGTGTCGTTCAAGACCTCGACGACGGATCTGCAGGCGATCACCAAGCCCGGCATGCCGCAATCCGGCCTGCGCGATCTGCCCAATGTGGTCGTGCTCGGCGGCGGCCTGATCATCGAGGCCGGCGGCTCGCTGGTCGGCGGCATCGGCGTCTCCGGCGCGCCCGGCGGCGACGCCGACGATTCCTGCGCCAAAGCCGGCATCGAGGCGATCAGGGACCGGCTGGATTTCTAGAGCCACCACGAGTCGTTCCGATGCGCGAGCGAAAGCATCCACAACGAGTCGTCCCCGCGCAGGCGGGGACCCATACCCCCTGGCCTCCCAAGTGAAAGAAGGCCTCCGCCTCAGTGCTTCAATCGAGATGCTGCGGCGTATGGGTCCCCGCCTGCGCGGGGACGACAGATTCCGGGTTCGCGAGCTGCGCTCGCGCCCCGGAATGACGGCGGATAGGAAGTGCGCTTGCTACGCCGGCTTCTTCAGCCACTCGGTGAACGGCGCCGACTGATAGCCCTTCTCGCGGACGTATCTGAACATCGCCAGAAACTCCGGCGGCTCCAGCAGGCCGGGCATCCGCGCCACTTCGCGGTCCTGCGGTTTGCGCGCGGCGAGGCCCTCGCTGCTGTCGGGAAAGAACTGCAGCGTCGGCGTGAAGCGGATGCCATAGGCCTGCGCGAACGCCTTCTCGCCGAGCCTGCCGCCGTCGAAATCGGTGACCTCGCGGGCGCCGATATGGTTGAGGTGCAGGATCTCGAAATGGTCGCGGATATAGCCCGCGATCGCCGGGTCGCTGAGATGGACCTCGTGCATCTTCTTGCAGGACGGGCAGCCTTTCAGGCCCCACAGGATGGCGAAGCGCTTGCCCTTGGCGGTGGCGCCGTCGAGATCGTCTTTGAGATCGAGGAAGCTCTGCAAGTACCAGTCGAGCTGATACAGCCCGTCGTCGCCGAGCACCGGCTTGGCGAAGGCCGGCATCATCCGCAAACCGAGAGCGCCGGCGCCGAGCGCGGCCAGCGCATGGCGGCGAGACATTGGACGGTCGATCATCACTGCCCTCCTTGTTTGGCGCGCGCTATCCGATCGTTCCGAACGCCGGAAACGTCTCCAGCAGCCATCCGGCAATTTTCGGCATCGCGCCGGTCAGAAACAGCACCCCGGTCAGGACCAGCGCCGCGCCCATCAGCTTCTCGATCGTCGCCATATGGGCGCGCATCCGCGCCATCAGCCGGATGAAGCCGCCGGAGAACAGCGCCGCCAGCAGGAACGGCAGCCCGATCCCCAGCGAATAGGCGCCGAGCAGCGCCGCGCCGCGCGCCGCCGCGCCCTCGACGCCGGCGACCAGCAGGATCGTCGCCAGCACCGGGCCGACACAGGGCGTCCAGCCGAACGCGAAGGCGAGCCCGACCACATAGGCGCCGAGAAAACCGGCACCGCGGCGGACATTATGGAAGCGCGCCTCGCGAAACAGCAGCCCGATCCGGAATACGCCGAGAAAATGCAATCCGAGGATGACGATGACCACCCCGGCGACGATCGCCAGCGTCTCGAAATACTCGGTGACGACCTTGCCGACCACCGAGGCCGACGCGCCGAGCGCGACGAACACGGTCGAAAATCCCAGCACGAAGGCCACCGCCGACCCGACCACGCGCCAATCGACCGCCTTCGCCGGCTGATCGGAACCGCGGGAGAGCTGGTCTAGGCTGACGCCGGCCAGAAAGCACAGATACGGCGGCACCAATGGCAGCACGCAGGGCGACAGGAACGACAGCACCCCCGCCCCGAACGCGCCGATGAGAGAGATACTAGAAGCCACGGCGTTCTCGACGCTGGAATAAACATGCGAATTCGTCTATATGTATCATATCATGGCCCGAATGCTTCTGAAATCGATGCTGCTCTGCGCAATGCTGGCGTCGGCGCTCGCCCCGGCGGGCGCATGGGCGGCCGAACTGGTGATGTTCGAGCGCGACGGCTGCGTCTGGTGCGCGCGCTGGGACCGCGAGGTCGGCCCGATCTACGGCAAGACCGCGGAGGCCAAACTGCTTCCGCTGCGGCGCGTCAATATCGACCGCGACAAGCCGTCCGGCGTTGCGGTAAATTCGCCGGTGATTTTCACGCCGACCTTCGTGGTGATGGACAATGGCCGCGAGATCGGCCGCATCACCGGTTACATCAACGACGATGCGTTCTGGGGGCTGCTCGGGACCATGGTCGCGAAGCTCACGCCGCCGCCCGATCCCAAGCACACCTGAAGCCCGACCGGCGCAACCCGAGGCCAATTGAACGAAATGACATCGATCCTCGACCCGGATATCGAGACCGAATTCCGCGACGGCGCGGAATACTCGCCCGAGCTCGACATGCTGATGCGCCGCGCGCGCAAGGCGAGCAGTTTTCTCAAGGCGGTGTCGCACGAGAACCGGCTGCTGCTGCTGTGTCTGCTGGCCGAGCGCGAGCGCTCGGTGTCCGAACTGGAGAACATCCTGTCGCTGCGGCAGTCGGCGGTGTCGCAGCAGCTCGCCCGACTGCGCTACGACGGCATGGTCGATACCAGGCGCGACGGCAAGACCATCTACTATAGTCTCGCCAACGACGATGTCCGTCGCGTGATCTCCGTGATCTATGATATCTTCTGCAGCTCGGCGAGAGGTGGCGAGCAGAAGTAATCCGACCCTCGCCGCAGCGCACAACGGCCCCGCGACCGACGCGGCGCGTGCGCGCTTTCGAGGGAACCCCATGCAGGACACGTCCGCCTGGCTGCTCGCGCTGACCGGCCTCGGGATCGGGACGGCGGCGGGATTCTTCGTGCGGCTGGCGCGGCTGTGCTCGTTCGGCGCGGTCGAGGACGCGCTGATGGGCGGCGACACGCGGCGGCTGCGGATCTTCGGCCTCGCCCTCGGCATCGCGCTGATCGGCACCCAGGCGCTGGTGATCGCCGGCGTGCTCGATCCCGGGCAGACCAACTACACCGCGCCGGCCTTGCCGCTGGTTTCGATCATGCTCGGCAGCGTGCTGTTCGGCATCGGCATGGCGATGGTCGGCACCTGCGGCTTCGGATCGCTGGTCCGGCTCGGCACCGGCGATCTGCGCAGCTTCGTGGTGATCCTGGTGCTCGGCGGCGCCGCCTATGCGACGCTGCGCGGCGTGTTCTCCGGCGTCCGCATCACCGGCCTCGAGCAATTGTCGGTGGCGATGCCGGAGGGCGTCAGCACCGACCTCGCATCGCTCACCCGGCATCTGTTCGGCATGGATCTGCGTGCCGCGATCGCGGCGCTCGGCGGCGGTGCGCTGTGCCTGCTGGCATTCGGCGACAAGCGGTTGCGGCGCACGCCGCGGCTGCTCACCGCCGGCATCGCGCTCGGCCTGCTCACCATCGCCGGCTGGCTGGCGACGACCAGGCTGGCCGACGAATTCGCCGGGCCGGTGCATCCGCAAAGCCTGACCTTCGTCTCGACCATCGGCAAGGCGATCTATGCGGGGCTGCTGAACGCCGCGAATTTCGCCGATTTCGGCGTCGGCACGGTGTTCGGCGTGGTGCTCGGGTCGTTCATCGCGGCGTGGCGCGCCGACGAATTGCGCTGGGAGGCGTTCGACGACGACCACGAGATGCGCCGTCATCTCGGCGGCGCGGCGCTGATGGGCGTGGGCGGCATCCTGATGGGCGGCTGCACCATCGGCCAGGGCATCACCGCCGGCTCGATGATGGCGCTGTCGTGGCCGATCGCGATCGGCGGCATGATGCTCGGCGCCCGGATGGGGATCGCCGTGCTGGTCGACGGTTCGCCGGCGGAATTGATCGGCCGCAGCTGGGGCCGGCTGCGCGGCGCCCTCCGGCGTCGCCCGCCGATGCCACTCAGGGCCTCAGATAGCTCCAGCCGTCTTCCTGCAGTTCCATCAGACGCACCGCGCCCGACGGCACCACGCTCGCCTGCGGAATGACGCCGACCGCACGGCCCTCGTGCTTTTCCATACCCAGCCTGGTGTTGTCGCAAGCCGTGAATTTGATGGTGGCGGGGAAGCTCGCATCGGCGATCTGCTTGATGCGATCCTTCACCGGCGAAGTATCGTTGCGCAGCATATGCAGCCCGGGACCATAGGTGACGACCTCGACTTCGACGTCCTCGCCCTTCGCCTTGTACGCCTCCATGATGTTGGCGGCGTTGTTCAATGCCAGATTCATCACCGCCGGATCGTTCTGATCGACCTGGATCGCGACCCGGTGGGATTTGGCGCCGGCAGCGACACCCGGCGCCATGCCGAACGCCAACATCGCGACGGCGGCGACCGCGCCGAACAGCAGCTTCATGGGAGCCTCCCTGATATGTTTGTTGAGGGCAGGTTAGCGGCGCGCGGCGCGACTGTCATCCGCAGCACGCGATCGTGATACTTGGCGATGAGTCCGGCGATGCGGCTTCAGCGCACCGCCAGCGCCGCGACCGGCGCCAGGCGGCGAATGCCGAGCGCAGCACCGGCGACGATGCCGGCGACGGCGATGAAGGACGGCAGCGCCAGCGTCGACAGGCCGGTGAGGCCCTGTCCGATCGAGCAGCCATAGGCCATCGCGCCGCCCGCGCCCATCAGCGCCGCGCCGGCGACCGAGCGCAGCATATGCGGCGCCGAGGTGAAGCCTTCCAGCGCAAAGCGCCCGCTCAGCAACGCGGTGGCGACGCTGCCGGCGAGGACGCCGGCGACCAGTGCGACGCCGAAGGACAGCGACAGCCCGGTCGACAGCATCGCGTATTGCAGCGTGTCGGCCAGCGGCGCGACGAAGCTCAGCGAGGTGACCGGCAGCGGATTGAAGTCGTCGGCGCCGATCCAGCCGGTGGTGAGCCAGCCCGCGACCACCAGCAGGCCGATGACGAGGCCGGCGGCGATCTGGCCGGGGCTCCTGCGGAAGGCGCGGTCGGAGAAGGCGAAGGCGATCAGCGCGCCGCTGACGATCAGCACCGCCGCGATCCGCGCGACGCTCTCGCCGATCCCGAAGCTGCCGAGCAGCTCCGGCACCGAGACGTGGCCGGGTGTGACTTGCGTCCATTGCAGGACGGCGAGCCGCGCCGGCGCCAGCAACCCCTTCAGCGTGATCTGCGCCGCGACCGCGATGATGCCGATCACCACCAGCGAGCGCAGATTGCCCTTGCCGAGCAGGATCAGCGCCCGCGACGCGCAGCCATTCGCCAGCACCATGCCGATGCCGAACATGAGGCCGCCGAGAAAAATCAGCGGCGCCGAGAACGACGGCTGCAGATAGATCGACTTGTCGAGTTCGACGAGACCGGCACCGCCGATCGCCTGCGTGCCTGCGATCGCCACGGCCAGCGCCAGCGCGAAGCTGCGCAGCTTGCGGCCGTCGTCGCGGGTCCAGTAGTCGCGCAGCCCGCTCATCAGGCAGAAGCCGCTCAGCAACCCGGCCACGCCGAGCGCGGCGCCGAGCGCAAATCCCAGGACGATGACGAGTTCGGGCATCTGCATGGTCGTCTCCTGCCTCGCCGCGATACGCGGGTCCGGCAGCAGACATAGTCACGCGGGCCGCGCGCGGTAAATACCAGCCCGAAACTAAGACGAAACTTGCCCCGGCGTCCGGCGAAGCGAGATGATTTCTCTCCGGATCGGACCGGACGCAAAACCATTATTCTCTCCGCCGCGCCGATCCGCCGGCGCGGCGCGGTTGGTCGACCCCCGGCGGGGCCATTGCTCTGCTGGGCGGCGTCACCCGACCCGCATGGTGAATTCGTTGCCGCGGCCTTCGTCGATGTCGAGCGGGCGGCCGATCCACATGCCGCCCGCTCGCCCTGTCGGACGTCGGCCGCTCACGCGCCGATGGGCTCGACGACGTCGAACGAGTCGTCATGCGCGGCGCAGATCATGTCGGCGGCGCGCTCGCCGATCACGACGCAGGGCGCCATCGTGTTGCCGGAGGTGATCCGCGGCATGATCGACGCATCCGCGATCCGGAGATTCTCGATCCCGTAGACCCGGAGCCGCCGGTCGACCACGGCCATCGCGTCGCGGCCCATCTTGGCGGTGCCGCATTGATGCCAGTAGGTCACCGCCGCGTTTCGGATGAACTGGTCCATGGCCAGGCGGTCGCCCAGCCGGGGCACGACCTCGCGCTGCACCTGCCGGCCGAAGGCCGGATGATTGCCGATCTCGCGACAGAGCTCGATGGTCGCCCGCGCCGCGGCCATGTCCTCGGGCTCGCTGAGCGCGTTGGGCTCGATCAGCATGGCGTCGCCGATATCGGGCCCGGACAGCCGCACACGCCCGCGGCTCTTCGGCTGAGCCAGCCCGGCGAACATCGTCCAGCCGTGCTGCGGTGGCGCGATCCCCACCTCGGCCGGCGACGGCACGGCGAATCCGAGCTGACACTGCAGGATGTCGGGCGCGTCCAGGCGGGCATCGCTCTTCCAGTACAGTTTCGCCTCGCACCCGCCGCTGCCGACCTCCTGCGGCCGCAGATATTCCCAGGTGCAGCCGAAGGCGACATGGTCCTGATGATTTTGGCCGACGCCCGGCAGATGCTGCACCACCTCGATGCCGTGGGCGCGCAGTTCGTCCTCGGGGCCGATGCCGGACTGCATCAGCAGCTTCGGCGTGTTGATCGCACCGAGCGACAGCACGACCTCGCGGCGCGCATCGAAGGTCATCAGCCGATCGCCGACCAGGGCCTGCACCCCGACCGCCTTGTGGCCGTCCAGCACGAGCCGGCCGACGGTCGCGTGGGTCAGCACCGTGAGGTTCGGCTGGTGCATGCGCGGATAGGTGTAGGACTGATGGACCGACTGCCGCTTCCCGTTCTTGATCCGCAGATCCGCGTATGCCACGCCGCCGGCGGATTCCATCATCTCGCCGTTCGGACTGGCGTAGCGCGGCAGGCCGAGCATGCTCGCGGCCTCGACCATCGCGCTGGCGACCGGCCGCGGCTGGGCCGGCTGTTCGACATGCACGGGGCCGCCGGTCCCGCGCCGACGCAGGTCGGGATGGCCCTGCCAGCTCTCGATGCGGCGATAGGTGTCGAGCACGGATTCGTAACCCCAGCAGCCGTCGCCCGCCTCGGCGGCGAAGTAGTCCCAATCCGCGCGGTGACCGCGCGCCCAGACCATGACGTTGATACTCGAGCCGCCGCCGAGCCCCTTGCCCATGTTGAGCGGAAGGCGCCGCCCGTTCAGGGTCGGCGTCGGCTGCGATTCGAACGCCCAGTCGCGCTCGGTGCCGAGATTCATCGGCCACATCGCCGGCTCCACGAGCCTGGGCGACATCTCGCCGTCGCCGGCTTCGAGCAGCAGCACCCGCACGTCGGGCTTCTCGGCCAGACGCGCCGCGACCACGCAGCCCGCCGAGCCGGCGCCGCACACGATGAAATCGAAGCCGTCGGCCAATCGCGCGCGCAGACGAGTCTGGTTCTCCGCCACGGCCCGGGCGTGATCGATGTCCTGCGTGTCCTGTGTCATCACATGATCCTTGATTGGTGCCGGTCCGACGGCATCGATGGAGGTGAAACGGAAGGCGGCAGCGCCCGACGGTCCGACGCGATCGGATCGACGCATCGCTTTCTCCGCATCGGAGCGAGAGACCAATGTCGGGGGCAAATGTCAGGGATGTTGCTGCGGCGGCGCCGAGCGTTACAAATGAAAGAGGAGAGCCGACGCGCGAGGTGGTGATCGTCCTGGTCGTGGGCGGAGCGGCTGTCCGCTAGTCCAATTCCGGCGAGAGCGCGCGCGTGGGCCCGATCGCCTCTGCCTCTACCCCGGCCTCGGCCAGCGCCGTCGCGATCGCCCATGCAAGGCGGGTCGTCGTCACCGGACCCTTCAAGACGTGCGGCCGGTCGACAGCCGCTCTCTCAGCGGCTGCGAAGGTCTTGGATTCTCCGATCAGCAGCACCGGGATCGGTCTGAAATGCCGCTCGACAGTCAACGCATCGAGCTGGTCGGAGCAAAGGCCGGCGTCGAGGATCACCAGATCGGCGACGTGTCCGCGTTTCGCGATCCAGCCGTCGAGGTCGCTCAGTCTTGAAAAGCCGATCGGCTCATAGCCCAGGGCCGCCGCCTTTTCTTCGTACATCATCCTCGCCGCATCATCCGCCTGCGCGATGACGATCGTCTGCCCGGCCCCCATCGGGACGGACTGATCGGCGGTGAAGTCGCGCAGCGCGACGGACGGTCGATGGGTGATGGGGAAGTACAGATCGAACCGCGTGCCGGCGCTGACGCGGCTTTGCACGTCGACACAGCCTCCCATGCCGACGATCGCGCCGTGCACCGCGGCCAGCCCCAGCCCGGTGCCTCCCGCCTCGGATCGCGTCGTGAAGAACGGCTCGAAAATATGCGGCAAAACGCCTGGCTCGATTCCGTCGCCCGTATCGGCGACGCGGAGAACCGCATAGCCGCCCGGCGGCGCGTTGCCGTGCGACAGTCGGGTCACGGTCCGCAGTTCGACGGCCGACAGGGTGATGGTGACGACCGCCGCATCGCGGCAAGCCTGGGCTGCGTTCCGGCAGATGTTCATGACGATCTGCTGAACCTCGATCGGATTGCCCGTGACCGTCACACGACGGCGAGGCAGATCGACATCCAGCGCGACGTGCTCGGGAATCGACACCGTCAGCAGCGGCAGCACGTCGCGCACGGCTTCGCAGATGTCGAAGGGCCTGCTGATCCGCGCGCCCTTTCGACTGAACGCCAGAACCTGATCGATCACCAGCTTGGCCCGATGGCCGCTGTCGATGGTCTCCTGAATATAGCGCGCCGCGGCGGATCCGTCCGCGCTCGCATCCAGCGCCATCTCGCTGTAGCCCATCATCGCCAGCAGGATGTTGTTGAATTCGTGCGCAATCCCGCCTGCGAGCGTGCCGACGGCCTCGAGCCGCTGCGAATGCTCCAGTCGCGCGTGGAGCGCCTCCTTTTCCTCGCGATCCTGCACCAGCCTGACGCAGTCGACGAGACACTCCGCGGCCTGCTGGAGCAGCCTCGGCAAACCGGTGTCGTCCCTCAGGGACGGCTCGCCGACGTTCAACTGCAGCAAGGCCGTGCTGCCGGGCTGCAGTTGAAACATTCCCGACGCATCGATCGCGTTTCCCCGCCGCACCGTCACGATATCGCGGCTCTGCGCCGAGGCGGCCCGATTGGCCGCGGAGGCCTGCACCTTCATCCGCTCCCCGGCTCGTCCAACGGCATGTTCCCACACCTCGCAACCCGTTAGTCCGACATCGTGCAGGATCTCGCCGGTCCGCGGATCGAAAATCGTGAAGCGCCCCGTCGTTCCGCCGAACGACTTCGCAAAGATGTCCAAGGCGGCTTCGACGGCGGCTTCGAGCGTCGTGGAGTCGTCATCGAACAGCCGCCGGACCTTGTCGAGCGCGGCTTCGAACCGGCTCTGATACGCCGCCATCCGGCGGCTCTCGCGAAGCCGCTGAACCAGCATGGCGACGAAGCCGAACATCGCGAGCGAGACGGCACCGAGGATCACACGGTGCCGCGTCGATCGTTCGGTCATCGCCTCGTAGACGTCGAGGTAGCGCTTGCGGAGACCGTCCGCCGCGTTCAGCGTTTCGGCTCCCTGAAGCGCGAGGGTCGTTTGATCCACCAGAGGCAGCGTTCTCAGGATCATCACCGCGTGGGATGTCAGCCCTCGCAGATAGCCCGGCCGGCTGTCCGCGCGACCTTTCAGGCCTTCCAGCTCCGCCCTGATCTGCAGTTCGAGGTCGGCCGAGGGGTTGGACGCGAACCGCATCATCAGATTGCCGAGCTGTCCGGCCTGTTCGCTCGGCGTTTGCCCCTCGAAATACGGGTCCCGATAGCGCTGGCCGAGAAGCTGATTGAAGATCTCGATGGAATTCTGCAGAAGCGAATTGCTGGTCTTGAACCGATCGACGAGACTCTCGTCGCGAGCGATCGAACCGGAAATCGCATCCAGCTCGCCGTCCAGTCCGGCGATCCCGTCGCGTCGACTGGCGATCAGCAGCGTCCGCAGATTGTCCGTCGTCGCGTTGAGCCCGGCGATCGCACGGACGAGCGGGTCGTAGTTCTTGAGCAGCCCGGCGCGCGCCTGCAGAACGTCGCGCTGCAAGGATGCGTTCTGCAACTCGATCATGCGCAAAGTCGCGAGGATGCCGTCGTGGCGATCGCGCGATGGCACGAGACCGAGGGCGACGGTTCCGAACACCGCAGCGAAGAGCGCCAGCAGACCGATCCGCCAGTGCTCACGGAACACGTGCCGGCGCCGGATTTTCGAGTTCGCGACCATCGTATTCGCCGGTGAGCGTTTTCAGGAAGGACACAATGGCGTCCGTGTCCGAGGCGGAGAGGGTCTGGCCGAGTTGGCGTCGCCCCATGATCGACACCGCCTCCGACAGACTCGCGACGCCTCCATCGTGGAAGTACGGTGCGGTGACCGCGACGTTTCGCAGGCTCGGCACCCGAAACAGATTTTGCTCGGACGCGTCCGGCGGCGCAGCCTTCGAAGGGGATTCCGGCGGTCCGTCCGGCTCCGGGAAGATTCCGAAGCGCTGACGCATATTGCCGCCGAGATTGACTCCCTGGTGACACGACGCGCACCCGTAGCTCATGAACAGCTTCAGCCCCTCGCGTTCGCCCGGCGTCAGTGCGGAGCCGTCGCCGCGCAGGTAGCGATCGAAGCGGGAGTTCGGCGTCAGCAGCGATCGCTGGAACGTCACCAGCGCGTCGAGCAGGCTCGCCCGATCGGCCTTGCGCCCGTAGATGCGGCGAAACCACGACACATACGATCGGCTCTGTTCGAGCCTTGCGGTCAGCAGCTCCCAATCGGCGGCCATCAACCGGCCGTCGAGCAGCACTTTCTCGCTGACGGCCTCGAGCGACGTCTGCTTGCCGCGCCAGCCCAGCAGGTAGTTCGCCGCGACGTTGAAGATCGTCGGAGCATTGAAGCCGTGCTCCCGGCCGTCTTCGGCGATGGCGCGGGACAGCGGCACCGTTCCGCCACGGGCGAGGTCGTGGCAGGATGTGCACGCGATCGCCCGCGTCCTCGACAGAATCGAATCGCCGAACAACATCCGGCCGAGCGCGACCTTGTCGGCGTCGAGCGACGATGCCGCCTCGAGCGGGGCGAACGTGCGCAACTCCCGCATTTCGGCCGCCGCACAGTCGACCACCGAGCACAGCAGCGCCGCGCACAGACCGCTCAGCCTGGATCGGGGACGGCGGGCCGGCCTGCTGCTTTGCACGGCCGTTACATTTTCCTGCCGACGGGGCGATGCTCCACCGCCACGTCCGCGTCGAGGACATAGCCGGCGCCGCGCTCGGTCACGATCAGCTTGGGATTCGACGGGTCGGGCTCCAGCTTGCGGCGAAGGCGCAGAATGAGCACGTCGATGCTTCTGTCGAAGATCTCCTCGTTGTGAACGCGGCTGGCAGCGAGCAACTGCTCGCGCGACAGCACCTGCTTCGGCGCGCCGAGGAAGGCCATCAGCAGATTGAACTCGGCGGCGGTCAGCTTGACCTCTCCGGCCGCACGCGACGCAAGCTGGCGCCGCTTGGCGTTCAGCATCCAGTCGCCGAACCGATAGATGCTGCGATCCGGCAGGACGGCGGGGGACTTCACCCGCAGCGCGGCGCGTATCCGGGCGACGAATTCCCGCAGACCGAACGGTTTGGTGATGTAGTCGGACGCGCCGAGCTCGAGGCCGACGACCTTGTCCGCCTCGTCCAGCCGATCACCGCTGATGATGATGATCGGCGCGTCCGACTTGGTGGAATGGGAGCGGACAATCTCGAGGCCGTCTTCTCGCCCGAGATTGAGGTCGACGATGATGAGGTCCGCGGGATCATTGGCGAGGATTTGACCGAGCTGATGGCTGTCCTTCGCGGCGCTCGCGCGGAAGGCATGCTGCGTGAGATAATCGACCAGCATGCTTCGCAGCCTGCTGTCGTCGTCCACGACAAGGATGTGTTTCACGTCGGACTCCAGGACGGCGCGGCGCAGCCCGCGTCATCGCAATGGGATGCGAACTTCGCTCTCGGTCAGTTGCTGCGGAAAACAGACGAATTCGGCCGGAACGTGCTCTCGACTTGCGGACGATACTGATACGCGTCATGCGGCGCGTGCGTTACTGAACATTTCATTCGTATGGCGATCCGACTATGGAAGAAGATTCCACGGCCCAGCTCGGATTTGCGGCCTTCGAGGGCGCCGTGCTTCGAATGAAGGAGGTGCTCGGCTGCAATCTGGTCGCGGGGGACTTCGACGACCTGCTGAAGATCCGCGTCCGGGACATCGAGGACTTCAACAAGCTCCACGGCCAGAAGCTGATCGCCCTGCCCGGCGTTCGGCAGACGCGCACCTTCTTCGTGATGAAAACGGTCGAGGAGAACGCACACCTGCCATTCCGACCTCACATTCGACAATGCGAGGGCCGTCCAGCGCAGCACCGCGGCGAGGCAGGACGACAGCGACTGCGCCAGTCGATCGTGGCGATCGATACTAGCCATGATGGCCCCCGCGCGCCCGCGACCACGTCAGGACCCATGCGACGATCAGCACAGCGACCATTCCGGCTTGATCGGTTGCGAGCTGAAACGCCGTGACCCGCCACTGCTCGCCGGCCAGGCCGCCGACCGGATAGCCCGCGGGCAGCGGCAACGCCGTGAGCGGGCCGTAGCCGCGCGCGCGGAGCGACGCATCCCGCGCGACAGCGGCGAACGTCGTGGCGATCGTGACGATGCGAGACATGACGATGCGAGACATGGGGGCAATCCAGCTTCCAGGCGATGCTGGGTTTTCCGATCCGTATCTTGCGGTTCGATGTCGCGGCGCTCCGACCGCGCTACAATTGCAATCGTCGTCCGGCCCGCATCGGATCGCGAAGCACCATGGCCTGTGCTTCGAGCTCGTGCGCGCATCACGCCGTCGGCACTGTGCCGCCGTCGATGCGATATTCGGCTCCGGTGACGGCGCTGGCGCGGGCCGATACGAGAAAGGTGACGAGGTCCGCGACTTCGTCCGGGCGGCTCGGGCGGCCGAGCGGCACGCCACCGAGGCCGGCCATGATGATCCGCTTGCCTCCTTCGTAGTCGGTACCGGCCTCGGCCGCGATGCGCTCGGCGAGGCGGACTGCGGCTTCGGTTTCGACCCAGCCCGGCGCCACGCGAAGGACGCGGACGCCCTTGGGCGTGACTTCCTTCGACAGGCTTTTGCTGTAGGTCGAGAGCGCTGCTTTGGCCGCCGCGTAGGCGGTCGTGGAGTCGGGCAACGGCAGCTCGTGCTGAATCGAGGTGACGCGAACGACGACGCCAGACCCTTGCGCCACCATCAGCGGCACCAGAGCGCGGTCCAGCCGCACCGCGGCCATCAAATTGGCGTTGATTTCATCGGCCCAGACGGCATCGCCGAGCGCCAGATAGCCGCCGGCGGGCGCCGTCGATCCGCCGACGACATGGACGATGATATCGATGCCGCCGAACCGTTGCCTGACCGCGTCGGCCACCCGGGCGCAGCCGGCTGCGGTCGTCAGATCGGCGGCCACGTAGTCGGCATGGCTCACGCGCGCGTCCGGCACCGACCTTGCGGTCGTCACCAGCTCGACTCCGGCCTCGGCCAACGCGTGGACCACGGCCGCGCCGATTCCCTTCGTGCCGCCGGTGACCAGCGCACGACGGCCTTTCAACCCGAGATCGAAGCTCATGGGACGATCTCCAGCGACGCGATCTTGTCGCCGGCGAGCCGGAAGCGGTAGCGGAGATCGACCGGACTGCCGGGGAAGTTTCCGGTGACCCGGCACGTCACCACGCTCGCCCCGTCGACGGTTTCGGACTCGATCGGCTGCGTGGTGAAGTCGTATTTGGCCGAACTCTCCTCCACCCACCGTGCAATCGCAGTGACGCCCTGATGGGTGCGCCCCTCGTCCGTCACGGTGGCAGCTGCAACGAACAGATCCGCGATGTCGGCGCTGCTGCGCCCGTGCGTGGAGAAATATTTGGAGATCGGGAGCGGCAGCACGAGGGGCATGACGTTGTTCCTTGCGGTGGCGGCGCCTCGCGCGGCCTTGGCCGCGGCTGGAGCCGGATCGGCGGCCGATAGATCGGCCATGAGGCCTGACTAGCCGTGGACAACCATTTCGATAATCACCTATAATGAGGATGAAGAATTTCGAAATTCGGGACAATGCTGCGAGCCTCGTTGCAGGATCTGGAGGCGGTGGCCGCGATCGCGCGGCGGGGCTCGTTTCGTGCGGCCGCGCTGGATCTCGGCGTGTCGACGACCGCGCTGAGCAATGCGATCGGCAAGCTCGAGGCGAGCCTGGGCATCCGCCTGTTCAACCGGACGACGCGCAGCGTATCGCTGACGGACACAGGACAGGTGTTCCTCAAACAGGTCGGGCCTGCGCTTCAGGACATTCGGGCGGCGGTCGAAACCGCCCGGTCCCGGCAGGCGACGCCGTCGGGCAGCTTGCGGATCAACGCTTTCGCGATGGCCGCACGCGAGATTCTGTCGCCGCTGATCCTCGAATTCCTGCGCCGATATCCGGACGTTCACGTCGATCTCGTCACCGAAGGACGATTGGTCGACATCGTCGCGGAGGGCTTCGATCTCGGCGTCCGCGTCGCCGATCTGGTCCCCAGCGACATGATCGCGGTGTCGCTCGGCAGGCCGCAGCGCTACGCCGTCGCCGGGTCGCCCCGCTATTTCGCGGAGCACGGCAAACCGCAGGGGCCGTCCGACCTCGTCGATCACCGCTGCATCCGCGCGCGTCTGCCCAACGGCGCGCTGCTTCGCTGGCAGTTCGAGAAGGACGGGCGCGCGGTGCAGATCGACGTCGACGGGCCGATCACGCTCGACGAAGCGAGCCTGGCGCGGACGGCGGCGCTGGAAGGCATCGGGATCGGCTTCTTCATGGAGCAGGACGTGGTCGGCGACATCGAGGCGGGACGCCTGATCCGGGTGCTCGAGGATTGGACGCCGCCCTTCGCCGGCTTGTGTCTCTACTACCCGGGACGGCGCAATCCCTCGGCGGCGATGAAGGCCTTCATCAGCCTCGCCCGCGCCTGGGCGGGCAACGCGACGGCCGACCGCCCACGGCGCAGCCGACCCCGTGCGCCGCGCAAGTAAGTCCCGATCCGCGAGATCGACGCGCCGGGAGTCGATGCAGATCCACCGCGCGATGTGAAGCTCCTCGGCCGCGCAGCAGGTCGGGCTTTCGATCCGAACGTTACGGATGCAATCAAGGCCGAGCTGATTTGAAATGACGCGGCAACATTCGCAGGGCCGAATGCATCGTCCGGATATGCGCGGCCGATCCGATGTGTTCCCGACGAGACGTGGTGCGCCGCGCGTGGGGCGAGACACGATCGACCGACCAAGGCGACCACCCGTCCACCCGAGTCCCACCCGATGACGAGGCCTGCTTGAAACGCCTTCAGCCTTCGCGGATCGTCGATCTTTCCAAGGAGATCGTCGACAATCCGGCCGACCCGTTCTTCATGCGTGTGAAGGTGAAGCATCACCGACACCGGCGAGCCCGCTGGCTGGTCCGGCTGTTGGGCCTCCCCTTCCGGCTGTTTCCAAGAGACTTCGACGGCTGGGCCGACGACACGATCACCCGTCTCGGCGTTCATGCGACAACTCATGTCGATGCCCCGTGGCACTATGGCCCGACCGATCACGAAGGGCGCCCGTTGCCGACGATCGAGCAGATGCCGCTCGACCTGATGTTCGGTCCGGGCATCGTTCTCGACATGACTCACAAGCAGGACGGCGAGGAGATCGACGTCCCCGACCTGGTCAAAGCCCTCACCATGCATGACTTGCAGCTTGCGCCGGGCACGATCGTCCTGATCCGGACCGGACGCGACCAATATCAGGGCCAGCCGGACTATTGGAAGCGCGGGACCGGCGTCGGCGCCCCGGCCACGGAGTGGCTGATCGACCACGGCGTCCGCGTCATGGGCATCGATCAGTGGGGCTGGGACCTGCCCTTCCACCATCAGATTCGCCGCAGCAGGAGCGAGGGGCGCAATGATTTGTTCTGGGCCGGCCACCTCGTCGGCCGACGCAAACCCTATTGGCACATCGAACAGCTTCGCGGTCTCGAGGCCCTGCCCGCCCAGGGATTCCACGTCGGCGTGTTCCCATTGCGGCTCCAGGGCGCGTCGGCAGCTCCCGCGAGAGTGGTCGCATTCCTCTCCGCGTAGTTTCGCAGGCCGCGGCGCTCACAGGCACGGTGTTCCGAACCAGGCCTTGGGCAAATCCTATTCACCGTCCGAATACGGCAGGGGCTCAGAGGGTCTCGCGCCGGCGCCGCCAGTTGCGGCAGAATTCGAGGGCGGAGATCATCTCCTTCTCGACGGTCGAGACCGAGACACCCAGTTTGCGGGCGATCTGCGGATAGGTCATGCCGTCGACCCTGCTCAAAAGAAAGATGCGCTGGGTGCGTCGAGGCAGCGTCTGCAGCGAGCGCAACAGCGCGTCGAGATCCATCCGGCTCGCAACCGCATCCTCGGGACCGACGACGCCGGGCTGAAGCTGCTCACGCGACACGCTCTCCGCATAGGAGGTACGCACGCGTTCCGCCCGCATGGCGTCGCGCGCGAGATTTCGCGCAGTCGTCACGACAAGACCGACGTCGCGCTGGCCGACATCTCGGTTCATCAGCTTGATGAAGGTCTCGTGGACGACGTCCTCGGCGGTATGGGCATCGCCTGTGATGCGGCGGACCAGCCGCTGGAGGTGGCCTTGCTCCGTTCCGAAGATATTGAGCAGTTCTGTCGCAGACGACATGGTACCCTCATCGTCGCGCATCAGCCCGATCCGAACAGCAAGCGTCCGGAGACAATATTAAGGCTGCCGCATCACTATTTTTAACGATTCAAAAGCGATGTCTTCAGTGGTTACTACTGAGTAGTACTCTAACCGCAATACGCTCGACAGTGTCAACGGCAACGACACCCCTGCGATTGCCGACTGGTTGAATTCTAAACTGTGCATCGGGCTCTCGTTTACGGCTTTTGCCGCTGCGGACCGTTTACCCCATGAGGCTCCACCTGCCCGGGGCGTTTCGCGGAAGTAGCCATGCCGATGCCTTTGTCCATGCGCCAGGTCGCTGAACGCGCGACATTCCAGAGCTTTGCCAACTGCTATCTGCGCGAGGTCGACCCCGGCGTTCCGTCTGCGCACCAGCCGGAACGCGGCGGCGCGCCGGTCGACTCCATCGAATGGTCGTGCCCCGCCGCCGCGGCATCGCTCCGTGCCGAAATCGAGCGGCATTCGCTGTGCGGGCCGCTCCGCTTCGGGCGAATTTTCGTCTGCCGGGCGCAGGAGAACGAGTGGCGCGAGATCGCTCCGCTGCGGGCACTCTATCTGATGGTCCAGGAATGCTACGCCGGCATGGGCGCAGAGCGGGCAGATGCGCTCCGCCACGAGGAGGCAGGACTGCTGGGTCGCGTGCTGACGAGCTACTTTGGCATCGCCGACGGCCTGGAATCGGCGGCAGGACCCGCTGGACCGAGCTTCATCGATGGCGAGCAGAGCCTGATATTCGGGCACTGGATGCACCCGACCCCCAAGAGCCTTCAAGGCATCACGGACTGGCAGCGGCCGACCTACGCGCCCGAGTACCGCAGGCGCTTCCGGCTTGTGTTCTTCGCGGTCGACGCGGCGCTACTGCGGCAGGATGCCGCGCCCGGCTGTTCGCTGCCCGACATTCTCGAAGCCCTGGTTCCGCCGGACCAACGTCCCCGATTGCATCCAGGTGAGGCGCTGATTCCCATGCATCCGCTGCAAGCCGAGGCGCTGATGCTGGATCCCGCGATTGCCGAGCTTGCCGCTGCGGGACGGTTGCGCTGCCTCGGTCCGATCGGCGCCTTTTTCTCCCCGACCTCCTCGGTCCGGACGCTCTACAGCGCGGAGGTGCCGTGGATGCTGAAGTTCTCGCTGCCGGTGCGGATCACCAATTCGTTGCGCGTGAACCGCATGTCCGAACTGGCAGCGGGCGTCGCGGTCTCGCGCTTGTTCGCGCGAACGGACTTTGTCGCGCGCCATCCGAGCTTTCGCCTGATCCGCGATCCCGCCTATGTCACGCTCGAACTGCCCGGTCGCAAGGAGAGCGGCTTCGAGGTCGTCTTCCGCGAGAACCCGTTCACCAGAGGATTCGAAAACAACGGCGTGACGATCGCGGCCTTGACCGCCGATCCGCCGCCTGGAGCGCGCTCCAGGCTCGATCGGATCATCCGCGAACTCGCCGCGCGGAGCGGCGAGGCGGTGGGGGACGTCTGCAGGCGCTGGTTCGCGGCCTATCTCGACTGCGCGCTCGATCCGCTGGTCCGGATCTACGACGAACTCGGCGTGGCGTTCGAGGCGCATCAGCAGAACGGCCTGCTCGACGTCTCGTCCGGCCTCCCGAGCGCGTTCTACTATCGGGACAATCAGGGCTTCTATTTGTCCAACGCCCACCGCGACCGGCTGACGGCGCTGGTGCCGGAAACCGCCGGCATTGGCGGGCTGTATTTCGACGACTGCGTGATCCAGGAACGCTTCGGCTACTACTTGATCGTCAATCAGGTGTGCTCGGTGATCGCGCGCATGGGCCAGGACGAATTGGTCGCCGAAGAGGCGCTGCTCGCCGTGCTCCGCGACCGGCTGAAGCGCCTCGCGACCGAGCTCACCGGGGTCGGCGGCGAATTCGCGGCGAGTTTTCTCAGCCGGCCGACCGTCGCCGCCAAGGCCAACCTGCTCACACGGATGCTCGACATCGACGAACTGGAGGTCGAGGACGGCCGCGCGATCTATGTGCAGTTGCCGAATCCGCTGTTCACGGCAAGCCGTGCCGCGCGGCAGGGAGGCGCCCGTGCCGCTGCCCTTTGATATCGTCGACCGGCCGGAAGAGCGCGTGGTCCGCCAGCTCACGGCGGCGGCACTGTACGAGAACCTGTTCGGAGCGGTCGATCAGACCGGAGGCGACGCGCGCAGCTTCTCATGGTGCAGCAACGGCCGCGCCTGGCGGGCGCGCGGCCGTCTCGGAGCCTTCGGACGCCCGCGGCTCGAAGCCGGAACAGTCGCCTGGCGTGCGAGCAGCGAGTGGCGGCAGGCGTCGATCGAGGACGTGGTCTCGGCCCTACCCTGTGCAGAGCATGACCGAACCCAGCTCGGCCGCGAACTCGCGCAGACCGCCGCCCTGATGCGCTCGAACTTGCAGCATTTGCCGCGTCGTGACCGACGGCAGATGACCTTCTCCGAACTCGACGCGGCGATCGACGAAGGCCATCCCTATCACCCCTGCTTCAAGTCGCGGACCGGCTTCAGCGAAGCCGACCACCGCGCCTACGGACCGGAAGCCGCCCACACATTCCGGGTGGTCTGGCTCGCCGTCGCGCGCGACCTGCTGCATCTGTCGCTGCCGGCGCGTGAAGACGTATTCTGGGAGCGCGAGATCGGCGCGGAGGATCTGCAACGGCTTCGCGCGCGGGCCGCTGCGCTCGGCCTCGACGAGCGCGGCTTCGGACTGATGCCGATCCACCCATGGCAATGGCGCGACCTGTCCGACCATCGATTGAGACCCCTGATCCAATCCGGGCGCGTGCACCACCTCGGGTCGGCGGGAGATCCCCGCCGCGCCAGCCAGTCGGTGCGCTCGCTGAGCAATGCGCGCGACCCACGCGCGAGCGGCGTCAAACTCGCGATGAACATCGTCAACACGTCGACGCGCCGCACGATCGAACCGCATTCGGTCGGCACCGCCCCGGTTCTGTCGCATTGGCTCGGCGAAGTCGTGAGTCGCGATCCCCTGTTCCGCGACCGCTACCGGCTCGACATCCTGCGCGAACATGCCGGCGCGATCGTGGACCGCGACGGACCGCTCGGCGGGCAGATCGCGGCGATCTGGCGCGAGAGCGTCGAGAGCAAGCTCGCCGGTGGCGAGGCCGCGGCGCCGTTGAACGCGCTGATGGCGGTGGAGGCGGACGGGCGACCGTTCATCGAGCCGTGGCTGATCCGCTACGGCATCGACGAATGGATCGAACGCTTCATCGAGGCCGCCGTGCTGCCGGTCTGGCGACTCCTCGTCGTTCACGGCATCGCGACCGAGGCGCACGGTCAGAACATGGTGCTAGTTCACCGCGACGGCTGGCCCGAGCGGCTGATCCTGCGCGACTTCCACGACAGCCTGGAGTTCGTGCCGGGATTTTTGGCCAGTCCGGCGCTGGCGCCGGATTTCGAGACGCTCAATCCCTTCTATCGCGACGCTCAGCCCAACCAATATTACTGGATGCAACGACCCGAGGATTTGCGCGACCTGTTCGTCGATTGCCTGTTCGTGTTCAACCTCTCCGAAATCTCGCATCTGCTGCAGAGTTTCTACGGCCTGAACGAGAGCGCATTCTGGTATCGCGTGACGCAGCGTCTCCTGGCCGACGTCGCCGAGTACAACCTCGATCCCCGTGTCGCCCGGCTCGGCTTCGGCACGCGCGAGATCGTGACCGAAAGCCTGCTCGCGCGAAAACTCGGCCTGAATGGCCCCGACTTTCAGCACAAGGTCCCGAATGCGCTTGCCGGCCTTTCGCTGATGACCCGAGAGCCCGCATGATCCGTATCGACGACAGACACTACGACGGCGCCCTGCTGCGGGCGATGAGCGAACGCGCGGCCCTCGCCTTGCGGATCGCGGATGGCGCTGGCCTCAGCTACGCATTGTGCCTGTCCGACCCCGCTGAATTCCTCACGAGTTTCTTCGCGATCCGCGACGCCGGAGCCAGCGTGATCCCGATCCACCCCTCGACGCCGCGCGCCGCGGCGCGTCGGCTGGCGAACAGCGTCGGCTGCCATCGGCTGATCTGCGATGGCTTCGTCATCGAACACCTCGAAGGCGGCGCTGCCGGTCCCGGACGTTTGCTGCAGACGACCTCCGGCACCACCGGCGAGCCGAAGCGGATCGCGCGGAGCTGGGCCGAGATCGATCGCGAGATCGACAGCTACGTCTCGTCGTTTCGCGAACCGCAGGACATGGCGCCCGTGATCGCCTGCCCGGTCACGCATTCCTACGGGCTGATCTGCGGCCTGCTCGTGGCGCTCAGGCGCGGACAGGTGCCGCATCTTCTGAGCACCGGCAATCCGAAATTTCTCATCGCCCGCCTGCGCGAAACTCACCGGCCGCTGCTGTACTCATCGCCTGCGATGCTGCACACGATCGCAAGGCTGCTGCCGGCCGGCGAGACGATCTTCGCCGCGATGACCTCGGGCACGCTTCTGCCGGACAGCTGGTTCGCGACGATCCGCGCCCGCACCACGCATTTCTTTCAGCAATATGGCTGCTCGGAAGCGGGATGCATCGCGATCAATCCCGATCTGACCGCCGCCGACGAGATGGGGTACCCCCTGCCCCATCACAGCCTCGACACCGGCACCATGGACGCCCCGCGCGAAATCGTCCTGCGCGCCGGCGAGCGCGAGATTCGCACCGCCGACCTCGGTTACCTGAAAGCCGACGGCCGCCTCGTCTTCGTCGCCAGGCTCGACGATACGATCAACGTCTCCGGCCTCAACGTCTATCCGCGAGAGGTCGAGGACGTGGTGATGGCGATGCCCGGCGTCACCGACGCCGTGGCGTTCCGCAAGCTCGACCCGTTCGCGGGCGAACGGGTGGCCCTCGCCTTCAGCGCCGAACACGTCGTTGCGCCCGCCAGCTTGCGCGAATGGTGCGCGCAGAACCTCGCCGCCCACCAGGTGCCGATCGAGGCGGTGCGCGTCGCTCAGGTGCCGCGACAGGCAAACGGCAAGATCAACCGGCGCGAGATCGCGCGCCTGTATGCCGAGGGCCGGCTCGACGAGCGTCCTGCTGCAGAGGCGACCGCATGACCCGCGAAGCGATCATCGCCGCGATCCGCGCCGTGCTCGCGGAGCGGATGGACAACAAACACCTCGACGGCTTCGGCCCGCAGTCCCGGCTGAACGCCGATCTGTATCTCGACTCGGTGCTGATGCTGAACCTGTTTCTGCATCTGGAGCTCGACCATGGCCTTCCCGCGCCCGAGGAAACCGTCGCGGGTTCGGATATCACGACGGTCGGCGACCTCGCGGCGTTGTTGGCCGACGAGATGCCCGCTCCCAAGGATGCGACGACCGCGGCGGACACCACCGCGCCCGACGTGCACGGCGAGGTCTATCAGGACATCAAGGTCCACTGCTTCGTGTCGTGCCTGTGCGACGCGGTGAAGGCCGCCGGACTCGATCACCGGCCGATGTATTTCAGCATCTGGGACGCGGACTTCGCGGTCTCCGAACGCTACCAACTGCTGTATCACACGCCGCAGATCAGCCACGATGTCTTCCGCCGCTGGTTTCAGCGGCTCTACGGCGTGCGGATCACCGAGTGGTACGACCGTTCCGCGTCGAAGCAGGCCAATCTCGACACGTTACTTCGCTTGATGGCCGCATACCGGCCGACCGACAGCATCATGGTGATGCTGGACCTGTTTCACCTGCCGGAGCGTGAGAACAAGTTCAACCAGAACCCGTTCCCGCACTACCTCATGGTGGAGCCGACCGGAGCCCCCGAGATCTGGCATGTACGCGACCCGGATTTTCGCTGGGAGGGCCCGATCGCGCGCGAGCGTCTGCTCAACGCCATCGCCCAGCCGAGCGTCGCGGGCGGCTATGTGTTCGACCGCCGCGCGGTGAGGCCGCCCGCGGCCGCGGACATCCGCGATTTCTTCCTCGCCTGCTTCATGGCCGACGACAATCCTCTGATCCGTCGGGTGCGCGAGATCGTCGCCGCGCATGTCGAAGGTCGCAACGGACTGGGCGTGCGCGACCTCGACACCGCGCTGCGCGAATTGCCGGTGATCTCGATCCGCAAATGGGCCTATGAGCACGGCTTCGCTTACTTCTGGCGAGCGCTGCGCCTGCCGAACGGCGAATTCCTGCATTGGTGCGACAAGATCGAAGAGCTCGCGCTCGGCCTGAAGGGCCTGCACTTCATGATCCTGCGGCTGGCGCAGACCCGCGATCATGGCCACGCCGCGAAGATCCATGAGACGCTGGACAGCCTCGACGCGCTCGAGACCGCCATCAAGGCGCGGCTGCGCGCGGTGTTTCTCGCCTGGTGCGTCGACCAGGGCTGGGCGCCCGGCTCCTCATCCGAAAACCGATTGGTAGCAGGATGAAGCTCCCGCTATGCAGTCTCCGTCACCCTGTGATCATCGCCCCGCGCCGGGCTTGCGGCCACGTTCTGTTCAAAGGCAAACCATGTTCATGATCCGGTTGATCGCCATTCTGGCCGCTTGCGTGCTTCCGGCAGCAGCCTTCGCCGAGGCCGTCGACATCAGCACGGCGCGCGGGGTGGTGGCGCTGCAGGCCAAGCCCCGACGCGTCGCGGTGTTCGACATGGCGGCGCTCGACACGCTCGATCTGCTCGGCGTCAAGGCCGCCGGCGTGCCGGATCGGGTGTATCTGCCCGAGCTGAAAAAGGCTGCCGCCGGCGCGGAAGTCGTCGGCACTCTGTTCGAACCGGACCTCGAAGCGCTCAGCGCACTCGGCCCGGATCTGATCATTCTCGGCGGACGCTCCTCACCGAAACTGCAACAGACCGCGCGCGTCGCACCGACCATCGACATGTCGATCGACGGACAGGACCTCATCAAGGACGCCGAAGTGCGCCTCGAGGGCTATGGCCGGCTGTTCGGCCGCGAGCAGGCGGCGCGCGAGGCGCAGCAGACTTTCATCGCCGCCGTCGCCGCGGCGCGCGAGGCGGCGAAGGGCAAGGGTCGGGCGCTGATCCTGATGACCAACGGACCCAAGATCTCGGCCTTCGGCGTCGGGTCGCGGTTCGGCTGGCTGCATTCGACGCTCGGCATCGAACCCGCCGTGAACCCGATGAGCCCCGGAATCCACGGGGAAGCGGTGTCGTTCGAATTCGTCCGCAAGGCGGATCCCGACTGGCTGATCGTGGTCGATCGCGCGCTCGCGATCGGCGCCGGCGACAGCCAGGCGCGTGCGACGCTCGACAACGAGCTGGTCCGTAGCACCAAGGCGTGGAAGCAGGGCCGCGTGATCTATCTTCCCGCGGCCGATCTGTACATTGCGGGAGGCGGCATCCAGGCCATGACCCGCGTGCTCGCGGCGATCACCCGCGGATTCTCGGCCACGCCATGATGCCCGTCGAACGGCCGGTCGGGCGCCCTGTCGGCGCGGCCGCGCTTCTGGTGCTGGCAGGGCTGTTCATCACCAGCCTGTTCGTCGGCGTCGGCGAGGTCTCGCTCCGCGACGCCTTCACCGATCCCGATGCGCTTTATCTCATCGCCGCGAGTCGCCTGCCGCGAACGCTCGCCGCCGTGCTGACGGGGGCCGGCCTCGCGATCGCAGGCCTGGTGATGCAGACGCTGGCGCGCAACCGCTTCGTCGAACCGACGACGGCGGGCACCGGCCAGAGCGCCGCGCTCGGCATTCTGCTCGTCACGCTCTTGATGCCGTCGGCGTCGATCGCGACGAAGACCCTCGTCGCCAGCGTGACCGCGCTCGCCGGCACATCGCTGTTCCTGTCGATCGCACACCGGCTGCCGCCGACGCAGCCGTTTCTGGTGCCGCTGTTCGGGCTGGTCTATGGCGGCGTCGTCGGCGCGGCCGTCACCTTCGTCGCCTGGCATGCCGATCTGCTGCAATTCGTCGAGATCTGGACCAGTGGCGAGTTCTCCGGCGTGCTACGCGGGCGCTACGAACTACTCTGGGTCTCGGCGGCGATGCTGGCGGCGACATGGATCTTCGCCGACCGCTTCACCCTGATGTCGCTGGGGCGCGACGTCAGCGTCGGGTTGGGCCTCGACTATGCGCGGATGATGCAGATCGGCCTCGTCATCATTTCGGTCGTCACCGCGCTGACGGTCGTGATCGTCGGGCTGATCCCGTTCGTCGGCCTCGTCGTCCCCAACATGGTCTCGCGGCTGATGGGCGACAACATGCGGTCGGCGATCCCCTGGGTGGCGGGCAGCGGCGCGGCGCTGGTTCTGGTCTGCGACATCATCGGCCGGCTGCTGCGCTTTCCCTACGAGATCCCGGTCGGCACCGTGCTCGGCGTGGTCGGCGCCGCGGCTTTCCTCTGGCTGCTGTTTCGCAGGCCGGCCCATGCGTGATCGCTCCACGATCGTGCTGGCGGCGCTCGGCCTGACCGCACTCGCCTGCATCGGCGCCTTCATGACGATCGGACTGCGCGGCAATCTGGCGTTCGCGCTCGAACTGCGCAGCACACGCCTGCTGGCCCTGATACTCGTCGCGATTTCCATTGCCGTCTCGACGGTGGTGTTCCAGACCGTGACGGCGAACCGGATACTGACGCCGTCGATCATGGGGCTCGACGCGCTCTACGTCTTCAGCCAGTCGCTGCTGGTCTTCGCCGTCGGCGGGCTCGGCTTCGCGTCACTCGACCCGCGGCTCAAATTCGCCGGTGAGGCGCTGGTGATGGTCGCGCTCGCGGCGCTGCTGTTCCTGCCGCTGCTCAGATCGCGCGTCGACCTGATCCTGATGCTGCTGGCGGGCGTCACCATCGGCGTGCTGTTCCGAAGCCTGTCGTCGCTGCTCGCGCGCCTGATCGACCCCAACGACTTCGCCCTCCTGCAAGGCGCGAGCTATGCCGGCTTCGGCAAGATACACGGCGAGCTCCTGGTCGCGGCCGGGGTGTTGTCCGCGATCGGAATCGCGATCGCATGGCGGATGCGCCACGTGCTGGATGTTCTCGCACTCGGGCGCGACACCGCGACGGGCCTCGGCCTCGAATGGACCCGCGTCGTCGCCGGGATGATCATGCTGGTCGCCGCATTGGTCGCCGTCTCCACCGCGCTGGTCGGGCCGGTCGCGTTCTTCGGCCTGCTCGTGGTCGCATTGGGCGAGCGGCTGATCGACACCCGCCGCCATGCGATCCTGCTGCCCACCGCGGCGCTGGTGGCGATCATCGTGCTTGTCGGCGGACAGACCATCTTGCAGCATGGATTGGGCGGCGTCTCCACGCTGGGCGTCGTCATCGAGTTCGTGGGGGGCCTCGTCTTCCTCGCAATGCTTCTCCACGGAGTGCGGCGATGATCGTCGTGAAGAACATCTCGCTCGCCTACCAGGGCGCGAGGATCCTGCGGGACATCAATCTGGAGATTCCCGAAACCGGCGTCACCGCACTGATCGGCCCGAACGGTGCCGGAAAATCCAGCCTGCTGTCGCTGATCGCGCGGCTTCAGCCGATCCAGACCGGCTCGATCAGCGTCGACGGGCAGCCGATCGGGCACACGCCGAGCCGCGTGCTGGCGCGCAGGCTGGCGATCCTGCGGCAGGATCCGGCGATCGCCAGCCGGCTCCGGGTGCGCGAGCTGGTGGCGTTCGGCCGCTTTCCGCACAACAACGGCCGCGCCACGGACGAGGACCGGGCGCTGACGCAGGCCGCGCTCGAACGCTTCGACCTGACCCGCTTCGCCGACCGCTTCATCGACACGCTGTCGGGCGGGCAACGGCAGCTGGTGCTGGTGGCGATGACGTTCTGCCAGGGCACGCGATGGCTGCTGCTCGACGAACCGCTCAACAATCTCGACATGTTCTATGCCCGCGAACTGATGCGCTCCTTGCGGGACGTCGCCGACAGCGAACGCCGCGCGATCGTGATCGTGCTCCACGACATCAATCAGGCCGTGACCTATGCGGACCACATCGTCGCGATGAAAGGCGGCGCCGTGATCGCGCAGGGCCCGCCAGGCCAGATCGCGAATACCGCAAGCCTGCGGCAGATCTTCGGCTATGACATGCCGGTCGAAACCTATCGCGGGAAACCGATTGTGCTGAATCACCTGTAGTGAAAAGATGCCTGGGACAATTCCAGATGCGCGTTCTCAGCAGATCCCATATCGCGTCGGATCGCCGCTGACGTCGCGGACCGGGACTGATCGTCATCACCCCTCTCCGCCTGCCCCCAGGGGCTGTTCGCGGTGCGGCGTGGAAGAGCGGCGCTTGCCATAACAGCAGACGCTTTTGCGAGAGAATGCGCGGCGATGGAATTCGCATCCGACGACAGCAAGGACCGGGAGCGGGCGTCGCGAGAGGCGACCGAGTGGTTCGTGCGTCTGCAGAACCCCCTCGCCACCGACGACACGCGGCGGGCTTACCGGGATTGGCTGATGGCCGACCCCGCGCATCGCGAAGCGATCCGCGACGTCTCCGAATTGTGGGGCGCGCTCGATCGGCCCGCCGCGCAGCTCGCCAGCACCGGCTGGCACCGCTCCGCCGACGAACCGGCACCCCGGCCGCGCCGATGGTTCGCGACGGGATCGAGGTTCGCGACCGCCGCCGTCGTCGTCGTCGCGCTGGCGGGCGGCCTTGCCGTGTGGCGCGATCCAGGGCTGCTCGACCGGGCTTTCGCCGATGTCGCGACGCATCCCGGCGAGCGGCGCGAAGTGAGTCTCGCCGACGGGACGCTTGCTGTTCTCGATGGCGACACGGCCCTCAAGAGCCACATGAGCGGCCCCCGCCGCGACGTGACCGTGTTGCGCGGCCGGGTCTGGCTCGATGTGGCCCGCGATCCAGCGCGGCCGTTCACGGTGCATGCCGGAGGCGTCGATGCCCGGGTGCTCGGCACCGCCTTCGAGG
Source organism: Rhodopseudomonas palustris HaA2 (assembly GCF_000013365.1). Taxonomy (NCBI): domain Bacteria; kingdom Pseudomonadati; phylum Pseudomonadota; class Alphaproteobacteria; order Hyphomicrobiales; family Nitrobacteraceae; genus Rhodopseudomonas; species Rhodopseudomonas palustris. Next base: position 4,985,647 of record NC_007778.1, read on the forward strand.
TCAATCGCGAGGCCGCCGCGGTCACCGTCGAGCGCGGCGAGGTCGCGGTGTCCGGCGTCGACAGTCGGCTCGGCCCGGTCAAGCTGACGGCCTGGCAGCGCGTTGCGCTTCAGGACGGCACGCTGGGCGCGCCGGTCACGGTCGACCCGGAGCAGATGTTCGCGTGGCGGCGGGGGCTGATCATTCTCGATCGTGCGCCGCTGTCGCAGGTCGTCGAAGAACTCGACAAAATGGCGCCCGGCCGCGTGCTGATCGCCGATCCGGAGCTGAAGCGCCTGACGCTCTCCGGCGCCTTTCGCACCGACGAGCCCGGCGCCGTGCTGGAAGCCCTGCGGAGCGCGCTCGGGCTCCGCACCGTCTCCGTCCCGGGCTTCGCGACGCTGATCTACCGCTGAGGGTCTCCAGTATTTTTGCGGGGTCCACCCCACTTGCTCGTTGAACAACGGGAGGGGCCGTTAGTCGCGCGCCCCGAGCGGAGTGGGGACCTCTAGACCATGCGAAAATTCGCAAGTGCTGCCGTGCTGAACTGCGGCGTATCGATGTTTGCAGTGGCGCTTGCCGTTGCCGATGTGCCCGAAGCGCGGGCGCAGGCAAACAACGCTTACAGTTTCAATATCCCGGCCAAATCGCGCCTCGCCGCGCTCGCGGACTTCACCGCGGCGACCGGGATCCAGGTGGTGCATCAGGGGGCGGGGGCGATCGGCGGCACCTCCCCGGTGGTGAGCGGTCGCTACCCTGCCGATACGGCGCTCCGGACGATTCTGGCCGGCTCCGGCCTCAACTATCGCTTCACGGGGCCGCGCACCGTCGCGATCGAGGCGCCGGGCGGCGCAGCGGGCGCGGGCGGCGCCGTGGCCGGCAGCGGCATCGCGCTGGATACGATCAGCGTGACCGGCGCCGGACAAGGGATCGGCCGCGACGGCGTCAGCGAGATCAACATCACGAGCGTGGACATCGAGCGTCGCAATGCGACCGACGTCAAGGGCTTGTTCCGCGGCGAGCCGAGCATCCTGGTCGGCTCCTCGCTGCCGATGTCGCAGAAGCTCTATGTGCAGGGCATCGAGGAAACCAATCTCGCGGTTTCGATCGACGGCTCGCGGCAGAACAACAAGGTGTTCCATCACAACGCGACCACGATGATCGATCCGAGCCTGCTCAAGGCGGTGCGGGTCGATGCCGGCGTGGCGCCCGCCGACGCCGGCCCCGGCGCACTCGGCGGCGCGATCGCCTATGTGACCAAGGACGCGCGGGACTACCTGCCCAATGACGGCTTCGGCGGCTCGATCAAGTCGACCTTCAACTTCAACGGCAACACCTCGACCAACAATCTCACCAGCTACACGCGCCAGGGCGGCTTCGAAGCGCTCGGCTCCTTCACCTATGCCAAGGGGAGCGAGTTCAAGGCCGGCAACGGCCAGGACGTGCTCGGCACCGCGACCAATTTCCTCAGCGGGCTCGGCAAGATCGCCTATCAGAGCCTCGAGGGCCACCGCTTCTCGCTGAGCCACGAGCAGATGCGCGACGACGCCCTGCGGCCGTTCCGGGCCAATGCGGTGCAGATCATCGGCGGCAAGCCGACGCCGCTGGTGCGCCCCTACACGCTCGACCGGCAGAACACCGTCTTCACCTACACCAACGTCTCCCCCGACGGATGGTGGGACCCCAAATTCGTGCTGGGCTACAATCGCTCGAAAGCCGCGGTGGACCAATACACCGGCGCCACGCTCAGTACCTACAGCTACACCAGCCAGGGAATCAGCGACAGCCTCAACGGCAAGCTGGAAAACAAGTTCGCCTTCTCCATCGGCGACGTCGTCGCCGGCATCGACTTCTACCGGGACCGCGCCGAATACATCGACGTGAGCTATCGGACGATGGAGAAGGCCGACAATATCGGCGCCTATGCCCAGGCGCGGCTGCGGCCGTGGGAACGCACCAAGCTCTCCTTCGGCATGCGCGGAGACCACCAGAATTTCAAAGGCGTCAACGGCTTCAGCTCCAGCGACCAGGGCTTAAGCGGGAACGCTTCGGGCGAATACGAGCTGACCAGCTTCCTCAGCGCCAAGGCCGGCTATTCGCACGTCTGGGCCGGCGTGCCGCTCGCCGAGAATTACGTCCAGAACCCGGCGTGGATCTACGGTGTCGGCCCGAAATCGGTGACCTCCGACAACTACACCGCCGGTCTCGTCGCTCACTACGGGGATTTCCGCTTCGAGGGCGGCGTGTTCCGCACCCAGATCAACGATGCCCGCGTGCCGCTGTGGGCCGCCAACCAGGCGCTGCGCGCCTTCGACGTACAGACGCAGGGCTTCCACGTCGGCGGCACCTACAACTGGGGCGACGGCTTCGCGCGGGTGCGGTTCGCGCGCACCGACGCCGAGATCGACGGCAAGCCGGCCGATACTTATCTCGGCCAGTACCTCACGGCGCCGATCGGCGACGTGCTGACCTTTCAGCTCGCGCACACCGTCGTGCCGTGGAATCTGACCTTCGGAGGCGACGTCGAGATCGTGTTCGACTACGACAAGCTGCTGAATCCCGTGACCGGAATCGGCAAGCTCGAAGGCTACGAAGTCCTCAACGCCTTCGTCGAGCATCGCCCGTTCGCGCTGCCGTCGCTGACGCTGCGCGGTGAAGTCAGAAACCTGTTCAACAGGAACTACGCGGCCCGCGGCACCTACGGCCTCGAATACGGCACCGGCGTCGTGCGGCCTCTGTACGAACCCGGCCGCTCCGTGCTGGTCAGCGCCAAGCTCGACTTCTGAGCCTATCGACAGCGTCGGTTCCGACGATGTCGGAACCGACGCTGTTCGGCGGCCCTATCGCAACAGCGTGACCGACTGCCCGTTCTCCGGAGATCCAAAATGGACGTTACCATTCGCGCGATGCGCAGCGAGGACGCGGTCGAAATCTTCGAGATCGTCAATCAGCGCGCGTTTCGCTTCTGGACGCTGTCTCTCCCCTATGAATCGTTCGACACGATCAAGAAGTGGCTCGAGCCGCAGTCACCGCGCGACCTGCATTTCTCGGCGGAACTGGACGGTCGTGTCGTCGGCGCGTCGGCGTTGCGCCCGTTCTACGGACGCCGCGCCCACGCCGCCGAGTTCTGGATCGGCGTGCATGAAGACTACGCCCGACGCGGCATCGGCACGCGACTGCTCGCGGCCATGATCGACACCGCCGACAATTGGCTGAACATCAAGCGGATCGAGATGACGGTCTTCACCGACAATATCGGCGCGCTGGCGCTGTACAGCAATTTCGGCTTCGAGATCGAAGGCACCCACAAGGCGGCCACCTTCAGAGAAGGCGCGTTCGTCGACGCCCATTGCATGGCGCGATTGCGATGATCGACACGCAAATCGCAACTGAGCGACGACTTCATACCGAACGCAAATCTGCATTGAACGGAAATTGATCGGAGGGGTGCATGAAAAAATCAGTTGGTCCGGCTGCTCTGTTTGTCTCGAGCCTCAGCGCGCTGTCGCTTTCCGAAAGCGCACTGGCACAGGCGCCGTCTTCGCCGGCCGCCACGACGCTCGCACCGGTCGAAATCATCGCCCCGCAGGTGCGGCCGCGGCCCCCGGGCCGCGTTCGCGCTTCGCAGAATCCCCGTCGCGGAGCGGCGACCCGGCCACGCCCGCGTGAGGTTGCAACCCCGACGTCCGCTCCTCCCGTGCCCGCCGTCCCCCCGCAGACCGCAACCGTCGGGCAGCCCCCGGTGCCCTATGTGGGCGGACAGGTCGGAACCGGCGCGCGGCTTGGTTTCCTGGGAAACACCTCCGTCTTCACGGCGCCGTTCAGCGTCACGGGGTACACATCGAAGCTCATGGAGGATCAGCAGGCGCGCAGTGTCGCGGACGTCGTCCTCAACGATCCCTCGGTGCGTAACGACGCGCCGCCGTTCAGCGAACGCGACTCGTTCTTTATCCGCGGTTTTTCGGTGACCAATCTCGACACCGCCTATGACGGGCTGTTCTACCTCGCGAATCCGCGCCGCGCCTTCCTCGAAGGAATCGAGCGTGTCGAAATCCTCAAGGGCCCGAGCGCATTGCTCAGCGGCGGCACCGGGCGCGTCGGCGGAACCATCAATCTGATTCCGAAGCGCGCCACCGACGAACCGCTGACGCGGCTGACGACCAGCTACACCAGCAACTCGCAAATCTGGAACCACCTCGATCTCGGTCGTCGCTTCGGAGACAACAAGGAGTGGGGCGTCCGCTTCAACGGCTCCTACCGCAACGGCGACACGCCGCTGGATCTCAATTCGGCCGAGGTCGGTGTCGCCGCCCTCGGTCTCGACTATCGCAGCGAACGCTTCCGGGCGTCGCTGGACCTCAACGGCTCGATTCAGAACATCACGGCACCGACGTCGCTGTTCAATTCCGCGGCCGCGAACATCGTCGTCCCACCCGCGCCGAACGGCCGCATCAATACGTCGAGCCGCGACGAATTCATCGACAGCCGCTACAAGATGATCGCCGGACGCGCCGAATACGATCTCTTGCCGGACACCACCATGTACCTGGCCGGCGGTGGCAGCCAATACAACGAGGACTTCCTCACGTCGTCCTACCGAATCACCAATTCGAACGGCACGGCCACCAACACGCTCGCGGTTCAGCCCCAGAAGCTCGAAGGATACACCGGCGAGATCGGCGTGCGTTCGAAATTCCGGACCGGCGTCGTCGGTCATCAGTTGAACGTCTCGGCGGTCGAAGCGAACAACGAGCTCTACCGCGGCGGCACTCTGGGCTTCACCTCCTTCAGCTACGTGACCAACATCTACGATCCGGTCCGCCTGCCGCAGGGCAGGTTCCAGACCAGCGGTTTCGCCACATCCGACGACAGGCCCTTGCTGTCGCGGCTCACCGCTCGCAGCGCCGCGATATCCGACACGCTGTCGCTGCTCGACGACCGGCTGCTTGTGACGCTCGGCGGTCGCTGGCAGGACATCCTGCTGCGGGGATTTGTGACGGCGTCGGGCCCCACCCTCGGCACGGAATCGTCGCGCTATCAGGAGGCTCGTTTCAGCCCGGCCGTGGGCGCGGTGATCCGCGCGACCGATCAGCTGTCGTTCTACGGAAACTACATCGAGTCGCTCGAATCGGGACCGACGGCGCCGGCCCTCGCGAACAATCGCAATACGGTGTTTCCGCCGGTGGTCAGCAAGCAGCAGGAGGTCGGCGCCAAATACGATCTCGGAATCGTCGGGCTGACGGCGTCGCTGTTCCAGATCGAACAGCCGAACGCCTTCACCGATCCGACCACCAACATCTTCTCCGTCAGCGGTCTGCAGCGCAACCGCGGCATCGAGCTGAGCGTTTTCGGCGAACCGGTCAAGGGCGTCCGTCTGCTCGGCGGCGTCACCCTCATGGACGCCAAGCTCGTTTCCACGATCGGCGGCCGCTACGACGGCAACGACGCGCCCGGCGTTCCGGTCACCGCGCTGAACCTCTATGGCGAATACGATCTGCCCCATTGGCTGGCGCAGGGCGTGACGGTGACCGGCCGGGCGATCTACACCGGCGACGTGTTCTACGATCAGGCGAACACGCAGACCGTCTCCGACTGGACACGGTTCGACATCGGCGCGCGGTATGCGTTCACGGGGCCTTCGGGCAAGCCGGCCGTGCTGCGGGCCACCATCGAGAACGTGGCCGATACGGCCTACTATCTCTCCGCCGCGCGTGGCTATCTCGCAGTCGGTGCACCGAGGACCTACATGGTGTCGGCGACGTTCAATTTCTGATCGCGATCCGGAACGATGCCCACCTTCGGCTCCACCGAGGGGGCATGCCCGGATCCGGCCAGTGGATTGCGCCATGGCATCACGATCATGTCGCAATTCGAGCTCAGGACGCATCGATGAATTTGCAGTCGGACGACATCACGCACACCAGCCGCGGGACCGTGAACACGGCGCATGCGAGCCGATACTTGCAGCAGCTCTGCAAGCATTGGTCGCATAAATTCGAAACCGAGTTCGATTCCGTCCGGGGCCGGATCGCGCTTCCCCTCGGGGAGACGCGGCTGACGGCCGAACCGGAAAGCCTGGTGATCGATCTTACGGCCGCAGACGCCACGGGTCTCGCGACCCTGCAGAAGGTCGTGGTCGACCATATCGAGCGCTTCGCGTTTCGCGAGACGCTCCACTTCGACTGGAAGTGACCGCCGCGCGAGGAGCGGCGGCGACACGCGCGCTATTGCAGCACATGCAGGCTGCTGTACGCCCCGCCCCGTCGCATCAGCTCGTCGTGCGTGCCCTGTTCGGCGATGCCGCTGTGATCGACCACCACGATGCGGTCGGCATTGCGGATTGTCGCCAGCCGGTGCGCGATCACCAGGGTGGTGCGCCCCCTCGAGAGTTCCTCCAGCGAACGCTGGATTTCCCGCTCGGTGCGGGTGTCGAGCGCAGAGGTGGCTTCGTCGAGAATCAGGATCGGCGGGTTCTTCAGGAACATCCGTGCGATTGCCAGCCGCTGCTTCTGGCCGCCCGATAGTTTGACGCCGCGCTCGCCGATCACGGTGTCGAGCCCGTCCGGCATCGCCGCGATCATGTCGTCGAGGCGGGCCCGGCGCGCCGCTTCGAGGATGTCGGCTTCGGAAGCACCGAGCCGGCCATAGACGATATTGTCGCGGATCGAGCCGCCGAACAGGAAGACGTCCTGCTGCACGATGCCGATCTGACTGCGCAGCGACACCAGCGTCATATCGCGAATGTCGATGCCGTCGATGGTGATGGAGCCGGCCTCGATCTCGTAGAACCGCGGCAACAGCGAACACAGCGTGGTCTTGCCGGTGCCGGATGGTCCGACCACGGCGACGGTGTCGCCGGCACGGATCTCGAGATCGACGTTGCGAAAGACCGACCGTCCCTTCGCGTAGCCGAAGCTGACGCCGCTGTAGCGCACGTCGCCGCGCAACGCGGTGACGCTGACGGCGCCCGGACGGTCGACGATCTCCGGCTCGGACTCCAGCAATGCGAGATAGCGGCGGAAGCCGGCGATCCCCTTGGGGTAGGTCTCGATCACCGACAGCATCTTGTCGATCGGCCGGAAGAACACGTTGACCAGCAGCAGAAAGCCGACGAAGCCGCCGTTCGACAATTCGCCCCGCAACACGAAATAGCTGCCGGCCACCATCACCACCAGCTGGATCAGACGGGTGCCCATGTAGCTCAACGAGCTGCTTGCGGCGATGATGCGATAGGCCTCGAGCTTGGTGCGGCGATAATTCGCGTTGTCGCGCGCGAACAGCCGGCGTTCGTGATCTTCGTTGGCGAAGGCCTGGACGATGCGGATGCCGCCGACATTTTCGACGATGCGGACGTTGAAATCGCCGACCCGACTGTAGATCTGCTGCCAATTGGCGGTCATCTGCGCGCCGTAGCGCGAGGTGATCCAGGCGATCAGCGGCACGATGGCGGCGGTGATCAGCGCCAGCTTCGGATTGACGGCGAACATCAACGCGAACGCACCGACGAACGTCATCGCCGCGATGAACAGGTCTTCCGGGCCGTGGTGCGCCACCTCGCCGATCTCCTCGAGATCCTTGGTGACCCGCGCCACCAGATGGCCGCTGTTGTTGTCGTCGAAGAAGCGGAACGACTGCTTCTGCAAATGGTCGAAGGCCTTGCGCCGCATCTCGGTCTCGATGTTGATGCCGAGCTTATGGCCCCAATACACCACCACCGCGATCAGCGCGGTGTTGGTGAGATAGATCACGAGCAGGCCCGCAGAGGCGAGAAGGATGAGCCCCCATTGCTGGGTCGGCAGGAGATCGTCGACGAACGCCCTGATCGCCATCGGAAAGCCGAGTTCGAGCAGGGCCGACACCACAGCGCAGGAGAAATCCAGGATGAACAGCGTCTTCCACGGCCGATAGTAGGCGAAGAACTTGGCGAGCATGTGCTGCGGCATGACGGCTTCGGCTTCCATTTCTTCGAGACATGCAGCGCCATCGCGCAGACGCGGAAACCGCGAGGTCCCGTCCGAGTTCAGCGGCAAAACCGGATCGGGACTGGCGGAGCTCTCTGCCCTTCGTCGCCGAGCGACGATCGAGCCGTCGGCCGTCGCTCGGCCGCCGATAGCCGCGGGCAGTCCCGACGACATCGTCCGAGTGATGACGCCACAGATGTTTCCGTCGGCGCGATCCGCACGACAATCCGCGCGCCTGCCGCCGTCGGCATCCACGGTCACAAATATGCCGGCGGGCTCGTCAAAAGTGTCGCTGAGGCCCGCAGCGAAATACGAATAGAGATCTTCTTCGCAGGGCACAATCGCACGAGCTTATAATCGGTCTACGCTCTGCGGGACGACATCGCGACGACCACAAGCGTTCACGCGAGTGACTGTCGCAGCTCGCTTGGTTCTGCCCGGGATGTGCCCGGCGACGGCGAGTGGACTTGCCCCATAGTTCAGCGGAGTGGATATTCACTTGAGCGAGCCGAGCCGCCGAGACGCTCGGGTCGCAGATGCCTTGACCAGCTCGCAGAGCTCTTCGATGGCGCGAGCCGACAATCGCTGCCGTGGCACGGCGCCGCTCAGGGCGGCGATGATACCGCCGCTGGCGTCGCGAACGGGGACTCCGACGGCGAAGACGTTTTCGAGGTTTTCCTCGTCGCAGATGACGTAGCCCAGCCGACGACCCTCCTTGAGATCTTTGAGGATTGCGGACACCGAGCGCTTTGTCTTCTTCGTCAGCTGTTTGAGCGGGCCGGTGCCGAGCAGAGCCTGGACTTCGTCGTCCGATCTGTCGAGCAGCAGAGCTTTGCCGAGCGCGGTCGAATGAAGATAGGTGCGTGATCCCGGCGCGTTAGTAATCGAAATCGGGCCGCCACTCTGCACCGTCGCCAGATACACGACATCCTGGCCGCGCAGCACGCCAAGGAAGCTGTTGACCTGGTGCTGCTCGGCAAGTAGGTGCAGTTCAGGTGCAGTGGCGGCGTTCAGGTCGGTCGAGGCGAGGAACGCCGAGCCGATCTGGAATGCCTTGTAGCCGATCTTCCACTTCGAATTTCCCAGCGACTTCTCGACGAAGCCGGCTTCGGACAAAGTGTTGATCAAGCGCTGCGCGATGCTCGGCGCCACGCCGAGCTGGCGGCCCAGTTCGCGTACGCCGAGCTCCCCTTCCTGCCCCAGCAACTCCAGCACCGCCAAAGCACGCGCGACGGTCTGACTGCCGGTCGCCGTCTTTCCCACACTAACCATCTGGATTTCGTCCCAGCGAGAAACTGCTGCCGTTCAGCGCGCGACGACACGGCATCGGCAGGCAATGCGGATACTCGGTTGCCGGCATCATTTCAAAGCCTATTTGGTCGAACCCTGGTCGGGGTGCGGCGCGCGGGTTCGGATCAGCGCGCGGGCGAAGTCGAGGCAGCTGTCGGCCAGGGCCACCCGGTCAGCGTGCGAGCGCATCACCGTCGGCACGACATGGACGGCCATGCCGAGAGATGCGATCTCCGGCGCCAAGGCCTCATCGCAGCGGTCGATGACGATGCCGTCGACGAGGCCGCGATAATGCGCGGCGACGCCGAGCGCCGACACCGGCGCATTCAGTTCCTGCATGATCTTGGCCGCCGGACCTTTGATGGCGGCGCCGCCGACGATCGGCGACACCACCACGATCGGCACGCCGAGTTCCGTCAGCCACGCCCGCGCACCCGGCACCGCCAGGATCGGATCGATGCTGAGATACGGATTCGACGGGCAGATGATCACCGCCGCCGGCTGAGGCAGCGCGCCGATCGCAGGATTGAGCCGTGCCTCCGCAGCGCCGGCAAACGCGATGCGATCGACCGGGACGCCGCAGGCCAGCCGCACGAAATATTCCTGGAAGGCGATTGCGCGGCCGCCGCTGTGGATCACCGTCCGGACCGCATCGTCCGACATCGGCAGCAGGCGCGCGGCGATGCCGAGCGCAGCACTCAGTTCGGCGGCGACCTCGGTCAACGTCGCGCCTTCGCGCAGACGGTTGGTGCGATAGGCGTGGGTGGCGAGGTCGCGATCGCCGAGCTTGAACCAGGCCGGTCCACCGAGCCGCGCCAATTGCTCCATGAAGCCCCACGTCTCGCCTTCGAGGCCCCAGCCCTGCTGCGCATTGGCGACGCCGCCGAGCGTGTAGGTGACCGTGTCGAGATCGGGGCTGATGTGGAAGCCGAGATGCTCGAAATCGTCGCCGGTGTTGACGATGACGGTGAGCTTGTCGCCGAGCGCATGCGCCAGACCGTCCGCCAGCTTGGCGCCGCCGACGCCGCCGGCGAGTGCAATGATGTGATCGTCTGCAACAGGCGCGGTCATCGAAACAAATCCATGTGTTTGGGCCGCAGCAGATCACGCGCGGTGCCGATGCCGGCGAGATCGACCCCGCGGACCACGACGACCGGCGTCGCCTCCGCGGCCTGCCCCATCAGCAGCGACGCCGCTGCCGCGACTTCGTCGGCGGCGCCGACCTCGGTGGTCTCGAGCTTGCGGCCGAACAAATCGGGCTGACCACGCAGATCGCGCATCGTGGCGATGCCGCTGGCGCCGATCGTGGTGCCGATGGTGCCGTTGCGCCAGGCGCGACCGATGCTGTCGATGATCATCACGCCGACGGTCGCGCCGGTCCCGGCGATCAGCTGCTCCCGGATCTGCTGCGCCGAACCGTCGGGATCGAGCGGCAGCAGCAGCGCGGTTTCGCCCTCTACATTGGAGCGATCGATGCCGGCATTGGCGAGCACCAGGCCGAGCCGGTGCTCGACGATGATCACGCCCGGCCGAACGCGCAGCACCTCGCTCGATTCCGCGAGGATCAATTCGACGATCCGCGGATCCTTGTGGGCCTGCGCGGCGATCTCGACAGCGCGCGGCGACGGCGTCACCGCCGCCAGATCGACGCCGCGGCCCTCGGCCTTCGAGACCACTTTCTGCGCGATCACGACGATGTCGTGATCCTGCAGGTGCCGGCCGCAATCCGCCAGCGATGCCAGGATCAGACCGGCCAGGTCGTCACCGGGCTCGACCAGCGGCACGCCCTCCAGGGCAAATATCTCCAAAGCACGTCGGACCGACAATCGACTCTCCTCAGGGGAGGCCGGTGATCCGCACTCCCGCGTCGGGAATCTTATAGAATTTATTGATCCAGATCAGCGCCGAAGTGAGGCTCTCCGACACCACCGAATTGGCCAGCGGCCCGATGTCGATGCCGCGCAGGCCGGCGTCGACGGCGAGCTGCATCACGGTGGCGCGCGCCTCCTTGTCGTCGCCGGCGACCAGCACGTCGCAGTCGATCGCGTAGTCCGGATCCTTCAGCTTGTGGGCCGAGACGTTCTGGAACGCCGACACCACCCGCACGCCGTCGCCAAGCAGCGTCTGCACCGCGACGACGCAGGAATCGGTCTCCGGCAGCTGCACCCGGGTGACCTTGGGCGGCACCAGCGGCACGGTGACGTCGATCAGGATCTTGCCCTGCAGCGCGTCCTTCAGCCCCTGCACGGTCGCGATCTGCGCCTGATACGGCACGGTCAACACCACGATGTCGGCTTCCGCCACGCCGGAGGCGCTGTCGGCGCCTTCGGCTGTGCCGCCGCCGAGACGGGCATTGAGCTCGTCGGCCGCCGCCTTGGCCTTCGCGGCGTCGCGCGAGGCGATGATCACGCGGTGGCCGTGCTTGGCCCAGCGCAGCGCCAGTCCGCCGCCTTCGGCGCCGGTGCCGCCGACGACACAGATCGTATGAATTGTTGCAGTCATGGCATCCTCTGTTCTGCTATCAGCGACGGCTTATACTTCGACGATGTCGCCGAGCCGCACGTAGTTGCGGCCGCCGATGCGGGCGACCGGGGCATAGGCCCGGGGATCGATCTTGTGGTTCTGCGTCAATCCCGCGGCCACGTGCATCGCGACGATCCGCCCGACCACCAGATGGTTGGGGGCATCGCCGAAGGTCAGCACCTGGTCGAGCCGGCACTCGAACTGGATCTTGCTGCCGGCGAGCCGCGGCGTCCGGATATGGCGCGACGGCAGCGTCGCGAAGCCGAGCAGATCGACCTCGCTGACGTCGGGTGGATACTCTTCGCTCGCCTGCTGGACGCTCTGTTCCCAGCCTTCCGGCACCATGTTGATGACGAACTCGCCGGCGCGCTGCACATTGGCCAGCGTGTCCTTGGCGACGTCGCTGCCGGTGCGCGGCCCGACCGAAAAGCCGAGCAGGCCCGGATCGACGGCGAGGATCACGAACTGGCTGAACGGCGCGGCATTGACGATGCCGCCCGGGCCGAGCGACGTGACGAACGCGATCGGCCGCGGGATCACCGCGCCGGTCAGCATCTTGTAGCGGTCGGCGCGGCCGAGCGCGGCGAGATCGATCTGATCGAACCGCTCCTCCGTCGCGCCTGCCGCCGGTTCGCTCATGCCGGCACCTTGGCCATCACTTCGGTGCCGAACCATTCGATCTGCTCGTTCATCTCCTCGACCGTGTCGGCCGGAAACATCAGCGCGCTGCAGTGCTGGATGCCGATCGCGCGCAGCTTCTCGATCTTCTCGAGGATGACGTCGGGAGAACCGACCAGATTGGCGATCACCTGGTGGCTGAGGTCGCGGCCGGTGTAGGCGAGCGATACGCGATGCGCGACCAGGCCGCTCTCCATGTAGCGCTTCTCGGCCTCTTCCATGGTCTTGGCGATGGTGCAGGAAAACTGCGGGGCGATCTCGATCGACGCCGGGTCGCGGCCGAGTTCGGCGGCCCGCGCCTTGAGGTCCTTGATGCGCTGCTCCATCTCAGTGAGCGGCCGCCAGCCGGGCAGCCAGCCCTGCCCGTAACGCGCGGCGCGCTCGATTGCCTCGAGATTGTGCCCGCCGATATACAGCGGGAACGGCTGCACCTTGCTCTTCGGAAACATCTCGACGTCTTTGAACGAGTAGTAGGCGCCTTCGTGGCTGGCGCTGGGCTCGTTGAACAGCATGTCGAGCGCCAGCAGCCCCTCGTCCATCATGTCGCCGCGCCGCGCCTTGGCGGCGCGCGAGCCGCCCCAGGCGAGAAATTCCTCCCGATAGGCGCCGAGCCCGACCGCCATGATGAACCGCCCGTTCGACATCTGGTCGAGCGAGATCGCCTGCTTGGCGAGATACACCGGATCGCGCATCGGCAGCACGGTGAGCGCGGTGCCGAGCTTGATCGTCTTGGTGGCGCCGGCGATCGCGGCGAGCACGATCAGCGGCTCGTAGAAGTTCGGCGGCTTGCCGGGAAACAGTTCGCGGACGTAGTTCTGGGTGGTGATGTGATCGTTGCCCCACACCGAATCATAGCCGAGGCGCTCGCAGAGCTGCGCCTGGGCGATGAAATCCTCCGGCCCCGCGAACGGGATCGGATACATCACGCCTTCGAATCCGGTCGACAGACAGACACTGAACTTCATGCGTTTCCTCATGACGATGTTAGGATGGCTTTGATCTGCGCGTCGTCGCGCACGCCGGCGATGACGATCTCGTCGAGCCCGGAGGCGTGATACTCGGCGAGCCGCCGGCGCAATTGTTCGGGCGTTCCGCTGGCGGCATGGCGGGCGACGATGTCGTCGCCGATCATCGCTTCGGCGCGGCTCCAATCCTCCGCCAGCACCGCGTCGTTCAGCCCTTGCTGATCGAGCGTGGTACCCGCCAGACCGAGATTGGTCTTGTGATGTGAGCCGCGCAGCAGAATCGCGAGAATCCGCCGCAGACGGTCGTTGGCACGCCTCTCGTCGTCGTCGACCGAGGCGTAGACCAGGCCCGAGGTCTTGACCTTGCGCCCCTTGGCGCCGCGCGCGACGCTCTGCAGCGTCTGCGCCACGAACGGCACCGAGGCGCCGGCGCTGATCAGCACGCCGTCGGCCTCGGCGCCGGCCAGCTCGAGCATCTGCGGACCCGACGCCGCCAGCACGATCGGAATCTCGGCCCCGGCCGCCGCCAGTCGGCGGCGATCGACGCGAAACGTCTCGCCCTGGAACGTGACCGTCTCGCCCGACAGCAGCGCGCGGACGAGCAGCAGCGCTTCGCGCATCGCCCGCAGCGGCTTGGCGCCGTCGACCCCGATCGCCGCGAGGTCGGCGGGCGCGCCGACGCCGAGGCACAGCTTGAGTCGCCCCGGAAAGCGTTCCGCCAGCGTCGCCGTGGCCATGGCGATCTGCACGGGATGCTGCGTCAGCGGGCTCACCGCCATCAGCGCGACCTTGAGGCGCCGCGTCTCCGACAGCGTCAGCGCGCCGAGCACCGCCGGATCGCGCAGGAACAGATGGTTGGCGATCCAGATCGTGTCGGCGCCACCGGCTTCGCCGGCCGCGACCTTGTCGCGAAACACGGCCGGTTCGTCTCTGCCGTCGCTGGAGATCGAGAGTTCAGACAAGGCTCTTCACCGCTTCGAGGATCTTGATGTAGCCGGTGCAGCGGCAGATGTTGCCGCGCAGATAATGCCGGATCTCCTGCTCGGTCGGATGCGGATGGTGCTCCAGCAAAGCCGTGGTCGCCAGCACCATGCCGGGCGTGCAGAATCCGCACTGCATCGCTGCGTGGTCGACGAACGCCTGCTGCACCGGGCTGAGTTCGCCGCGCTGCGCCAGCCCTTCGATCGTCACCACCGATCTGCCGTCGATGTCGGCGGCGAGCGACGTGCAGCTACTCACCGGGAGACCGTCGACCAGCACGGTGCAGGCGCCGCACACCTGCACGTCGCAGGAGCGCTTGGTGCCTTTCAGTCCAAGATCGTCGCGCAGGAAGTCGATCAGCAGTTCGAACGGCGCCACCGACCGAGTCTGCGGCGCGCCGTTGAGCGTGAAGGAAATGTCGAGCGAAGCGATATCGGCCATGTCAGCGCCCTCCTGCCACGCCGGCGCTGTCCAGCACTGCGCGTCCGATGAACACGGCGGCGAGATGCCGCTTGTAGTCGGCGCTGCCGTAGATGTCGTCGGACGCCGGCAGTTCGGCCGCCATGGCTTCGGCCGCCTGCGGCAAGACGTCGGACAGCGCCTGCGGCGGCACGCCCGCGAGTGCCGCTTCGACCGGCTCCGCATGAATCGGGTTGTCGCCGATGCAGCCGATCCAGACGCGGTAGCGCGGCGCGCCGGCCTGCGACTGATACGCCGCCGCCACGCCGACGGCAGGGTATTCGAGGTGACCGAAGCTGCGATAGCAGAATTGCTCGCCGGCGGTCGGCAGCGGGACGCGGATCGCGGTGAGAATCTCGTCGTCGGCGCGCGCGGTGGTGAACGGACCGAGGATGAACTCGGCCATCGGCACGCTACGCCGGCCGTCCGGCCCGTGCAACGTCACCGATGCGCCGAGCAGGCAGAGCAGCGCCGGGGGATCGGCGTGCGGCTCCGAGAAACACAGATTGCCGGCGAGCGTGCCCGACGCCCGCACGCGGATGTTGCCGACGTTGTCGCTGAGCTTGGCGTAGGCCGGCAGGAATTCGCGGATCAGCGGGTCGGTGGCGAGCCGCAGATGCGTCACCAGCGGCCCGATCACCAGCTCGTTGCCGTCGCGCGCGAGCCGGTCGAATCCGGCGATGCGCTTCAGATCGATCAGATGCTCGTAGCGCAGGACGCGCGCCTTCAGCGCCAGCAGCAGCTCCGTTCCGCCCGCATAATACGCGCTGTCGTCGCCGAACTGTTCGCGCAATGCCAGCGCGGCCTCAAGCTCGGTCGGACGATGCAACTGGAACGGGGCGAGCCGCACGATCAGATCTCTTCCAGGCGCTTGCGGAAATTGGCCTCGAATTCGGCGAAGTTCTCCTGCGCCTTCTTCTTGATCATCGAATGGCCGAGCGACGCCAGCCGCCCGGCGATCTGCAGATCGGCCTGCACCGCCAGCCGCGTCAGCTCCGCCGCGATGACCTCGAGCCGCAGGTCGAAATTGACGCGCAGCGTGGTGCCGGTGAACTTGTCCTTGCCGGTGGCCTGCGCGATCACGAATTCCAACTCGCCAAACGCCTCGACCACGATCTCGGCCGGCACCTCGAGCTTGAACGGCCCGATCTTCTGCTTCATCAGCGCCGAATAGGCCTTCAACCGCTCCTTCTCCTCGATCGTCTCGATGCCGGGAATACAGCCGGCCATCTCGCGGATGTCGAGCATGATCGGCCACAGCCGGTCCGGCGTGCAGGGTAGATCGGCCTCCATCCGGAATTCCATCTCAGCGGTCCTTCCTGTCCTTCAGCGCACGCCAGACGCGCTCCGGCGTCAGCGGCAACTGTTTGACGCGGATGCCGAAGCCGGTCGCCAGCGCATTGGCGATCGCCGGCGCGATCGGCAGGATCGCGCCCTCGCCCATGCCGCGCATGCCGCCCGGCCCCGGCCCGCCGCCGTTTTCGATCAGCACGGTTTCAAACTGCTCGGGCACGTCGTCGATGGTCGGGACGTGATAGTCGATCATGGTGCCGTTGACCGGCTGGCCGTCGGCGTAGATCAGTTCCTCGAACAGCGCGTGGCCGAGCCCCATGATCGCCGCGCCCTCGTCCTGTCCTTCGGCGCCGCTGCGGTTGATGGCGCGGCCGATGTCGGCGACGCTGACATAGCGCTTCACTGCGATCTCGCCGGTGTCCTCGTCGAGCGTGATGCCGCAGCGGCCGGCCGCCGTTTCCCAGAACAGCGGCGCCTTGGCCAGCGCGCCGCCGCGTGACCGCGGCGAGATCCGGCCGATGCCGATCAGTTCGCCGCTGTCGATGCCGAAATAAGGATGCAGCAGATCGGCGAAGCTGTAGCGCCGGCCTGCCGACGTGAAGCCGCCCGAGACCAGCGCGATGCTCGCGGGATCGAGCCCGAGCGTCGACGCGGCGATGTCGTCGATCTGCGCCTTGATGTCGGCGGCGGCGTCCTCGATCGCCAGCGCCATCATCAGCGACGAGCGGCTGGCGCCGGTGCCCCAGTCGAACGGCGCAATCGCGGTGTCGGGCGTCAGCGCGCTGACCGCGGACACCGGCTGGCCGAGCTGTTCGGCGGCAACGCGGCACAGCACCTCGCGAATGCCCTGCCCGACCTCGATGCTGGAGGAGATCACCGCGATCGACCCGTCGATCTTGAGCCGCAGCAGCACGCCGGCGACCGGCGAGTTCGCCGGATCGGCGACGCCGAGCGCGGTGCCGTGGACGATCCTGCCGTGCGGCCCCTGCGCGTCGAGCCGGCTCATCGCCTGCGACGCCAGCCCCATCGCTTCCGCCATATCGACGTCGATCGGCGTCAGATCGGGGCGGACATGCTCGCCGCGTTTCAGCATGTTGCGGTAGCGCAGCTCGACCGGATCGATGCCGAGCGCGTCGGCGATGATGTCCATCTGGGATTCGGTGGCCCATACGCCCTGCGGTCCGCCGATCGAGCGAAACGCCGCGCCGGGCACGGTGTTGGTGTAGACCGCCGTGCTCCGCAGCCGCAGATTCGGAATCCTGTACGGGCCGATGGCGCGGATCGCCGCCTTGATCGCCACGGCCGGCCCGGTGTCCGCATAGGCGCCGCCGTTCATCAGCACCTCGACGGATTTCGCCTGCAGCATGCCGTCGGCGCTGACCGCCGTCTTCAGGTTGATCGTCGCGCTCAGCCGCCGCGCGGTCAGCATCGATTCCGATGCGGAGAAGCAGATCCGCACCGGGCGGCCGATCTTCCACGCCACCGCCGCGACCAGCGGATCGATCTTCACCGAGGCCTTGCCGCCGAAGCCGCCGCCGATCAGCGGCGTGATGATCCGCACCTTGGCGATCGGCAGATCGAAGATGCGCGACAGCACCTTCTGCACCGCGGTCGGCGCCTGGCCGCAGCTCCACACCGTCAGCCCGTCGTCGCCGAACGACGCGATGCCGCAATGCGGCTCCATCGCGTAGTGATAGACCATCGGGAAGTCGAAGCTGTCTTCGAACACGCGATCCGCCGACGCGAATGCCGCCGCGACGTCGCCGGTCTCGTAAGCGTAGCTCTGGAAGATGTTGGTGCCGGCGACCGGCTTGGCTTCGCCCTTGAAGTAGAAGTCCTTGAGCGGCTGGACGGCGGCGTGCAGCAGCGGCGCATCCGGCGCCAAAGCATCGGCGGCCTCGGTGACGTAAGGCAACGGGTCGTAATCGACCATCACCGCATCGAGCGCCTCTTCGGCCGCGGCCTCGGATTCGGCCACCACCACCGCCACCGGCTCGCCGACATAGCGCACGCGATCGAGCGCGATCAGCGGCCGGTCCTTCAGCGACACGCCCCAGATCGCGTCGATGCCGTCGAAATCGGCGCCCGTGACGATGCCGATCACGCCCGGCATCGCAAGCGCGGCGGCGATGTCGATGCCGGTGATCCGCGCGTGCGGCATCGTGCTGCGCAGCACCTTGCCGTGAGCCATGCCGGGCACGACCAGATCGGAGATGAACGCGGCGCGGCCGGTCACCTTGTCGAGGAAGTCAACGCGATCGGGACGTGCCGCGGCGGTCATCTCAGCCCTCCGACGGCACGGCGCGGTGGCGCGTGCGGCCGAAATGCGACCACAGCTGGGCCGTCAGGATGACCGCGGCGACCAGCAGGATCGTCAGCGACATCGGCCGCTGCAGGACGATCAGCAGGCTGCCGTCGCCCATCAGCATCGATTGCCGCAGCGCGGTGTCGAGAATGTTGGCGAGGATGAACGCCATGATCAGCGGACCGGCGTCGAGGCTGGCCTTGCGCAGCAGATAGCCGATGCCGCCGAACAGCATCAGCGTGGTCACGTCGGCGAAATTGCTGCGCAGGCTGTAGGTGCCGAAGATCGCGATCAGCAGGATCGTGGCGCTGAGCAGCCAGGACGGCACGCGGAGCAACTGCACCCACAGCCCGACCAGCGGCAGGTTCAGCACCAGCAGCATGATGTTGCCGACATACATCGACGCAATGACACCCCAGAACACGTCGGGATTCTTCACCAGCATCAATGGGCCGGGTTGCACGTTCTGGATCAGCAGACCGGCGAACAGCACCGCCGTCACCGCGTTGCCCGGCAGGCCGAGCGTGAGCAGCGGAATGAACGAGGCCGTCGCCGCCGAATTGTTGGCCGATTCCGGCCCGGCGACGCCGGCGATGGCGCCGTGGCCGAACTGCTCCGGCGTCTTCGACAGCTTCTTCTCCAGCGTGTAGCTCATCAGCGAGGCGAGAATGGCGCCGCCGCCGGGAATCAGCCCGACGAAGAACCCGATCACCGAGCCGCGTGCGATCGGGCCACTGGATTCGCGCCAATCCTGGCGGCTCGGAAACAGCCGGCCGATCTTGGTCGACAGCAGCGAGCCGCGCGATTTCTCCTCGAGATTGTGCAGGATCTCGGCGACGCCGAACAGGCCCATCAGCATCGGCACCAGATCGATGCCGTCGGTGATGGCCATGATGTTGAAAGTGTAGCGCTCGACGCCGGTGATGGTGTCGATGCCGACCAGACCGAGCAGCAGCCCGACCAGCACCATGGTGATGCCGCGGACCGGCGAGCCGCCGGACAGCGTGGCGCTCAACGACAGCCCGAACAGGGCCAGCGCGAAGTACTCGGGTGGCCCGAAGGTGACGGCGAATTTGGCGAACAGCGGGCCGACCAGCGCCAGCGCGCACACTGCGACGGTGCCGGCGATGAACGACCCGATCGCGGCGATCGCCAGTGCCGGGCCGGCGCGGCCCTTCTTGGCCATCTGATAGCCGTCGATGCAGGTGATCACCGAGGCGGCCTCGCCCGGGACCTTGAGCAGGATCGAGGTGGTCGAGCCGCCATACATCGCGCCGTAATAGATCGAGGCCAGCATGATGATGGCGCCGAGCGGCGAGCCGGCGTGATAGGTGAGCGGCAGCAGCACCGCGATCGTCGTCACCGGGCCGAGCCCCGGCAGCACCCCGACCAGCGTGCCGAGCACCGAGCCGATCGCCGCGTACAGCAGGTTCGACGGCTCGAGCGACAGCGAGATACCGTAGGCGAGTTTTTCCAGGGCGTCGAACATCACCAGGCGGGCCCCAATTGCATGGGCACCTTGAGCAACAACGGGAAGATCACCAGCCCGCAGCCGGTGAGGCCGGCGCTGGCGATGACGGCGCGCAGCATGCTCTGGCGATAGAATCCGCGAATCCAGATCGTCAGCAGGACGAGCGTCGCGATCACGAAGCCGGTGTAGGGAACGACGATCGCGTAGACGATCGTCGTCAGGATCGCCAAACCCGGCGCGAGCGCGAAGCGGCTCTCGTCGGCCGGCAGCCGCTCACGCACCACGAGCACCAGCAGCCCCAGCAGCGCGATCGACACCGCCAGCGGCAGCACCCCCGGCCCCGGCGCGTCGTCGACCCAGAAGCCGAGGCGGAAGGCGCCGAGCCCGAAGGTCAGCGCCAGCGCCAGCAGCATCAGGACCGCCACGTAGGTCGGCGTCGTCAGCCGTGCCATGGCGATGGGGCGGCTCATTTCGCCTTGCCGATGTCCTGCAGGATTTCGCGCGCCGAGGCGTATTCGCCCTCGACCAGCTTCTTGACCTCGGCACCCGGCAGGTCGAGCGGCACCATGCCGAGCCGCTCCATCGTGTCCTGGAACGTCTTGTCGCTCATCGCCTTGCGGAAGGCGGTTTCGAGCTTCATGCGCACGTCTTCCGGCATCCCGGCCGGTCCGATGATCGCCTGCACCGACCGCAGCGATTTGAGACCCTTCTCCGACAGGCTCGGCACGTCCGGATACGATTTCGAGCGCTGCGGCGTGGTGACCGCGAGCAGCCGCACTTCCTTGCTCTCGATGAAAGGCGCCCAGACCGACGTCTCCATGATGAAGTCGACGTGGCCGCCGAGCAGCGCCGGCACCGAGGCCGCGGAGCCCTGCTGCGGCACATGGACGAACTTCGCCTTGGTGGCGAATTGCAGCGCCTCGCTGGTGAGATGCTGGGTGGTGCCGACGCCGGCGGTGCCGTACTTGATCGCTCCCGGCTTCGCCTTGCCCTCGGCGATCAGATCGTCGATCGTCTTCCAGCGCGCATCGGCCTTCACGGCGATGCCGATCAGATTGTCGCCATAGTAGCTGATGTACGAAAACGCGTTGATCGGGTCGAAGGGTAGCTGACGTCCCTGCAACGCGGCCAGATAGCTGGTGCTGGACAGCGTGCCGATCGTGTAGCCGTCCGGCTGGGCTTTGGCGAGGGCGGCCATGCCGATCGAGGTCGAGGCGCCCGGCTGGTTGATCACCACGATGGTCTGGCCGAGCGAGGCTTCGGCCGCCTTGGCCAGCACGCGCGCGGTCTGGTCGGTGCTGCCTCCGGCGGCCCACGGAACGATCAGCGTGATCGGCTTGTCGGGATAGTCCGCGGCCGCCGCCTGCGGCAGGAGCGCCGCCAACACCAGACCGACAGCTCCGACGATTTTCGATTTCATGTCCATCTCCATCTCGCCTCAGTTGCTTGGAACTATTCCCGCCGATTGCAGGATTTGCCAGGCTGCCGACAGATCGGACGGCACCGCCATGGTGTCGCCCTGGGTGGCGGCAGTGACCGCCGGGTCTTTCAGACCCGACGCCGTGAGCAGCGAGACGACGACGTCGTCCGGCTTGATGATTCCCGATTTTGCGAGCCGCTCGACCGCGACCAGTCCGCCGGCGGACGCCGGCTCGAGATAGCGGGCCTCACGCGTCGCCAGCAGACGCTGCCATCGCATGGTGTCGTCGTTGGAGATCGTCACCGCTCGGCCGCCGGATTTTCGCACGATCTCGAGCGCCTGATAGGTGCCCTGCACGGCGCCGATCGAGCCCGACACCGTGTCGAAGGTCTTCGGCATCGCCGGCGGCGCTTCGAGGTCGTCGTCGAGCGCCCGGCCGATCGAGCCGTAGACCTCCGCGGCGACCATCTTCGGCATCCGATCGATCCAGCCCGCCGCCTTCATCTCGGTGAAGCCGCGCCACATCCCGATCAGCGCGTCGCCGTAGCACACCGGCAGGATGCACCAATCCGGGGCCCGCCAGCCGAGCTGCTCGACGGTCTCGTAGGCCAGCGTCTTGTAGCCTTCGATGCCGTAAGGATTGGAGCCGACGGCCGGGCCGAAAAACGGCGAAGTCGGAAACCAGCCATACTGCCGCACGGCGTGCTCCATGAACCGCCAGCGGTCTTCCTTCTGCGGCACGGTGACGACCTTGGCCCCATAGGCGCGCATCTGCGTCACCATCGGACCTGCGGCCCAGCCGAACGTGAACACCACGCAGGGGATGCCGGCTTTCGCCGCATAAGCGGCGGCGGCGGCGCCGGCGTTGCCGGATGAACTCGACACGATAGTCTTGGCGCCCATCTGCTTGGCGACCGACACCGCGATGCAGGCGAGACGGTCCTTGAACGACCAGGTCGGATTGCCGCTCTCGTCCTTGCCGTAGAGCCGTTTGAGACCGAGTTGATCGCCCACCGCGCGCAGTTGGCGGAGCGGCGAACCGCCCTCGCCGAGCGACACGGCGTCGGCCTCGCTCACCGGCAGCACGTCGCCGTAGCGCCACAGGCCGCTCGACGGCCCGGCGCCGGCCGCGTCCGGCTTGCGCAAGGCGAGCGGCTCATCGTAGACGACGATGAGATTGCTCCGCACCACCGGCCGGCAGGCCGGGCAGTCCTCGGCGTAATGATCCGGGGCATAAAGGGCGCCGCAGCGCAGGCACTGCAGCCCTTTGACCTTTGCCATCAGAGCACCCGCAGCGCCGTGTTCGACAGCATGAACGACTCGACGCCGTCCTTGGTGACGACCAGCGTGTCCTCGACCTGCAGACCGGCGTAACCGATCTCGTAGTACGGCGTCTCGACGCAGATCACCATCCCCTCCTCGAACACGTCCTTGCTGGAGGGCGCGATGTTCGGCGCGTCGTAGCCGTCGAGGCCGATGCCGTGACCGACATGGCTGCGCTGATAATGCGGGATGCCCTCGCGGCGCACGGCCTCCACCGCGGCATTGAACACATCGGCCGCCTTGACGCCCGGCTTGATCATCTCGATCGCGCGATCGAGACCGACGCAGATCGCGCGATGATACTTGCGCGTCTTGGCGTCCGGCTCGCCGAGCACGCCGTTGCGGGCGATATCGGCGCGATAGTGCTTGTAGCGGCCGCCGACGTCGAAGCGGATGATATCGCCGGCGATCAGTTCGCGATCGGTCGGCTGCACATTGGTCCCCGCACTGCGGGCGCCGACGCCGATGCAGCCGAGCACGGGCATTCCACCCTCGACGATGGTCTTGGTGTGAAATGCGCGCGCCAGATCGTTTTCGGTGGCCCCGACCTTGGCCACCGCCAGCGCCGCATCGATCGACATGTCGGCGATCTGCGCCGACTTGCGCAGCCGCGCGATCTCCTCCGGCGTCTTGATCGCCCGCCCGTAGCGGAAAATGTCCGCGGCCCTCACCAGCGTGGCGCCGGGCAGCGCCTCGGCGAGCTGATCCCAATATTGCGGCAGGATGCCGATCTCGTCGACGCCGATCCGCGCGTTCTGCAGGCCGCGGTCCTTGATCACCTTCACAAGGGCCTTGACGGCGTCGCCGCAGTCGCCCTGCGCGAGCAATGCGTCGATGCGCCGATCCTGCGCATCGAGCTCCACGCCTTCCGCCTTGTTGACCGAAAACCCGCCGAAGCGGCGAATATCCTTCACCCAGACTTCCGAGTCGGCGGCGAGATCGATCAGGCCGGTCGAGGCGATCACCGCCGGCTCTCCACCGCCCGGCGCCGGCAGCAGCGCATAGGCCTGCGGACCGCGGCGGATCCACTGGCTCATCGCCCAGAAGCCGCTCGCATAGGTGACGTTTTCCGGCATCGTCGCGACGAGCGCGGCGAGCGACGCCTGCTTCATTCCCGCGTTGAGCCGTTCGATGTTGGCGAGCATTGCACTGTCCATACTTGCTTCGTTCCGAATTTCGGAACATCGTTCCCATTGAAAGAACAGTACGGGATTTTCCGCAGCGCCGTCAAGTTGCGGTGCCGTCCCCGGATGGTGATCAGTGAGGCGACGGACGCCCGCGATCGGCACTCGGCGTCGGACACCGCATGCGGCAACAAGGGCGCCGCGGACGAAGCCGAACGGCCTCGCGCGTTCGCGACCGACATGGGCATGGGACGGACGGTGCCTTTCGCCGCTTCAGGCGGCCGCGTGATTCGCCCACTCCCGATAGTCGTCCGGCGCGTCGAGATCGAAGGCGATACGCTGATCGACCATGATGGCCGGCGTCGTTCCGAGCGCGCGCGCCGCGTCGGCGTGCCGCTGGAAGCTGGCCGGGCCGTAGCGGAACGGAAACGAAGCCACGTAGCACGCGTCGACGCAAAGCAGGTTGGTACCATCGAACTTGCGGTCCGGCCCGATCATCACCGCCGCGGCTTCGGCGGCGGCGCGGCGCAGGATCTCCGGCTCGACATAGGGCAGATCGATCGGCAGGATCATCAGGCGCGCCAGCGTCGTGACGTCCCGGAGCAGCTGGCGCCGCGCGACGGCCAGGGCGCCATTGAGACCGTCGGCCTCGTCGTCGATCGCGCTCACGCCGCACGACGCGGCGACGCGGTGGACATGCGCGTCCGCGCTCACCACCCTCACCTGCTCGGCACCGACGGCCGCAACGGCCGCCGCCAGCGTCCGGCGCAGCATGCGCTCGCACAGCCAGCGCCGGCCGATCGGATCGAGCGCGCTCGCCAGGCGCGACTTGCCGAACGCGAGCGGTTTGCAGGGGATCAGAACGTGGGTCATCGTGCCAGCGCCATCTGCTTCGGCACGAACGGTGTCATCACCAGATCCTGCAGCTCCGGCGCGGCGAAGCTGGCGTCGCGGCGCTCGGCATCGACCGGGCGATACAGCGTCGTCCGCTGCTCGGCGACCCGGCCGGCTCGCGTGATCAGGGCTTCCATCGCTTCGGGCGCCAATTCCTGCCCATGCTGGGTACCGGCGGCGCGCGAGATACTCTCGTTCATCAGCGTGCCGCCGAGATCGTTGACGCCGGACCGCAGAAGACTCGCGACGCCGTCCTCGCCGAGCTTCACCCAGGAGGCCTGAATATTGGTGATCAGCGGATACAAGACCAGCCGCGCCACCGCATGCATCAGCCGCACCTCGCGCCAGGTCGGGCCGCTGCGCGCCTGGCCGCGCAGCGACATCGGCGCTTCCATATGGATGAACGGCAGCGGCACGAATTCGGTGAAGCCGCCGGTCTGCTCCTGCAGATCGCGAATTCGCAACAGATGCGCGGCCCAGCTGTCGGATCCTTCGACGTGGCCGAACATGATCGTCGCCGTGGTGCGCAGACCGACCCGATGCGCACTGCGCACGATGTCCAGCCAGATCTGCGTGTCGAGCTTGTCGGCGCAGATGACCTGCCGCACCTTGTCGTCGAGGATTTCGGCAGCGGTGCCGGGCAGCGAGCCGAGGCCTTCGTCGCGCAGCATCGACAGGAAGTTCGACACCGACATGCCCAGGGTGGCCGCACCTTGGCTCACTTCCAAAGGCGAGAACGCGTGGACGTGCATCTGCGGCACTTCGTTCTTCACCGCGCGCAACAGATCCACATAGGTCTTGCCGGTGTAGTGCGGGTTGATGCCACCCTGCATGCAGACTTCGGTCGCGCCGCGATCCCACGCTTCGCGGGCGCGACGCGCAACCTCCTCGAGCGACAGGTCGTAGGGCCTCCCGCGCAGATGGTCGTGGGTCTTGCCCTTGGAGAACGCGCAGAACTTGCAGGCGTAGCTGCAGACATTGGTGTAGTTGATGTTGCGGTTGACGACGTAGCGCACGGTCTCGCCGCTCGACGCCGCTCGCACCGCGTCGGCCGCCTCGCAGATCATGTCGACGTCGCCGCCGCGCGCGCCGAACAGCGCCTGCACCTCGGGCTGCGACAGCCGCGTCCCGCCCGCCGCGCGGACGACGAGTGCCTCCAGCGAAGGGTCGCTGCGGCGCGCGGCGCCGGTCGGCGGGATCGGCGCCAGACCGCCCGGCATCCAACCATCGTCGCGCGGGAAGCCGTCGGCGTCGACCGCTTTCAGGACCTTCGGCAGCAGCGCCGGATCGATCCAGTCCGCGGCGTGGCGAACATAGGCGGGATACACCGCGAGCCGGGGCTGCAGCGTCAGCCCGACCGCTTCGGTCGCCTGCTGCAGCCGCGCGATCTCCGGCCACGGCGCTTCCGGATTGACGTGATCGGCGGTGACCGGCGAAATCCCACCCCAGTCGTTGATGCCGGCTTCCAGCAGCCGCGGATAATCCGCGTAGCTGAGGTTCGGTGGCACCTGGATGTTCATCTTCGGCCCGAAGATCAGGCGCGCCACCGCGGCGGTCCACAGCAGGTCTTCAAGTCCGGGCTCGTGCCGGTCCGCGAACCGCGTATCGGCCTTGGCGCGGAAATTCTGCACGATGATTTCCTGCAGATGCCCGTAGCGCCGATGCAGCGAGCGCAGCGCCAGCAGCGATTGCACCCGCTCGAGGCGGGTCTCACCGATGCCGATCAGAATTCCGCTGGTGAACGGCACCCGCAGCCTGCCCGCGGCCGCGATCGCGTCCAGCCGCACCGCCGGCAATTTGTCGGGCGAGCCGAAATGCGCCTCGCCGCGCGCGCACAGCCGCTCGGACACGCTCTCCAGCATGATGCCCTGCGACACGCTCACCTTGCGCAGCCGCGCGGTCTCCGCTTCACTCATCACGCCGGCATTGACGTGCGGCAGCAGGCCGGTCTCGGCCAGGATCAGCTTGCAGATCTTCTCGACGTAGTCGACCGTCGTCGCGACGCCCTGCGCCGCAAGAAATTCTCGCGCGGCGGCGTAGCGTGCCTCGGGCTTGTCGCCGAGCGTCAGCAGCGCCTCGTGACAGCCAGCCGCCTGCCCGGCCCGGACGATCGCCAGCACATCGTCCGGCGACAGGAAGGCCGCCTCGACCTGGCGCGGCGTTTTGGCGAAGGTGCAGTAGCCGCAGCTGTCGCGGCACAGACGGGTCAGCGGCACGAACACCTTGCGCGAGTAGCTGATCACATGGCGGTGACCGTCGCGGGCGAGCGTCGCGGCCTCGTCGAGCAGTTCCGCCATCGGCATCGCCTGGTACGCCCGCAACAGAGCTTCGGCGTCCCGCGTGTCCCACACCATGTCGTCGACCTTCATCTCATTGTGCCGCCGACCACGGCGTTCGTCTTGGGTTCGAACATCGTCGTCCGATCGGGACGCGATCATCGGGCGGACCCGCGGTGGCGTACCGCTTATCGGTACGATGTTTCGATAAATCTGACAGTCCCGGCCTCGCAAGTCAATCCGCGCAGCCCGACCAGCCGGGATCGTCCGAACATTTCGCCCTGCAGGACAGCGGTCGCCGCACGGCGATCGTTCCGAAACTGCGCACGACGCTGTTGTGAATGAAGTGATGTAGGCGGCGCCGTTCCGGCGGGTCAAGCGGCTCGGTCGCGGCTGCCCGCAACATCCGCGCCGCAGAAGCCGAATGACCGGCAAATGCGCAAGCTTTGCCGCGGGAATGAGCAACGCGCGTTCATTGGCAAATTGACGCGCCGATCCCGCTCCCCTAGATTGACCGGAACGGTGTTCTCTTTATCGAAACACTTGTCGAGACGTCAGACGCGGGATGCAATGGAAGTCAGCGCGACATATCTGCTGCAACTACTTATGAACGGCCTGATGCTCGGCCTGATCTACGCGTTGATCGCGGTGGGCCTGGCACTGATCTTCGGTGTGCTCGAGGTGATCAACTTCGCCCATGGCGAGCTGTTGATGCTCGGCGGTTACGCCATGGCGCTGACTCTGCCGCTGGTCGGCCTGTCGTATTGGCCCTCGCTGCTGGTCGCCGTGATCGTGACTTCGCTGGTCGGCGTCGTGCTCTACGAAGTCTTCTTGCGTCACATCGGCCAGAAGGAATTCGAGCGCAGCATCCTGACCACGCTCGGCATCTCGATGATCCTGCTTTACGGCATGCAGTACCTGTTCACGGCGACGCCGATGATGGTGGACACCGCCTACGGGTTCGACGGTGTCCAGATCGGCTCGATCCGCATCACGCTGACCCGCCTGATCGCCGGCGCGCTGTCGGTCGCCGCCTTCACGGGTCTTTATTGTCTGCTGAGATTCACCCAGTTCGGCCGCGCCATGCGGGCCATCGCCCAGAACCGCGAAGCCGCGCTGATGGTCGGCATCAAGCCGCGCCACGTCGCCCGCAATGCCGTCGCGCTCGCCGCCGCCTTGTGCGGCCTCGCCGGTGCTGCACTGGCGCCGATCCAGCTGCTGCACCCGGCGATGGGCCAGGCGATGATCTTCAAGGCTTTCGCTCTGGTCGTCATCGGCGGCCTCGGCAACATGACCGGCGCCGTCGTGGTCGCCATCGCGCTCGGCATGATCGAGAGCTGGATCGGCGGCTTCTTCAGCATCGTCTGGCAAGAAGGCGCGATCTTCGTGATCATGATCGTCGCGGTGTTGCTCCGTCCGGACGGACTTTTCAAGCGCGGGAGCATGCGCGTCGGATGACCGAGCCCCGCTGGACTCCCTACGCCGTTCTCGTCGCGATCGCCCTGCTGGCGGCGCTGCCTTTGATGACCGGTTCCAACTACATCGTCGGCATCGCGATTTCGGGGCTGATCTTCCTCACCGCCGCGGCGGCGCTCAACCTCGTCTACGGCTATGCCGGCCAACTCTCCTTCGCACAGCTCGGCTTCTGGGGCGTCGGCGGCTATTGCGCGGCGATCGCCGTCGTCGATCTCGGGCAGAGCTTCTGGTTCGGCATCGCCTTTGCCGGGGTCGTCAACCTGCTGCTCTCCGTCGTCATCGGCATCGTCATCACACGCACCACGCGCCACGCCTTCGTGGTGGTGACCCTGACCTTCGCGCTGCTCGCCGGCCTGATCGCACGCGACTGGGTGGGCGTGACCCGCGGCCCGCTCGGCATCCCCGGCCTGCCGCCGCCGAGCCTGATGGGATTCGCCTTCGACACCGGCGCCCGGTTCTACTACATCGCGCTGGTCTTCGCGCTGATCGCGCTGGCTTTCCTGTACAGCCTGAAGACCTCGCGCATCGGCCTGATCCTGAAGGCTATCAAACAGAACGATCCGCTGGTGGAATCCCAGGGCATCGCGCCCGGCCCCTACAAGCTCGCCGCCTTCGTGATCGCCTCGGTCATCACCGGCATGGCCGGCGGCATCTATGCGTTCAACCTCAAGGTGATCGATCCGAGCTTCCTCGATTTCTACTACATGCAGACCTTCCTGATCATCGTCATCATCGGCGGAGCCGGCAGCTTCTGGGCCGTCGTGCTGGCGGGCGCCGCGATGGTCGTGCTGCCTGAAGCCCTGCGTTTTTCCAACGAACTGCGCATGGTGATCTATGGCGTGGTGCTGGTCGCGGTGATGATGTTCATGCCGCGCGGCGTGGCCGGCTGGCTCGAGGATCGGCGGATCGCCGCCTTGCGGAAGGCGCTGCGATGAGCGCCATCCTGAACGTCGCGGATGTCAGCAAGGCCTTCAGCGGCGTGCATGCGGTGCAGGGCACGTCGTTCGAGGTGGAAGCGGGCAGTATCACCGGCCTGATCGGCCCCAACGGCTCGGGCAAGAGCACGACCATCGACTGCATCAGCGGCTTTCAGACCCTCGATGCCGGCCGCGTCCTGCTCGGCGAGCGCGACATCACCGGGCTGCGGCCAGCGGAGATCGCCAAGGCCGGCATGATCCGCACCTTCCAGAACGTGCGCGTCTACGATTCCTACAGCCTGCTCGACAATCTGCTCGTCGCCGGAGAAGCCTTCCGCGATCTGAACTGGTTCGATGCGCTGGCGCGGACGCCGCGCTATCGCCGGGTCCGCGACGCCGCCGAGGACCGCGCACGCGGGCTGATCGACCTGGTCGGTCTGACCCGGCTCAGCGATGCGCCGGCCACGGTGCTGTCCTACGGCCAGAAGAAGCTGCTCGCCTTCGCGGCGGCGATGATGGCGAAGCCGCGCCTGATCGTACTCGACGAGCCGGTCGCCGGCGTCAACCCGACGCGGGTCAACGAAGTCGCCGACATCCTGCGCAAGGCCAACGCCACCGGCATCTCCTTCCTGATCGTCGAGCACAATGTCGAGTTCATCAACAGCCTCTGTCACAAGGTGATCGTGCTCGAACAGGGCCGCAAGCTGACGGAAGGCACGCCGGCGCAGATCCGCAACGATCCACGCGTGCTGGAGGCCTATCTCGGCATCGCCCGGCCGGCCGCCGCGGCGGCGGAGGCCGAGGCATCATGAGCAGCTACCCGAAACTGGAGATCATCAATCTCAGCGCCGGCTACGCCGATGTGCCGATCGTGCGCGATTTCTCCACCCGCCTCGCGCCCGGCTCGATCACCACGCTGATCGGCGGCAACGGCGCCGGCAAATCGACGCTGCTGCGGGCGATCTACGGCACCAATCGCTGGTTCGCCGGCCAGATCGTGCTCGATGGCGAGCCGATCCATCAACTCAGCCCGGCGGAGCGGCTCAAGCGCGGCGTCGGCTTCGTACCGCAGGGGCGCTGCAATTTCCCGCAGATGACGGTCGCCGAGAACCTGAAAATGGGCTGCTACACGCTGCCCGGCCGGAAGCATCAGGCGGCGATCGCGCGCGTCACCGAGCAATTTCCGATGCTGAAGCGGAAGTGGTCGGAGTTGGCCGGCAACCTCTCCGGCGGCGAACAGCAGGTGCTGGAGACCGCGATGGTGCTGCTCACCGGTCCGCAACTGCTGCTGCTCGACGAGCCGTCGCTCGGCCTGTCGCCGAAGACCCAGGCCGAGGTCTTTGCCGTCGCCAAGGAGATCGCCGGCGCCGGCGTCACCGTGCTGGTGGTCGAGCAGAACGTCCATGGCGCGCTGCTGGTTTCCGATACGGCGATCGTGATGGAGCTCGGCCGCAAGTTTCTCGAAGGCCCTGCCCGCGAAGTGCGCGACGATCCGCGCATCCGCGAGGCCTATCTGGGCGGCAACATCAAGGAGACGATCGAGGAATGACGCCCGCCCGCCTGGCCGTCGATATCGGCGGCACGTTCACGGATTTCGCGCTCGAAGTGGGCGACAAGCGCTACAGCCGCAAGGTGCTGACGACGCCGACCGCGCCCGAACAGGGCGTGCTCACCGGCGTCGGCCTGATCATGCAGGATGCCGGCCTCGCGCCTTCCGATCTCGGCCTGATCATTCACGGCACCACGCTCGCCACCAACGCGATCATCGAACGCAAGGGCGCGAAGACGGCGCTGCTGGCGACGCGCGGTTTTCGCGATGCCATCGAGATGGCCTATGAGCATCGCTTCGAGCAATACGACATCTTCATGGACAAGCCGCCGCCGCTGGTGCCGCGGAATCTGCGCCTCGAAGTGCCGGAGCGCATCGACGCCAACGGCGGCGTCGTCGAACCGCTCGACGAGGCCGCCCTCGCCGGTCTCGTGCCGATCTTGCGCGCCGAAGGCGTGACCAGCGTCGCGCTCGGCTATCTGCACTCTTACGCCAATCCGGCCCACGAGATCCGCAGCCGCGACATCCTCACCACGCTGGCGCCCGACCTCGCCATCACCATGTCGAGCGAGGTCTGCCCGGAGATGCGCGAATACGAGCGCTGGTCCACGGCCTGCGCCAACGCCTATGTGCAGCCGGTGATGGACCGCTATCTGAAGCTGCTCGAGGAAGCGTTGCGCGCCCGCGGCTTCCGCTGTCCGATCTATCTCATTACGTCCGCCGGCGGCCTGACCACCGTCGAGATCGCGCGGCGCTTCCCGATCCGCCTCGTCGAATCCGGCCCGGCCGGCGGCGCCATTCTGGCCGCGCATATCGCCAACGAACGCCGGCACGATCATATCGTGTCGTTCGACATGGGCGGCACCACCGCGAAGATCTGCCTGATCGATCATGGCGAGCCGCATTTCGAACGCTCCTTCGAAGTCGCGCGGCAATATCGTTTTCTGAAGGGCAGCGGGATTCCGATCCGCATCCCGGTGATCGAGATGGTCGAGATCGGCGCCGGCGGCGGCTCGATCGCGTCGGTCGATGCCATGCAACGCGTCCAGGTCGGCCCGGCGAGCGCCGGCTCCGAGCCGGGCCCGGCCTGTTACGGCCGCG
This sequence comes from Rhodopseudomonas palustris HaA2, assembly GCF_000013365.1. Classification (NCBI taxonomy): domain Bacteria; kingdom Pseudomonadati; phylum Pseudomonadota; class Alphaproteobacteria; order Hyphomicrobiales; family Nitrobacteraceae; genus Rhodopseudomonas; species Rhodopseudomonas palustris. The sequence continues at coordinate 5,017,632 of NC_007778.1, forward strand.
GCGGCGCGAACGGCACGGTGACCGACGCCAATCTGCTGCTCGGGCGTCTGCAGGCCGATCGCTTCGCCGGCGGCAAAATGCAGCTCGATACCAACGCATCGGCCGCCGCCCTGCAGGCCTCGGTCGGTCGCGCGTTGTCGCTCGATGCCGCGACGGCGGCGCTCGGTGTCATCGAGGTGGTCGAGGAGAACATGGCCAATGCCGCGCGCGTCCATGCGGTCGAGCGTGGCCGCGAACTCGCCAATCGCGTCATGATCGCGTTCGGCGGTGCCGCACCGATTCATGCCGCCCGCCTCGCCGAGAAGCTCGACATTGCGACGGTGATCGTCCCGGCCGGCGCCGGCGTCGGCTCCGCCTTCGGCTTCCTACTGGCGCCGATCGCCTACGAGGTGGTGCGCACGCGCCATGTGCGGCTCGATGACGGTTTCGATCCGGCGCCGCTCAACGCGCTGCGCAGCGAGATGCGCAAGGAGGCCGAAGACGTCGTCCGCCTCGGCGCGCCGACCGCCGAGCTCGTGGAAGGCTGGAGCGCCAGCATGCGCTATCGCGGCCAGGGCCACGAACTCACCGTCACCATCCCGGCGAGCGATTTCACCGCGGGCTCGGTCGCCGAGCTGGAGCGGCTGTTCCTCGCCGATTACGAACAGCAATTCGGCCGCCGGATTCCCGACCTCGACGTCGAGATTCTCGGCTGGTCGCTGCGGCTCGCCACCGTCAGTCCGCCGATCCTCCCCTGCCCGCCAATGCCGTCCGGCACGGCCGCCGAGCCGGCGGCGCATGTCGATGTCGTGGCGCCGCAGACCGGCAAGACGGAATCCATCGCGCTCCACACTCGCCGCGACCTCGTGCCGGGCGCGATCGTCGCGGGCCCCGCGCTGATCGTCGAGGACGAAACCACGACGATGGTGACCCACCGCTACACCGCCCGCATCGACGCGCTCGGCAGCATCGTCATGACGAGGACCTGATCATGGACGTCCACGCCCCTCACGCCGATCCGATGAACGTGATCCATCAGCAGATCATGTGGGATCGCCTGATCTCCGTGGTCGAAGAACAGGCCCAGACGCTGATCCGGATCGGCTTCAGCACCTCGACCCGCGAAGCCGGCGACGTCTCGGCCGGCGTGTTCAACACCGCCGGTCACATGCTCGCGCAGGCCGTCACCGGCACGCCCGGCCACGTCAATTCGATGGCGCGCGCGGTGGTGCATTTCCTCGACAAGTTTCCCGCGACGACGATGCAGCCCGGCGACATCTTCATCACCAACGATCCGTGGAAGGGAACCGGCCATCTCCACGACTTCACGGTGGTGACGCCCGTCTTCCGCGCCGACCGGCTGGTCGCGCTGTTCGCCAGCACCTGCCACGTCATCGACATCGGCGGACGCGGCATGGGCCCGGACGCCCGCCAAGTGTTCGAGGAAGGCGTCTTCATCCCGATCATGCGCTTCGCCAGCGCCGCCGGCACCAACGAGACGCTGCTCGAGATCATCAAGGGCAATGTCCGGGAGCCCGTGCAGGTCGTCGGCGACCTCTATTCGCTGGCCGGCTGCAACGATGTCGGCGGCCGGCAGCTCCTGAAGATGATGGACGAATTCGGTATCGAGACTCTCGACCGTCTCGGCGATCACATTCTGGAACGGTCACGCGTCGCCACGCTGGAAGCGATCCGCGCGCTGCCGAAAGGTACGTTCCGCAACAGCATGCGCGTCGACGGCTACGACAGGCCGCTCGATCTGGTCGCGACGATGACGATCTCCGACGACGGCATCGATGTCGATTTCGCCGGCACCTCGCCGCCCTCGTCCTTCGGCATCAACGTGCCGTTCTGCTACACCGAGGCCTATGCGAGCTTCGGCGTGAAATGCATCATCGCACCGAAGATCCCGAACAACGAGGGCTCGCTCGCCTTGCTGCGCATGCGCGCACCGGCGGATTGCATCCTCAACGCGCAGCCGCCGCTGCCCGTCGCCACGCGCCATATCGTCGGACAGATGTTGCCCGATCTGGTGATCGGCTGCCTCGGCCAGGCGCTTCACGGCAACGTCCCGGCGGAAGGCACCTCCTGTCTTTGGAACCTGTTCGCCTTCGGCGGCTCCAGCCAGATCGACGCCGACTCCACCGAGATGATGCGGGCCCGCGTGTTCAACGTGATGTCGTTCCATTCCGGCGGCACCGGCGCGCGGCCGGGCAAGGACGGCCTGTCGGCCACCGCCTTCCCGAGCGGCGTGCGCAACGTGCCGGTGGAGGTCACCGAGGCGATGTCGCCGCTGCTGATCAAGCGCAAGGAATATCGCACCGACTCCGGCGGCCCCGGCCAATTCCGCGGCGGCCTCGGCCAGGTGATGGAAGTCGTCAGCCTCGACGACACCGCCTTCGCGATCTCCGCCAACTACGACCGCGTCGATTTCCCCGCCCGCGGCCGCGACGGCGGCGCCGACGGCAAGGCCGGCAAGATCTCGCTCGGCTCCGGCAGGCTGCTGAAGAGCAAGGGCCAGCAGACCATTCCGCGCGGCGAAGCCGTGCTGATCGAAATGCCCGGCGGCGGCGGCCTCGGCGATCCCTTCAGCCGCGATGCCGCGGCGGTCGCCGCGGACGTGCATCTCGGCATGGTGTCGCGCGAGGCCGCCGAGACGGCCTACGGCGTCGTGCTGCGCGGCGACCACTCCGTCGACGAAACCGCGACCGCCGCACGCCGCGGCCATCGCGCCTGATCCGATCCACACCGATTCCACATTCGCCGAGGAAACCGAAGATGAGCCTGATCCTGAGCGCCGGCCTGCCCACTGGAATGGAAGGCCTCACCTATCCGATCCCCTTCTCCACCCCGGAGACGCTGATCAAGATCGCCCAGCACGCCGAGAAGCTCGGCTATCACTCGGTCTGGGGCAACGACCACATGACCACGCAGCATTATGTGCGCGAGGAATTCCCGGTGCCGCCGCGGTTCTGGGAACCGCTGATGACCTACGCGTTCATCGCCGCGAACACCACGACGCTGCGCTTCGGCACCGGCATCCTCGTGCTGCCGATGCGCCGCGACATCGTGGTCGTCGCCAAGCAGATCGCGACGCTCGATCACTTCAGCAATGGCCGGCTCGAAATCGGCGTCGGCGTCGGCGCCTACAAGGAGGAATTCGACGCGCTCCGTCCCGAAGGCGGCGCCCATCGCGGCGACATGGTCGAGGAGGGCGTCAAGGCGCTGCAACTGCTGTTCAAGGACCGCGTCGCCTCGTTCGAGGGCAAGTACTACAACTACAAGGACGTCGAGTTCTTCCCGAAGCCGAAGCAGGCGCGGCTGCCGATCTATTTCGGCGGCAACAACGAGAACCACATCCGCCGCGTCGCGGAGACCGCGGACGGCTGGATCCCGGCCGGCATGCCGGCTGCCAAGCTCAAGAGCATGGCCGCGCGCATGATGGAGATGGTGGTGGCCAACGGTCGCGATCCCGCGCAGATTTCCGTCGCGCCGCAATTCATCGTCCACGGCGCCAGGAATCAGGAAGCCGCCGTCGCCCGCTACAAGCAGAGCCAAATGCACAAGCACCTCCTGTCGCTGTCGAAATCGACGCTCAAGGAGGAAGCCGGGCTGGCGATGGAGGACATCAACCTGATCGGCACGCCGGACGTGATTCTGGAGAAGATCGCAAAGCTGAAGGACGCCGGCGTCACCCATCTGCTCGGCATGTACTTCGCGGCGAACGACGTCCAGGAACTGCTGGACCAGATGCAATTCTTCGCCGAAGAGGTGATGCCGCGGATCGAGTGACACCGCGCATCGCGCATTTCCGGAAAGGCGCCCCATGACCAGCACGCTCGGCCTCTCTTTCGACGGCGGCGAGACCTCCGACTCATTTCGCGCGATGATCGAACTGGGCGATCGCGGCGGCGCCTCGACGGCCTGGCTCGCCTCGCATTTGTTCCAGCGCGAACCGATCTCCTCGGCTGCGATCGCACTCGGCGCCACCAGCCGGATCAGCATCGCCCTGATGGCGATGAGCCCGTATTCGGTGCATCCGCTCTACGCCACCATGGCCGCGGCGACGCTGGACGAGTATTTTCCCGGCCGCGTCAAACTTTGCTTCGGCGTCGGCGCGCCGCGCGATCTCGAAGCTGCGGGCCTCGTCGCCGAGCATCCGCTCGGCACCCTGCGCGAGGCGATCGCGCTGTCGCGTGCGCTGCTCGGCGGCGAAACGGTCGATTTCAAAGGTGAGCGCTTCAAGGTCTCGGGCCGACGGCTGTCGACCGGCGCGCGCGCCGTCCCGATCTATCTGGCCGCCTCGGGCCCGCAGATGCTCGAACTCGCCGGCGCCGCCGCCGACGGCGTGCTGATCAGCGCGGCGACCTCGCCGGCTTTCATCCGCTGGACGCTCGATCTCGTCCGCAAGGGCGAAGAGAAGGCCGGCCGGGTCATCAAGAAGACGGCGCTCGTCTATGTTTCGGCCGATGCCGACGAGACCACCGCCCGCGACCGCCTGCGCCGCACCCTCGGTTTCATCCTGCGCGGCCAGCACCATGCCCGCAATCTCGAACTCGCGGGCACGAAGCTCGACCAGGCCGCGCTCGCCGCGGCCTATGCGCGCGAAGACTGGGACGCGGTGAACGCGCTGGTGACGGACGACGTGGTGATGCGCCACAGCGCCAGCGGCACGCCGGAGCAGGTCCGTGCGGCGTTCGCGGCGTATGAGGATGTCGGCGTCGACGAGATCGTGGCGTCCGGCATGGGCACCCCCGCGGAGCTGCGGCAACTCCTCGAGGCGCTCGAATAGTTGCGTCAGCGCCCGCGGCCGCCGGATGGCGCCGACGGCGCCCCCATCTTGCGCGAGACGCTGTCGGCCGCCGACTTCACCAGCGCGTTGACGTGTTCGATCTCGCGCTTGGTCATCCCCTGTCGCGGCACTGCACCGCTGAGCGAGGCGATCACCTCGCCCGAAGCGTCCCGCACAGCGGCGCCGACCGAATAGACGTTGACCAGATTCTCCTCGTCGGAAATCGCGATCCCGGTCTCGCGGATCTCGCGCAACTCACCGAGCAGCGCGCGGAACGTCACCTTGGTCTTCTTCGTCAGCCGCTTGTAGGGTTCCTTGCCGAGCACCTCGGCGGCCTCCTTGTCGGGCAGCGCAGCGAGCATCACCTTGCCGAAGGCGGTGGAGTGAATCGCGGCGAGCGAGCCGGGCTGATTGTTGATCGCGATCGGGCCGTTGCTCTTGACGACCTTGAGATAGACCATCGCGCCGCCACGTAGCACGCCGAGGAAGCTGCTGATCTGATGCTGTTCGGCGAGTGCCACCAGTTCGGGCGTGCTGGCGCGGTCGAGATCGTTCTGCGACAGGAACGACGATCCGATGCGGAATGCGCGATAGCCGATGCGGTACTTCTGGGTGTCCGGGGCCTGCTCCGCGAGGCCCGTCGAGGCCAGCGTGCTCACCAGCCGATGCACGATGGTCGGCGACAACTCCATGCGCCGGGCGATCTCACGCACGCCGAGCGAACCGTTGTCGGACAGCAGCTGCAGGATATCGACCGCGCGTGCAACCGACTGACTTTCAGCACCCATCCCGACCATTCCGATAAACGTAACAGCGTTCATCTATAGCGACGGGGCGGCTGGATTCCAAGCCGAAAGCACGGCGTCTGCTCACCGCTTGTCGGCTCGTCCCGCAATCTGTGCAGCGTTCGATGGTTTCATGGGCAGTGCGTCGCTTGACAGGCCGGCGCCCGTCTTCTCTAATCTGTTTCGGAACGACGTTCTCTTAATCGGAACATTGGCAATGGCGTATCGGCCGTGATGGATTTTGCCAGCGACAACGCCGTCGGCGCGAGCCCGCGTGTGCTCGAGGCTCTCCTCGCGGCCAATGACGGCGCCGAGCCGGCCTATGGCCACGATTGCTACAGCCACCGCGCGCGCGCGCTGCTGAACGAGGTGTTCGAATGCGAGGTCTCCGCTTACTTCGTCGCGACCGGAACGGCGTCGAACGCGCTCGCGCTCGGCGCGATCACCCCGCCTTGGGGCGCGGTGTTCTGTCATCACCAGGCCCACATCGCCAATGACGAATGCGGCGCGCCGGAAATGTTCACCGCCGGCGCCAAACTGATCGGCGTCGACGGCGTGCAGGGCAAGATCGATCCGGCCGCCCTGCGCGACATCCTCAGCGGATTTCCCGCGGGCACGGTGCGGCAGGTGCAGCCGGCCTCGCTGTCGCTGTCGCAGGCGACCGAATGCGGCACTCTTTACGACTGCGGCGAGATCGCCGAACTCGCCGCCATCGCCCACGATCGCGGCCTGGCGGTGCATATGGACGGCGCGCGCTTCGCCAATGCGCTGGTCGCGATCGGATGCACGGCGGCCGAGATGAGCCGGAAGGCCGGCATCGACGTCCTCTCCTTCGGCGCCACCAAGAACGGCGCTTTGGCCTGCGAGGCCGTGATCTTCTTCGACGAGGCGAAGGCCGCGGCGTTCGCCTATCAGTGCAAGCGCGCCGGACACGTCCTGTCCAAGGGGCGGATGCTCGGCGCGCAGATGGCGGCCTATCTCGCCGGCGGACACTGGCTCGACCTCGCGCGGCTGGCCAACCGGCGCGCCGCCGAATTGTCGGACGGCCTCACCAAGGTGCCTGGCGTGCGGCTGGCTTTCGAGCCGCGCGGCAATCAGCTCTTTGCCGCGCTGCCCCGTCCGGTCGATGCGGCGCTCAGGAAGGCCGGCGCGCGCTACTACGAATGGGGCGACCGCGGCTTCGGGCGGATGCTGACGCTCGGGACGAACGACGTTCTGGTTCGGCTGGTGACGTCCTTCGCGACCTCGGCCGACGACGTCCGCGCCTTCGTGAGCGCCGCCCGGGGCGCGGCGTGAGCACGACGCGAAACGAACATTGCTGTTGCTGTAACCTGAACCCGTAGTCGAGAGAGGCACGACGATGCTGATGAAGAGATTGATGGTGGCGATCGGGCTTGCGCTCGCTGCGCCGGTGGCGGCCGATGCGCAGAACATCGTGATCGGCGCCAGCATCCCCGATACCGGGCCGGCCGCCGCGCCCGCGATATGGCAGCGGTGGGGTTACCAGCTGGCGCTCGACGAGGCCAATGCGGCGGGCGGCGTGCTCGGCAAGAAAGTCGAGATGCTCGCCTACGACAACCGCTGCAATCCGTCCGAAGCGGTGAACGTCGCCAACAAGCTGATCGAGGCCAAAGTCGTCGCCATCGTCGGCGCGCATTGTTCGTCGGCGACGCTCGCCACGATGCCGTTGATCGCCGCGGCGAAGATTCCGCTGGTGGACGGCATCGCGTCGAGCCCGAAGATCACCGATCTGTCCGGCGTCGGCGGCAACGAATGGACGTTCCGCATCAACCCCTCCGACGACGACATGATGAACGCGCTCGGCATCTATCTGAGCGGCAGCTCGAAGATCAAGCGTGTGGCCATATTGGGCGAGGACACCGACTTCGGACGCGGCGGCGCCGCGGCCTTCGCGGCGGTCGCCAAGAAGCACGGACTCGAGGTGATCTCGACCGACTTCCACCCGCAGAGCTATCCGGACTTCACCGCGCTGCTGACGCGTATCCAGCAGAGCAAGCCGGACGCGATCGCGATCTTCCAGCTCGCCGGCGATCAGCTCAACTTCCTGCGCAATGCGATGCAGCTCGGCGTGCGGATTCCGTTCATCGGCCGTTTCGACCCCGGCGGCAACAATCTGCAGATCATCCAGGCCGGCGGCATGGAGGGTTCGATCACCGCGTGGACCTACAGCTATCTGGTCGATACGGCCGCCAACAAGGCCTTCGCCGCGGAGATCGAGAAGCGCCACAAGACAACGCCGGTGCTGCAGACCTGGGCCGGCTACGACGCCATGCGCCTGCTGCTGGCGGCGATCAAGAACGCCGGCGCGACCGACCCGACGGCGATCCGCGACGCGATCAAGAAGATCGAGTTCACCAACGTCATGGGGGCCAAAGTCACCTTCGACGACCACAACCAGGGTGGCAAGGTCGTGCTGATCGAAGGCGTGGCCGACAAGAAGGTCAAGATCCTGAAGGAAGTCTCGCTGGCGAACTGACCGGCCCCCGACGCTCGGAGCCCGGCCGGAAAAGTGCCTCGCATTTTTCCGCCGGCCTCCGCCCGCGCAGCAGATCAATCTGCGGGCCATTCCAGCTTCAATTCCGACGGACTACGCCGCGAGACGCAGCCGCCCATCGGCCGCGCCGCAGCGTCACCCGACCCGCACGGTGAATTCGTTGCCGCGACCTTCGTCGATGTCGAGCGACCGGGAGAAATAACCATTGGCGGGCGTGCGGACGTAGTCGAGATAATCCTGCGCAAAGGCGTTCTCCCCGAGGATCACCGCGCCGGGCGTCAACCGTGGCTAGATCATTTTGAGCACCGGCAGATACAGCGAAAACGCGCCGTCGATCGATAGAACATCGACTTCGCCGCCGACGTCCGCGAGCGTGTCGAGCGCATCGCCCTCGCGGATCTCGACCAGATCGGCAAGCCCCGCCGCTTCGAGATGCGCCCGCGCCCGCGTCACTTTCGTGGATTCGAGCTCGGAGCCGATCAGCTTGCCGCCGCCATTGTCGCGAAGCGCAGCCGCAAGGTAGATCCGTCGCACCGGAGGTCTCGACCTGCGCCATCATCCTGGTCATCAGGTCGCGATCGGCCGCGTCGGCGTCGGCATGGAGTTTGTCGAGCGTCTGTGCGACGCGCTCGCTGCTCAGCACGGTCATGAAAGTCCCTTTCGGTGATGCCGAGATCGCTTCGGCCGCGACCCTCGGTATGCGTAAAGGGAGACCGCATTGGCGTCATTACGAAGTCTGGATAGATAATTATCCATTTTCGCCAAGCGCCATGGTAGATTGAACGATGCCCATTCTCACCGACAGCTCCGTTGCGTCCGACTGGATCGAGCCCGACGAGGTCACGCGCCCGGTCGTCACCTATGGCATGGCGTCGAACAGGGTCGGTTCGTTCGAGATCGACATGCACTGCCATACCAAAGCGCAGGCGACTGTTGCGTATCGGACGACTGCCGACTTTCTTCCGCCAACGCAACGCGACAATCCATTACGCCACCACCAGTTCAACTCATCCAACAGGTCGGGCCCGCGTGCGCGATCAGCGCACGCTCAACCCGTCACGCCGCCCAATCGGTCACCATAAGCCCGGGCACGCGTTCGAACTCCCGCCGGTTGGCGGTGACCAGGATCGCGCCGCGGGCGCGCGCCTGCGCGGCGATGAGCACATCATAGAAACCGATCGGCACGCCTTGCACCTCGAGATTGGCCCGGATGTCGCCCGCCTCGGCTGCATCCTCCTCGCCGAACGGCAGAATGGTGACTCCGGGCGCGAGAAACTCACCCAGCAAGGCCTCCATCTGTACCCGCCGATGACTCTTGGCGTAGCCATAGCGCAATTCGAACAGCGCGATCACCGGCAAGGCGACGGGCACAACGCCGATGGTTTCCCGAAATCGCGCTTCTAGTTGGGGGGCACGGCCATTGATGATGCCGATGACAACATTCGTATCGAGGCAGATCATACTCAATCGATCCCGAAATCTTCGGGCTGGACCGACGGATCGTCCGGCATGCCATCGGCGAGGAAATCTCGCGCGCCGAGTGCATCCAGCCGCGCGCGCCAAGCGGCGTAATCGAACGGTTTCTTCTCCATCGGCTCCAGGATCACCTTGTCGCCGACCCGGCGGACGCGCACCTCGGTGCCCTCGAAGCGGAACTCCTTGGGCAGCCGCACGGCCTGGCTGCGGCCATGCATGAAAAGCTTCGCGGTCGCCGGCGCGTCCGGTCCGGGCGCTCCCTTGGCGTTGCGACGTGCAGTGCCGGACTTGCTGGCGGGTGAAGACATCGGCGGCCCTCAAGATTGGTATTCACCATTGATATCTATCATGCGACCAGCGCATCGGTCAATTCGTCCAGAAGGCCGGGCAGCCGCGCACCGAACAGCGCCCGCGCCTTGACGATACCGCCGCGCGCAGAAAACTCCGGGGCATCCATCATGTCTTCGGGGCGGATTTCGATGTTGACGCCGACATGATCGCGGATCGCCGTCAGCCAGGCCCGTTGCTCATCCGTATAGCTTCGCCCGGCCTTCTCCTCGCGGCCGAGCCAGAGGTTGAACCGGCCGGCCACGACCGAGGGCAAGGAGTCCAGCGACTCAGCCTCGCCGAGGGCGTAGCGCACCAGCATGACGATGTCAGCAAGCGTGCCGGCGACCAGGCGTTCGGTGTCGGCCCGCGAGGTCTCGAACGCCGATGCTTCCTCGTCCTCCTGGGGCAGCTCCTTGCCGGTCAGCATTGCGCGATGGCTTGCCGCCAACGGCCCGCCACGCGCATCTGCGCATTCACTCCGTTTGCTCGGCGCGTTTGCAAACCTTGTCGGTTCTTACGACGACGCCGATCTCCGTGCCGCACTTGGGACAGACCAGTTCGAGAACCTCATAGCCCGGGCGCAGTGGACTGTTCAGCAAGCTCTTGATAGCTTGACACAAGTCGCAACATTCTTTGTCTCGCATCAGTCGATCCAGAATTGTGACGAACTCGCATACGGCAATTTGAATGATCCTTCGATTGGGGAAATCCTGACGACGAGATCTGCTTCAGATTCCTGCCGCTCGACGTCGGTCGTCGCGCGCCGTTGCGAAGGTCGATGCCGCCGCAGGCGTCTCGGGGCCGATTGAAGCGGGATATCCTGACGTTGTTTCGTCGTTTCAGGGATCAAACGGACCGTCGGACAGCGCGTTCCCAAATTGACCGAGGAACGCAGCCGGTTAGTCTCGCGTTACTCTCTGAGTTGGGCCGGCGTCGGCGCGATCACCTCAGTCGCACTGGCGGAGTCCGCAATCACGCTCGAAGGTAAGTTCGGGCGAGACCATCCGGATTCCGCGCCAGTTCCGATCAGAAGCGACTTGCCGCGACCGTGGTTCGGCCGCTGCGAGTATCAATCGAGCGGCTGCGCGTGGCGCGACGCTCCAGAGTTCTATTTTTTGGGAGTTTGGAATGGCAGAAGATCTGAACAAGGTTTGGCCGACCGGCCTGACGATCGCGGAGTCGGAAGAACTCCACAAGCACGTGATCGACGGAACGCGCGTGTTCGGCGCGATCGCGATCATCGCTCACTTCCTGGCGTATGTTTATTCGCCCTGGCTGCACTGAGGAGTATCGATCATGAATCAAGGTAAACTCTGGACCGTCGTCAATCCCACCGTCGGCCTGCCGCTGCTTCTCGGCGGCGTGGCGACCATGGCGTTTCTCGTGCACTTCGCCGTGCTCCAAAACACGACTTGGGTGTCGGCGTTCATGAACGGCAAGGTCGTCGCGGCTGCGCCGGCCCCCGCCGCTCCCGCGGCCCCCGCCAAGAAGTAGACACCTCCCGGAAGCGGCGGCCTTTTCCGAGGACGCCGCTTCCTCTTCGCTATGGTTGCCGTCACGGCGACGATCTAGGCTCAAGCCGCACTGCCGTGAGCAGGACCTCCGCACCAGCCGTCGCGTTCTGTCGAACGGTCGCATGGTCGAGGCTTCGAGCCGAGCGGCACGGGATTTCGTGTTCACACGACGTCCTCACGATCGCCTCATCCAGTGATTGGACTACGGCGATGCCGCTAGGCGCATCCTTCGTAGCCGTGCAAATCTATCTTGCCATTTCTTCGCTCCGTCGGGACCATGAACCATGGATGGTCGAACAACACCCCGCCTGCGCGTCTTCCTGGCCGACGACCACCCGCTCGTGCTCCGCGGCATGAAGATGCTGATCGGGAACGACGCCGGCCTGGAACTCGTCGGCGACGCCTCCGACGGACCGAGCGCACTCCAGCGCGCGATCGAATTGAAGCCGGATGTCGCGGTCCTCGACCTGTGGATGCCGGGTCTCAGAGGGCTGGATGTCGCCCGCCAGTTTCTGTCGATCTGCCCGACATCCCGCGTGCTGGTGCTGACGGTCCACGAAGACGCGGCCTATCTGCGCAAGGTCCTGCAATGTGGCGTGACCGGCTACATTCTCAAACGCTCGGCGACCGACGAGCTCGCTCGCGGCATCCACGCGGTGGCGGCCGGAGGTCTTTATCTGGATCCGCACTTCCTGGCCGACAGGACCGACGGGGAGTTGATTCTCCGGCAGTCGGCCCGGCGGGTGGGACTCAACCTCTTCATCGAGACCGTCGACAATCTGAAGCGGAACAGCATCCACTAGCGCGAGTCGCGGCGTGGTCGGCACATCGCCCTTCGGCAGGCCCGGCGAGCCGCTGTCCTGTCATTGTGGAAGCGTTCGCATGGCGACGCTAACGGCCTTCGCCGGAGTCGTTCGTTTCGTCGTTCGTTGCGGACGGAGCAGCCACGACACGCCGACGTCTCCCCGAACCTTCGGGGAGACGTCGGCGCAATGGAGTAACCTGGGAGGTGCGAGCCGGGCGTGACGTTCCCGGCTCGTTGGGTCCAGTTACTTCAAGAGTGTCGGCAGACCGAACAGCGACGAGAACGGTGTCGGCCGGTCGATCAGCAGGGGGCGGCCCGAGAACGACCGATAGGCCCCCTTCTGCTGGAGGATCAGCGGCGTTCCGGACATCGACTTGTAGAGTCCGGAAGTTCCGATGAGGAGCGGCATTCCCGAGAACGATCGATAGGCCCCGTTCTGGCTCAGAAGCAGGGGTGTTCCCGAGAACGATCTGTACGGTCCGGTCGTATTGATCAGCAGCGGCGTCCCCGAGAACGAATAGTACGATTTCAGGGCCGGGAGCAGGATCAGCGAGCCGGAATACGAATGGTACTCGCCTTTCTGCGCGATGATCAGCGGGGTTCCGGAATACGATTGATAGGAGCCCGACGTGTTCAGGAGCAACGGCGTTCCGGAGAGCGATCGATATTGTTCGTTCGACATCGAACTTCCTTTCGGCGAACGGCTGTGGCCATCCGCCTGTGATGGGGACGGTCCACTAGTCCCAGAGATTGAGCAGCAGCGGATAGCCGGAGAACGACTTGTACTCGCCTTCCTGCTTCAGCAGCAGCGGCATGCCGGAGAACGACTGGTATTCGCCCTCCTGCTTCAGCAGCAGCGGCGTGCCGGAGAAGCTCTGGTACTCGCCCTTCTGCTCGAGAATCAGCGGCGTGCCGGAGTGTCCTTTGTATTCGCTCATGGTCAAATTCCTTTACTTGGAGAGCACTGGCAGGCCCAGCCAGGAGGAGAAGATGGTCGGATTGTTGAGCAGCAGCGGCTCGCCCGAATAGGATTTGTACGGACCGCTGTCGTCCAGCAACAGAGGAGTCCCCGAGAAGGACTTGTAGGGACCGCTGCTGTCGAGCAGCAGCGGCGTTCCGGAAAACGACTGGTATGGGCCCTTGCTGCTGATCACAAGCGGCGTTCCGGAGAACGTCTTGTCGCTGTCGACGAGCAGCCAGTCGCCGGAATAGGATTTGTACTTGCCCGAGGTGTCGAGCAGAGTCTTGGCGTGAATCATGTTGGAGAACGGCGTCGCTTCGCTCATCTCCATGGCGGCCGAGGCCGACGATTGCACGCTGATCTTGTTCGGACCGTAGCTGTCGAGGATCGTCGTCGCCTTGGCGGCGAAGCCGAATTCGGCCTGAACCGCGACCACGACGGCGCCCTTCTTGACGTAGTCGGCATAGGTCCGGGCGTCGCCGCGCGACACGTAAGCCCGGCCCATCGCCGCGATGATGTCGTCCACCGAACTCGACTTGCCGGCCTGAGTGCCGGTGACGACGGCATATTTGTAGTTGTTCGTCTTCAGGTCGGTTTCCAACGCAGCGAGCTTGCTGCTGGAATCGTACAACCGGGTGACAATCTGGGTCATAGTTACTCCGTTTCAGTCTCAGGGCGGAGAGAGCCGCCCTGCATCAGTTCAGTTGTCCCTGCATCAACAATGTGTCCCGTCGCTTGATCAGCGGGACCATCGTCACGAGCGTCGCCAGCAACAGCAGCAGCTCGAGGCCGTAGACGGCGTTGTAGCCGGCGGCCGGGCCGAACTGCGGAGCGAACGCCGTCACGACATCCCGGATGATGCCGCCCAGCGCGATCGCCACGCCGGCCGCGGAGGCCTGCACCGCGCCCCAGGCGCCGAGCGCGAGGCCGGCCTGGTCCTTCGGCGCGGCGTTCATCGTCGCGGTCAGCGTGCCGTGGCCGAACAGGCCGGCGCCGAAGCCGATCAGCGCGGTACCGCAGCCGAATGTCAGCACCGACGCGGCGCCCTGCAGTTCGGCGGCGAAGATCACCGCGAGGAAGGCCGGGATTCCGACCAGCGAGCCGAAGCTCGCCATCCGGAACGGATCGGCGCCGCGGCTCAGCACCCGCGAGGCGAGGCCGAAGCCGAGCAGACCGCCGACCGCGAGCGCCGCGGTGAGCTTGGTGGTGTCGCCGACCGACATCGACAGGATCTGGCCGCCATAGGGTTCGAGCAGCACGTCCGCCATGCTGAACGCCATGGTGCCGAAGCCGACCGCGATCAGCCGGCGCATCGCGTCCTTGCCCTGGATGAAGACGTCCCAGGATTCGCGGAAGCTCGCGGAGGGCGCGCCGGGATGCGCGGTCGCCTGCGTCGCGCCGGAGGTGCGCCGCGCTTCCTGCTTCCAGACGGCGATGCCGTTGAGAACGATGGTGACGACGGCCGAGCCCTGGATCACCTGAATCAGGCGGCCGGGCGAAAAATCAGCGAGCAGCATGCCGAACACGATCGCCGCGGCGATCATGCCGAACATCAGCATGGTGTACATCAGGCCGACGACCTTCGGCCGCGATTCCGGCGAGGCGAGGTCGGTGGCGAGCGCGAGGCCGACGGTCTGGGTGGTGTGCACGCCGGCGCCGATCAGCAGGAACGCCAGCGCCGCGCCGAATTGTCCGATCCACACCGGGGCGTTGCCCGCATCGCCGCTGCCGGACAGCACCAGGAGCGCGAACGGCAGGATCGCCAGGCCGCCAAATTGCACCAGCGTGCCCTTATAGAGGAAGGGAACGCGGCGCCAGCCGAGCACGGATTTGTGGACGTCGGATTTGAAACCGATCAGCGCGCGGAACGGCGCAAACAGCAACGGCAGCGACACCATCACGCCGACGATCGAGGCCGGCACGTTGAGTTCGACGATCATCACGCGGTTCAAAGTGCCGACCAGCAGCACCAGCGACATGCCCACCGCCACCTGAAACAGCGACAGGCGCAGCAACCGCGACAGCGGCAGATCCGGCGTCGCCGCATCCGCGAACGGCAGAAAGCGAGACCCCAAGGAGGCCCACAGCTTCATCGCTTTTTGGCTGACGGGGTTCATCGTCTTGGGTCCAAAGTCTTGGGTCCAAAGCGGGGGACAGGGATGGTCGACACTGTCTCCGATACAAACTCGCCGCCGCGCTCTCCGGCATGCGAGGGGCGGTCCGGCTTCTCTGCCGGCTCCGCCGCTGGACAACCGGCCGGGACCCATGGGTCCCGGCCAGCCGAACAGCAACAGACGCTGTTATCAGCCGATGGAGATCGAGCTCTCGATCGCCGCGGTCTTGCCGTTCATGAACTTCGCGACCCAGGTGGTGTGGGTGAGGACGGCGAAGTGAACCAGCACAACCATCACGGCAACGCTGCCGAGCAGCAGGGGAAGGCCGACGGTCGGCTTGACCACAGTCCAGATTCTACCTTGATTCATTGTCGATACTCCTTATTTCAGCCAGGGCGAGTAAACATACGCCAGGAAGTGCGCGACGATCGCGATCGCGCCGAAGATGCGCGTACCGTCGATGACGTGCTTGTGGAGTTCTTCCGACTCCGCGATCGTCAGGCCAGTCGGCCAGACCTTGTTGGGATCGTCTGCCATAGTGAAACCTCCTAAGAGACTTACGATTAGTTCCGTGCTGAACCTGCACGTAGGTCGTTTCGCCGCGGCCTCGAACGCGAGTTCGTGTGGTCGCAGCACTGTCCTTGCCTTGCCTCGACAGTTGCGCCTTCGCCCAAAACGGCTGAAAGGGGTGAATGCGCAGTGCCGATGCGAGGCGGTGCCAGATTTCCTGTTGGATAGTCGCCGGGAGACGTCTCCGCTCCCAGTGACTGTAAAATCAACTTGACACACGAGTTAGTCAATTTGTGTTGACAGAAGCGCGGCGTCCGTATCTTGCTGGAGTAGTCGGTACAGCGGTCAGGTTTTCCTGACGCCGGGAATTGATTTGGGCCAAGCCCATAATCCGACGACCGGCGTAGTCACGAGGCGAGCTGGTCGGGCCCTACAGCATCGGAACGCGGGTCCTGCAATGCAGTCGGCCGAAATCGTGCGGTCGCTCGAGGAGGCAGCCAAGCTGTGTGGGTTTGGCTGTGTGAACGATGGACGCGAAATCACCGAACCCACCCCATGGCTCACGTTTGCGGATCTTTCTCGCCGACGATCATCCGATTGTTCTGAGTGGGATGAAGATGCTCGTCGCCGAAGATCCCGAACTCGAGCTGGTCGGCGAGGCCAATGACGGACCCAAGGCGCTGCGGCGCGCCATCGAGCTGAGGCCCGACGTCGCGGTGTTCGATCTGTCGATGCCGGGCATGAACGGAATTGACGTCACCGAGAAGTACCTCGAGGCGCAGCCGAAGGCGCGCGTGCTCGTCCTATCGGTGCACGAGGATGGTGCTTATCTGCGGCGGCTGCTCAAAATGGGCGTCGGCGGCTACATCCTCAAGCGCTCGGCGACCGACGAACTGATCCGCGGCATCCACGCCGTCGCAGCCGGCGGGTTGTATCTCGATCCGGCGATCGCGGGGCGCGCCATCGGTCGGGGCGTCCAGCAGGTGTCCATCGACAGCGAAACCAGCCCGATCTCGGAGCTCAGCACCCGCGAGCTGGAAGTCCTGCGGCTGGCCTCTGTCGGCCACAGCAACAAGGTGATCTCCGCCAAACTCCAGGTCGGTTCCAAGAGCGTCGAGACCTACAAGGCGCGCGCCATGGACAAACTCGGTTTCACCAACCGGGTCGAGTTGATCCGCTTCGCTCTCAGCATGGGCTGGCTGGAGAGCGCGGAGCCGTGACGGTGGCTCCTGCGCGATAGTCTGTCCCCGGACCTCGGGCTCCTGCAACCGATGCCGACCCTTGATCTATCGCAACATCGATGGGAGCCATCGGCGCAAGGCTTGCTTCATCGTTCCAAGGACCCGGCCGCGCCCGCGGTCGCGGCCGATTCTCGAGATCGGTCGATCCGGACCAGCAAGTGCACGTGAGTTGGGCATGAATTCGGCTGCCGGTGACGTCGACCTGACGAACTGTGACCGCGAGCCGATACACATTCCCGGGTCCATCCAGCCGCATGGACTATTGATCGCGTTCAACGATGATCTGCGGGCGGTTGCCGTCAGTTCCAACATCGCGACCTTCGCCGACCTCGGCCCGGACGATCTGCTCGGCAGATCGCTCGCCGAGGCACTCGACGCCGACAGCCAGGCGCGGCTCCGCAGCGCCATGCGTGAGCCGGTCGATGCCAGCGGTTCGCCGGTCGCCATCCGGCTGCGCCGGCGCGACGCCGAGTTCACCGGCCTCTGGCATCGCCACGGCGGGTTGACGTTTCTCGAACTCGAAGTACCACGGCACGAGGCGGCGGAGTCGCACGCGTTCTTCTGCCGGACCAGCGGCGCGATCAAGCGCCTGCAGGCGGCGCAGAGCCTGGAAGGCGCCTGCAGCGCTGCGGCGCGCGAAGTGCGCGAGATCACCGAATTCGATCGGGTCAAGATCTACCGCTTCGCGCCCGACTTCAGCGGCGAAGTGATCGCGGAGGACCGTACCGAAGGCGTCGAGTCGTTTCTCGGGCTGCACTTTCCGCCGTCGGATATCCCGGCGCAGGCGCGCAGGCTCTACGCCACCAATCCGATCCGGATCATTCCCGATATCGACTACATCCCCGTTCCGATCGTGCCCGGCCACGATCCGTCCACCGGGCAGGCGATCGATCTGAGTTTTGCCGTGCTGCGGAGCGTTTCGCCGATCCATCTCGAATATATGCGCAATATCGGCATGCGCGGCACGATGTCGGTCTCGATCCTCCGCGGCGACAAGCTGTGGGGGCTGATCGCGTGCCACAACCGGCAGCCGCGCTACGTCGGCCACGACGCTCGCCAGGCTTGCGACATGGTCGCACAGGTGCTGGCATGGCAGGTCGGCGTGATGGAGGAGCAGGCTGCGACCCGCCAGACCCTGAAGGGAAAGGCGATCCAGCGCAGCCTGATCAGCGACATCGAACAATTGCACGACCATCGCGCGGGTCTGGTGCGCAACAGCGAAGCCCTGCTCGAATTGATGGGGGCGTCCGGCCTGTGCCTGTTCGGACGCGAAGGCATCACCTCGATCGGCCGCACGCCACCCGAAGCGGCGATCGAGATGCTGGCCGGTCTGGTCGGGCGCAATGACAGCGCCGAGCTGTTCGCGACCGATCAGCTGTCCACCCTGTTTCCGGAGGCCAAAGCCTTCGCCGACGTCGCCAGCGGGGTGCTCGCCGTTCCGCTGTCGCGCACGACGCCGCGGCGGGTGATGCTGTGGTTTCGCCCGGAAGTGTCGCAGACCGTCTATTGGGCCGGCAATCCCGACAAATCGGTCAGGGCGGAGTCCGGGCGATTGCGGCCACGGACATCGTTCGTCGCCTGGACCGAGGAAACCAGCGGGCGCGCGTTGCCCTGGCAGCCGCATGAAATCGCGGCCGCGGTCGAGATCAGGGATCTGGTCATCGACGTGATCCTGCGCAACACCGAGAAGCTCGAACGCGTGAACACTCAGCTCGCGCGCAGCAATGAAGAACTCGAGGCTTTCGCCAACGTGGCCTCGCACGACATCAAGGAGCCTCTGCGTCACATCGAGGCCTTCGCCGGACTGCTCGGCGAGTCGATCCGCGAGATGGGCGACGAGCGCCTCGGCCTGATGGTCAGCGGCATCGAAAAGTCGTCGCAGCGGCTGCGCATTCTGATCAACGACCTCGCCGAATTCTCGCAGCTCGGCCGCCGCTCCAAGCCGCTCGCACAGACGTCTTTGATGGAAGTCGCCCAGGACGTCGCCACCGATCTGCATCAGCGGATCGAAGAGGCGGCGGCGGTCGTGGGGATCGAACAGCTCCCGGTCGCGCAATGCGATCGCAACCAGATGCGGCAGGTTCTACAGAATCTGTTGTCGAACGCATTGAAGTATCGGCATCCCGGCCGACCCTGCCGAATTCGCGTGTACGCCGAGCAGCGCAGCGCGGAGGAGCCTCGCGGGGAGGTCGGCAGGGCGGCCGCCTCCACACGGATCTGCGTCAGCGACAACGGCATCGGCTTCGACCCGAAATACGCCGAGCAGATCTTCGAGCCGTTTCAGCGTCTCCATGGCCCCGACGACTACGAGGGCAGCGGCATCGGGCTCGCGATCTGCCGCAAGATCGTGCAGCGGCACGGAGGCCAGGTCGGCGTCGACACGATCCCCGGTTCTGGCTCCACCTTCTGGTTCACGCTGCCGATTGCGGTCGCCCTGTCGGCCACGCCTTGAACCGGACACCGCGATGAACGAACCGCAACCACCGACGACCGCGCCAGACGCATCCTCCCAGGTGCGGGATGAATTTGCGTTGGCTGCCGATCTCACCGAATGCGATCGGGAGCCGATCCACATTCCCGGTTCGATCCAGCCTCACGGCGTTCTGATCGCTCTCGCCGAACCTGATCTGCGACCCGTCTCGGTCAGCGCCAACATCGAAGCGGTGCTCGGACTATCGCCGGAGGCCGTGCTGGCGGAGCCGTTGTCGGCGCATCTGTCGGCCGACAGCGCCAGCCTGCTCCGCGATGCGCTGTCCGGCGACCTCGCCGCGGCCAATCCACTTCACGTCGAATTCCTGACCAGTTCGGGCACCCGGACCTTCAACGGCATTCTGCATCGTCACGATAGTCTCTGCATCCTGGAGTTGGAGCCGCGCGACACCACCGAATCGTCCAGCGAATTCTTCCGAAGCGTTCGCGCTGCAATCAGGCGGCTGCAGAAGGCGACCAGCGTGCTGATGGCCTGCGACATCGCGGCCCGCGAAGTGCGCCGGATCACCGGTTTCGACCGCATCAAGATCTATCGATTTTCGGCCGATTGGAGCGGACAGGTGATCGCCGAAGATCGTATCGACAGCATTCCATCGCTGCTGGATTTCCACTTTCCGGCCTCTGATATTCCGGCGCAGTCGCGCGCGCTGTACACCAGCAACACCGTCCGGATCATTCCGGATATCGGCTATCGCCCGTCTCCATTGTTGCCGGACCGCAATCCGGTGACCGGCGGTCCGATCGATCTCAGCTATTCGGTGCTGCGCAGCGTCTCGCCGATCCACGTCGAATACATGGTCAACATGGCGGTGTACGGGGCGATGTCGGTGTCGATCGTGCGCGAGGGCCGCCTCTGGGGCATGATCTCGTGCCACAACACCTCGCCCCGTTTCGTCGCCTACGAGATCCGTCAGGCCTGTGAACTGATCGCGCAGGTGTTGACCTGGCAGATCAGCGTGCTCGAGGAAGCCGAGATCGTCCATCACAGCGTCCAGGTGCGCGCCACGCAGAACAAGCTGCTGCACCAGTTCGGCGACGAGCAGAGCCTCCACGGAGGGCTGAGCCGGATCGGGGACGAACTGCTCGCATTGATGAGCGCCTCCGGATTTGCGCTGTGCGGATTCGACAACATCACGTCGTTCGGGCAGACCCCGTCGCCGGTGCAACTGCGCGACCTCGCGCGCTGGATCAACTGCACCCAGCCCAACGGCGTATTCGAGACCGACCGCCTCGCGGCAATCTACGACGAGGCCGCGACTTACAGCGATATCACCAGCGGCGTGCTCGGCATCCCGCTCGGACGGGCATCGACAACCCTGTTGTTGTGGTTCCGGCCGGAAGTCGCGCAGACGGTGACGTGGGGCGGCGATCCGCACAAGCCGGTGCGGATCGGCCCGCACGGTCGACGGCTGCAAACCCGAGCGTCGTTCGACGCCTGGCGCGAGGAGGTGCGCGGCCGCTCGATTCCGTGGCGCAGCCACGAGATCGCTGCGGCCGTCGAAATCCGTGACCTGGTCGTCGATGTCATTCTCGGCAAGGCGGAGCAATTGGAGAGCGCGAACCGAGAACTCTCGCGCAGCAATGACGAGCTGGAATCCTTCGCCTATGTCGCCGCTCACGATCTCAAGGAACCGCTGCGGCACATCGAGGCGTTCGCCGGTCTGTTGAGCGATCTGCTCGCCCCTGAGGCCAAGGCCAAACTCAACGTCATGGTCAGCGGCATCGAAGCCTCGTCGCGGCGCCTGCGAGCGCTGATCAACGACCTCGCCGAATATTCGCGGGTCGGACGGCAGGCACGTCCACTGGCCCCGATCTCGCTGAACGAGGTTTTGTCCGAAGTCCTCGCCGATCTGAAGCCGATTCTGCAGGACACCCGCGCGGCGGTGACGGCCGGCGATCTTCCCGTCGTGCTGTGCGATGCCAGCCAGATCCGCCAGTTGTTGCAGAACCTGATCTCCAACGCGCTCAAATATCGCGACAACGGCCGCGCGCCGCAAATCACGATCGGCTCGGTGGTCGAGAACGAATCCACCGGCAGCGAAAGTGTTCGCCGGCTGCGCGTCAGCATCGCCGACAACGGCATCGGCTTCGACCCGAAATACGTCGAACAGATCTTCGAGCCGTTTCAGCGCCTGCACGGTCCGGACGAATACGAGGGAACCGGCATCGGGCTGGCGATCTGCCGCAAGATCGTCAGCCGCCATGGTGGGTCGATCACGGCCACCAGCCGGCCCGGCGAGGGCTCGGTGTTCGACTTCACACTGCCTTTGCGCGGCGCGGATGATGCGGAGCGGCCGTCATGAACCGGGATCCGATTTTGCCGACGGTGCTGGTCGCCGAGGACCACGACTACGACAAGCTGATCCTGACCGAAGTGTTCGGTCGAGCCGGCATCAAGGCGGATATCCGATTCGTCAGTGACGGCGAGCAGATGCTCGACTATCTCAAGCGCCGCCACCACTACGCCGAGGAGGGCTCGGCGCCGACGCCGACGCTGATCCTGCTCGACCTCAACATGCCGCGGTTGGACGGGCGCAAGGTGATCCGCATCCTGCGCGCCGACGAGGCTATTCGCCATCTGCCGGTGATCGCGCTGTCCACCTCGGAGAGCCCGAAGCACATCACCGAGGCCTACTCGATTGGGATCAACGCCTACCTCGTCAAGCCGGCCAGTATCCCCGACTACGTCTCCGCGATCGAATCGCTCTGGCAATTCTGGATGAAGACTGCGTCTCTGCCGATGACGGAGAGGTTCGGCCATGAGTAGGCTCGCGACCAGGATTCTGCTGGTCGACGACGCGCAGATTGAATGTCTCGCTTTCGAGCGCCAGTTACACAAGATTCCCTTCCACCGCCTGCAACTGGATTGGGTCTCGACCTATGCCGATGCGCTCGTGGCGTTCGATCGCGACCAGCACGATTTGTATTTCGTCGATTTCCGGCTCGGTCCGGACAACGGCCTCGATCTCGTGCGTCGTGCACGAGTGAACGGAATGACGAAGCCGATCATCGTGTTGACCGGCCACGGCAGCGCGGCGGTCGACAAGGCGGCGACCGACGCTGGCGCCAACGATTATCTGGTGAAGGGGGAGTTCGACGCGGTGCTGCTCGAGCGGTCGATTCGTTATGCCTCGCGCAACGCCGACGCGCTTGCGGAGGTGGGACGCCGCCTGGTCGAAAGCAGGGCGACCGCCCGCGAACTAATGGAGCAGACCAAGCGGCGCGCCGCCGCCGAGGCGGATGTTCTCCAGGTGCTCAGACAGACGATGACGGACCAGGAGGCCGAGCGTCAGCGGATTGCCCGGGAAATGCACGACAATCTCGGCCAGTCGGTAACGCTGGTTCAGCTCGGCCTCGACTCGATCGCACGCAGCGCGTCGGCGCAGAGCGACATCGCGAGCAAGGCCGCGTCGTTGAAACGCATCACGCACGATATGAGTAGGAGCCTGCATCGGATCGCCTGGGAGGTCCGCCCGACGGCGCTCGATGCACTCGGCCTGGAGGACGCGATCGGCCAGCTCGTCGCCGAGTGGGAGCCGCATTGCAGCCTGTGCTTCGATCTTCACTTCGGGCTCGGCGACCGGAGGTTGCCGCCTGATGTCGAAAGCGCCCTGTATCGCGTAATTCAGGAAGGCATCACCAACGTGGTGCGCCACGCAAAGGCGACCCGGGTCGGGGTGATCCTGGAGATGCGGGGCAACGAACTGATCTGCATCGTCGAAGACGATGGCTGCGGTGTGCCCGAGGTCGAGTCGGGCGTCGCTGAAAAAACGTCGCGTCGACTGGGCCTGCTGGGTATGCGCGAGCGGCTGGCTCTCGTCAATGGAACGGTCGAACTCGAATCTCATCCAGAAAAGGGCACGGCGGTGTTCGCGCGCGTGCCGCTCTAGGTGAACATGCTCAAGCAAGACCTTGTGCCGCAATTCCTGACACCGGAACCCCGCCGACCGAGTCGTCAGGGGCTGACCCGGATGTGCCTGCTCCTGCACCACCATGCTCGGCAGCAGCGCGGTGAATAGCGCGATGGTTTGCACGTCGGTGACGGACGTCGGATTCTGGAGATTCCAGTTCGAACCTATTAGGTCGACTTGGGGTCGACTTGGGGTCGACGACTCGGGGTCGACTCGAAAGAATGCCGCAACACAGAGGCGGTCAGCTGCTCATACAAGCTATTGAAATCATTGGCTGGGGCGGGAGGGATCGAACCTCCGCATGGGGGAATCAAAATCCCCTGCCTTACCGCTTGGCTACGCCCCATCATCGGCCGCACGGCCGCGCCAAGGCGACCGCAGCGGCTGAATCGCCGGCCGGCCCCGCCGGTCTATAGAGACGGCGGCCGGTTTTCAACCGCTGAGGGCCCGCATGGAACCGCGAAATTGCAGCCGGGCGGCCGGAGGTGACGAAAGGTTGAGAGCAGCGGCGTTTCATGGAAGAAGGCGGGCCAGCTTTCCTTTGCCGGGACAACGCCATGACCTATCGCGCTCCGATCGACGACATCCTGCTCTCCCTCAACCATGGCGCCGGCCTGCAAGCCGCGGTGGCGGCGGGGCATCTCGGCGACTATGACGGCGAGCTCACCGCGCAGGTGCTGGAAGAGGCCGGCAAGTTCGCCGGCGACATTCTGGCGCCGCTGAACCGGATCGGCGACAAGCACGGCATCAAGCTGGCGCACAACGCCGTCACCACCGCGCCGGGCTGGCCGGACGCCTATCAGCGCTGGATCGCGGCGGGCTGGAATGCGGTGTCGGGCCCGGAGGACTTCGGCGGCCAGGGCCTGCCGGGCGCGCTCAACGCGGTATGCACCGAACTCTGGGCGGCGTCGAACATGGCGTTCGGGCTGTGCCCGCTGCTGACGCTGTCGGCGATCGATGCGCTGCATGCGCACGGCAGCGACGAGTTGAAGCGCATCTATCTCGGCAAGCTGGTGTCGGGCGAATGGACCGGCACGATGCAGCTCACCGAGCCGCAGGCCGGCTCCGACGTCGGCGCGCTGCGCACCCGCGCCGAGCGCGCGGCCGACGGCAGCTACAGGATCTTCGGCAGCAAGATCTTCATCACCTATGGCGACCACGACATGACCGACAACATCGTGCATTTCGTGCTCGCGCGATTGCCCGATGCGCCCGCCGGCACCAAGGGCATTTCGCTGTTCCTGATTCCGAAATTCCTGGTCAATGCCGACGGCACGCTGGGCGCGCGCAACGACATCTTCCCGAGCGGCGTCGAGCACAAGCTCGGCATCCACGCCTCGCCGACCTGCACCATGCAGATGGGCGATCAGGGCGGCGCGATCGGCTATCTGATCGGCGAGGAAAATCGCGGCATGCAGTGCATGTTCACGATGATGAATCAGGCCCGCCTCGGCGTCGGCCTCGAAGGCGTCGGCATCGCCGACCGCGCCTATCAGCAGGCCTTGGCCTATGCGCAGGAGCGCAAGCAGGGCCGCGCCATCGGTAGCGACAGCAAAGGCTCCGACCCGATCATCAAGCATCCCGACGTCAAGCGCACGCTGCTGCTGATGCGGGCGCTGACCGGCGCGGCGCGCACGATCTGCTATTCGACCGCGGTGGCGCTGGACATCGCGGCGCGCAGCAGCGATCCGAAGGTGAAGGCCGCGGCGGCCGCGCGCGCGGCGCTGCTGACGCCGATCGCCAAGGCGTTCTCCACCGACATCGGCACCGAGGTCGCCTCGCTCGGCGTGCAGATCCACGGCGGCATGGGCTTCATCGAGGAAACCGGCGCCGCGCAGCATTATCGCGACGCGCGCATCGCGCCGATCTACGAAGGCACCAACGGCATCCAGTCGATCGATCTCGTCACCCGCAAGCTCGGCGCCCAAGGCGGCGCCTCGGTGTTCGCGCTGCTCGACGAACTATCCATCATCGTCAAGGACGTCGAAGCCTCGAACGATCCGGCGTTCGGCGCCACCGGCGTGCGGCTGCGCGACGCGCTGGGCGCGCTCGACCGCACCAGCAGATACTTGCTGGAGAAGCTCGGAGCCTCGCCGAACGACGCGCTGGCCGGCGCGACGCCGTATCTGCGGCTGTTCGGATCGACGCTCGGCGGCTGCGCGCTGGCCGCGGAGGCGCTGGCCGCGCGCAACCTCGACGGCGCGAGCGATCCGGCGCGCGCGATCACGCTGGCGCGGTTCTTCGCCGAGACCGTCGCGGTGCAGGCGGGCGCGCTGGAGCGCAGCGTGGTCGACGCCGCCGCGGTCCTGGCCACCGCCGACGCCGTGCTGACCGCGTAGACGGCGACGCATTCACGACAACCGCGCCACAATTGCGGGCTTTTGGGGGAAATGCCATGTCGGACTATCTGATCGTCAGCGATGAAGACGCCGTGCGCGTGATCACCATGCGCCGGCCGGAGAAGAAGAACGCGCTGACGCAGGACATGTATCGGGCGATGACCGCGGCGATCGACAGCGCGCAGAACGATCCGACCATCCGCTGCCTGATCATCACCGGCGGCTCCGGCGTGTTCACCGCCGGCAACGACCTCGAGGATTTCCTCAAGGCCGGCACCGATGCGAGCGGCGCGCCGCGCGTCACCGCGGCGACGGATTTTCTCTACGCGCTCGCGCGCAATACCAAGCCGCTGATCGCCGCGGTCGACGGGCTGGCGATCGGCATCGGCACCACGCTGCTGTTCCACTGCGACTATGTGCTGGCCTCGACCTCGGCGGTGTTCTCGACGCCGTTCATCCAGCTCGGCCTGGTGCCGGAGGGCGCCTCCAGCCTGCTGGCGCCGCGCGCCATGGGCCATCACCGCGCCTTCGCCATGCTGGTGATGGGCCGCAAACTCTCCGCCGACGACGCCCGCGACGCCGGCTTCGTCAACGCCGTGGTGGCGCCCGGCCACACCGAAGAGGAAGCCATGAAAGCCGCCCGCGACATCTGCGCGCTGCCGGCCGAAGCGGTGGCGATCTCGCGCAAGCTGATCAAGCCGTCACCGACGGATCTGATCGCGCGGATCGATCAGGAGAGCAAACTGTTCGGCGAGCGGATGAAGTCGCAGGAAGCGATCGGGGCGTTCACGCGGTTCTTTCAGAGGAAGAAGGGGTAGGCAGCGCGGGGACGATTAGTTCGCCGCGGAGAGCCCACCTCCTCGAACGACACGCCGCAAGTCGATACCCTTGGCTCCGTCATGCCCGGCCCTGTGCCGGGCATCCACGTCTTGGAGCGCATCGGCGTGGCAAGACGTGGATGGCCGGGACAAGCCCGGCCATGACGAATGAGGGGCGTCGATTTTTTGTGCCCCTGAGCCCTAACTACTTCCCCTTCCCCGCCCCGAACACCTGATCGCTGAACGGGTTCGCCGCGGGCGCTTTCAGTTCGATGAAGCCGATCTTCAGCTCGCGGTGGCAGGAATTGCAGCCGGCTGTCAGGTCGCCATAGGCTTTGACGAAGGCCTTGCTGTCTTCGGCGGCGATCGCGACGGCGAGCGCGGCGATCGGTTTGGCCATGGTGGTGACGTCGTCGACCGGCAGGCTCTGGTACAGCGAGGCGGCGTCCTGCAGCCGGGTCTTGATCTGGCGGGTCTGGTAGCCGGCGAGTTTCCAGTTGCCCGTGATGCCGGCGAACCACAGCTTGATGTGCCGCATTTGGGCGGCTTCCATCAGATCGGCGAGGCGCGAATTGCCGGGCTTGATGGCGTCGGCCTGCTGCGGCGCCGGCGGCTGCTGCGCGGCGGCGGGCGCG
This sequence comes from Rhodopseudomonas palustris HaA2, assembly GCF_000013365.1. Lineage (NCBI taxonomy): Bacteria > Pseudomonadati > Pseudomonadota > Alphaproteobacteria > Hyphomicrobiales > Nitrobacteraceae > Rhodopseudomonas > Rhodopseudomonas palustris. The sequence goes on from NC_007778.1 coordinate 5,044,847, forward strand.
AGGGTGGCGAGCAGGAGCGTGGCGAGGACGAGCGTGACCGGTTTCGAGCGCATGCGGCACCTGTAGAGACAATGCGCCGACCGGCGCGACGCGGACAGGTGATCATGATGCCCGCATCGGCGGTTTGCGATTCCTCAATCGTCGCCGCGTAAACACCCGGCAGCGGCGCTTGGCCGCGCCGATGGACGGCGCCGACGCGCCACAAACAGGTTGCCAGCGCGCCCCGCCTGAGCGATGCCCGCGCCGAGCGTAGCACACCGGACACATGATGACCCTTTTGAAACGTCGCCTCGCCCTGCTCGCGCCCGTATTGGCGCTGGCGCTGGCCTCGACCGCGCTCCGCGCCGACGATGCGGCGACGTCGGTCGAGCTGCGGATTCTCGCGATCAATGATTTCCACGGCTATCTGCAGCCGCCGCCGGGCGGCCTGGCGCTGCCCGACCCGGCCGATCCGGACAAGAAGACCAGCGTGCCGGCCGGCGGCGCCGAGCACATGGCGACGCTGGTCCAACAGTTGCGCGCGGGACACGCCCACAGCATCTTCGTCGCCGCCGGCGACCTGATCGGCGCCAGCCCGTTTTTGTCGGCGATGTTTCACGACGAGCCGACGATCGAATCGATGTCGCTGATGGGGCTGGCGCTGTCGGCGGTCGGCAATCACGAATTCGACGAGGGCCGGACCGAGCTGCTGCGGATGCAGCACGGCGGCTGCCATCCGGTCGACGGCTGCCTCGGGCCGCATCCGTTTACCGGGGCGAAATTCCAGTATCTCGCCGCCTCGACGGTGGATACCGCGACCGGCAAGACCCTGCTGCCGGCGACCGCGGTGCGTGACTTCGGCGGCATCCCGGTCGGCTTCATCGGCCTGACGCTGAAGACGACGCCGACCATGGTGTCGCCGCCGGGCGTCGCCGGGCTGCAGTTCAGGGACGAGGCCGAGACCGTCAACGAACAGGTCGCCGAGCTGAAGGCCCGCGGCGTCGAGGCCATCGTGGTGCTGATCCACGAAGGCGGCTTTCCGACCGGCGGCATCAACGACTGTCCGGGAATCTCCGGGCCGATCGTCGAGATTGTCAGGAAGTTCGACAGGGCCGTCGACCTGGTGATCAGCGGCCACACCCACCGCGCCTACACCTGCACGATCGACGGCCGGCTGGTCACCAGCGGCGACCGGTACGGCACGCTGGTCACCGCGATCGACCTCGTGCTCGATCCCAAGACCCGCGACGTCGTCAGCGCCAGGGCTGATAATGTCGTTGTGCGCACCGAGACGCTGGCGAAGGACCCGGCGCAGACCGCGCTGATCGACAGCTACGACAGGCTCGCCGGGCCGATCGCGGCGCGGCCCGCCGGCAGCGTCACCGCAGCGGTGTCGCGGATGCCGAATGCGGCCGGCGAAAGCGCGCTCGGCGATCTGGTCGCCGACGCTCATCTCGCCGCCACGCGCGACCGCGAGACCGGCGGCGCCGAGATCGCGATCACCAATCCCGGCGGGCTGCGCGCCGATATCAACGCCGCGGAAGATGGAAAGGTGACGTTCGGCGATGTCTTCGCCGCGCAGCCGTTCCGCAATCAGCTGGTGACGATGACGCTGACCGGCGCGCAGCTCAAAGCGGCGCTGGAGCTGCAATGGCAGGATCCGGCGCGTCCGCGCATCCTGCAGGTGTCGCGCGGCTTCAGCTATGCGTGGGACAATACCGCCGCACCGGGCGCGCGCATCGTCGCCGAGCGGATGCTGCTGCACGGCAAGCCGATCACGGCCGAGCGCAGCTACCGCGTCACGATCAACGCCTATCTGGCCGCCGGCGGCGACGGCTTCACGCCGTTCACGCAGGGCACCGACCGCCTGACTGGCGTCTACGACGTCGACGCCCTGTTCGGCTATTTCCGGGCGCACAGCCCGATCGCGCCGGCGCCGCTGGACCGGATCTCGCGCATGAACTGAGCGGCCGCGCGCGTATCACGTAAACGTGGTGAACGTATTGCCACCGCGCGCGCTGCTGATCGAATGCAGCATTTTCTTGCGCCGGACCGTTTCCACTTTGCCGAAAGATGCTCTAAGCCTTAAGCTGGCCTTTCGCGACACGCGACGGATAACTAGGTTGATCTGAAGTTATCGTCGTCACCACGCACCGGACGTTGCAGGCGCTCCCCGCATGACCACGCTCTTTCTGACCCATTCCGCGTGTCTCGAGCATCACACGCCGGAGGGCCATCCCGAACGCGCCGAGCGGCTGATCGCCGTCAACGAGGCGCTGACCGCGGAGCGGTTTTCGATGCTGTCGCGCGGCGAGGCGCCGATCGGCTCGCTCGAGCACATCGCGCTGTGCCACACCGATCACCACATCGTCGAGATGCGCCACATGGCGCCCTCGACCGGCATCGTCTATGTCGACGGCGACACCTCGATGTCGCCGGGCACGTTCGAAGCCGCGTTGCGCGGCGTCGGCGGCGCGGTGTCGGCGGTCGACGCGGTGATGAAGGGCTCGGCCGCCAACGCCTTCGTGGCGACGAGGCCGCCCGGTCACCACGCTGAAGTCACCAAGCCGATGGGCTTCTGCTTCTTCGGCAACGCCGCGATCGCGGCGCGCTATGCGCAACGCAAATACGGCATCGAACGCGCCGCGGTGGTGGATTTCGACGTCCACCACGGCAACGGCACGCAGGACATCTTCTGGGGCGACCGCACCGTGATGTACTGTTCGACGCACCAGATGCCGCTGTTCCCCGGCACCGGCTCGGCCGGCGAGCGCGGAGAGCACGACAACATCGTCAACGCGCCGCTGGCCTCGGAAGACGGCGGCAAGGAGTTCCGTTTCGCGTTCGAGACCGTGATCCTGCCGCAGCTCACGCGGTTCGCGCCGGAACTGATCGTGATCTCCGCCGGCTTCGACGCGCACTACCGCGATCCGCTGGCCAGCCTCAATCTCAAGGCCGAAGACTTCACCTGGGTGACGCAGAAGCTGATGGAGGTCGCCGACAAGACCGCGGGCGGCCGCATTGTCTCGGTGCTCGAGGGCGGCTATGACTTGCAGGGCCTGAGTGAATCGGTCGCCGCTCATGTCGGCGCGCTGATGGGCGCCTGACCGGCGCCTCCGCCTCGACGGCTCACAACAACAAGCCGCCGGCCGCGCCGCGGCGCATCCAGGAGCCGCCGATGGCCGACGCCGCCCCCGCCGATGTCAAGAAGCTGAGCTTCGAGCGCGCGATGGAGGAACTCGAAACCATCGTCAAGCGGCTCGAGGACGGCAAGGTTCCGCTGGAGGAGTCGGTCGCGATCTACGAGCGCGGCGAGGCGCTGAAGCGGCGCTGCGAGGAACTGCTGCGCCAGGCCGAGGCCCGCGTGGACAAGATTACCACCGATGCCCAGGGGCAGCCGGTCGGAACCGAGCCGCTCGACGTCCAGTAGAGCATTTTCGGGCTATTTCGATAGGATTCCGCGCGAAATGCGCCCCAGATGCGACCTGACAGGTCGTTCAGGAAACTGACAGCTTCCATCCGTCTTAGCTGATCCAGAACCGCCCGCCGCCGGTCTCGAAACCGTGACCGACAGGCAACAACCCGCTTCGGAAATTCGTGGATCAACCTTATTGGCCGAAAGTTTACGCAGGCTGGCCAGGCGTTAGGCAGCCCATGGTTGGCTTTGAATTCAGCTTTGTGTAAAGGTATGAACTTATGTGCCGCGCGTGACACAAATGCCCAATGGCAGTGTCAGGTTCGGTGGACGTGTGCTGCCGCAATAAAGTGATCCAGATCACTTCGACTGATCGAGGCGCACCTTACGCTTTGATCGTTGATTTTCTCCTGCACAAGGAGGCGGAAGCCAGGTGGGCTCCCGTGAATTGGACAAGTTCGGACCATTCGTCGCGGGCCTCACCACCCCCATAGTCAAGACTGGAAGATCGCCGTGACCGAATTGAGTAAAACGCCGCTTCTCGACACCATCCGCACACCGGACGATCTGCGCAAGCTCCGCATCGACCAGGTCCAGCAGGTTGCCGACGAATTGCGGCAGGAAACCATCGACGCGGTCTCGGTCACGGGCGGCCATTTCGGCGCCGGCCTCGGCGTCGTCGAACTGACCACGGCGATCCACTACGTCTTCGATACGCCGCGCGACCGCCTGATCTGGGACGTCGGCCATCAGGCCTATCCGCACAAGATCCTGACCGGCCGCCGCGACCGCATCCGCACGCTGCGCACCGCCGGCGGGCTGTCCGGCTTCACCAAGCGCACCGAGAGCGACTACGATCCGTTCGGCGCCGCGCATTCCTCGACCTCGATCTCCGCCGGCCTCGGCATGGCGGTGGCGCGCGACCTCGCCGGCGGGACCAACAACGTCATCGCGGTGATCGGCGACGGTTCGATCTCGGCCGGCATGGCCTACGAGGCGATGAACAACGCCGGCGCGATGAACTCCCGTCTTATCGTCATTCTCAATGACAACAACATGTCGATCGCGCCCCCGGTCGGCGCCATGTCGGCCTATCTGTCGCGGCTGTATTCGGGCAAGACCTACCGCTCGCTGCGCGAGGCCGGCAAGCAGATCGGCAAGCACCTGCCGAAGCTGATCGCCGACCGTGCCGCCCGCGCCGAGGAATATTCCCGCGGCTTCATGATGGGCGGCGGCACGCTGTTCGAGGAACTCGGCTTCTATTACGTCGGCCCGATCGACGGCCACAATCTCGATCATCTGCTGCCGATCCTGCAGAACGTCCGCGATGCCGAGACCGGCCCGTTCCTGATCCATGTCGTCACGCAGAAGGGCAAGGGCTACGCCCCGGCCGAAGCCGCGTCCGACAAGTATCACGCGGTGGTCAAGTTCGACATCGCCACCGGCACCCAGGCCAAGGCCAAGTCGAACGCGCCGTCCTATCAGAACGTGTTCGGCCAGAGCCTGGTCAAGGAAGCCGCCAAGGACGACAAGGTCGTCGGCATCACCGCGGCGATGCCGTCGGGCACCGGCATCGACATCTTCGAGAAGGCCTTCCCGGACCGCACCTTCGACGTCGGCATCGCCGAGCAGCACGCGGTGACTTTCGCGGCCGGCCTCGCCACCGAGGGCTTCAAGCCGTTCTGCGCGATCTACTCGACCTTCCTGCAGCGCGGTTACGACCAGATCGTCCACGACGTCGCGATCCAGAGCCTGCCGGTTCGCTTCGCGATCGACCGCGCCGGCCTCGTCGGCGCCGACGGCGCGACCCATGCGGGCTCGTTCGACAACGCTTATCTCGGCTGCCTGCCGAATTTCGTGATCATGGCCGCCTCCGACGAGGCCGAGCTGGTGCACATGGTGGCGACGCAAGTCGCGATCAACGACCGGCCGAGCGCGGTGCGCTATCCGCGCGGCGAAGGCCGCGGCGTCGAGATGCCGGATGTCGGCGTCCCGCTCGAGATCGGCAAGGGCCGCGTCATTCGCCAGGGCAACAAGGTCGCGCTGCTGTCGTTCGGCACGAGGCTCGCCGAGTGCGAAAAGGCCGCCGAGGAACTGGCGACGCTCGGTCTCTCCACCACCGTCGCCGATGCCCGCTTCATGAAGCCGCTCGACGTCGATCTGGTGATCAAGCTCGCCAACGAGCACGAGATCCTGATCACCATCGAGGAAGGCTCGATCGGCGGCTTCGGCAGCCACGTGATGCAGACGCTGTCCGACCACGGCAAGCTCGACGGCGAGGTCAAGATGCGGGCGATGGTGCTGCCCGACGTGTTCCTCGACCACGACACGCCCGCGGCGATGTACGCCGCCGCCGGCCTCGACGCCAAGGCGATCGTCAAGAAGGTGTTCGAAGCGCTCGGCAAGGAACACGCCGCCGAGACCGTCAAGCTGGCGTAAGCGCCACGACGCTTCCGACTCTCTTCACCCTCCCCTGGAGGGGGAGGGTCGGCGGGTAGCGCGCGAAGCGCGGTGCCCGCCGGGGTGGGGTGAGCCGCGAGCACTGCGGATGAACTCTTCGCCACCCCAACCCGCTCGCTGCGCGAGCGACCCTCCCCCTCCAGGGGAGGGTGATGTTCGCGGCGACCGCTAGCTTTCAGGTGCGATCGCCGCCACGCGCGGGGAGAGGTGTACTCAACGCTCTCACGGATCATGAAGATCCACCTCGTCGCTGCCGATGTCCTGCACCTGACGCTCTGGAGATCGGCGATGACGTTCCCATCGGGCTGAGCATGGCCAAGCCGACCGATCCATCGCCCCGCAAGCGCGCCGACGTCGTGCTGGTCGAGCGCGGCCTGTTCGAGAGCCGCGCCCGCGCGCAGGCGGCGATCGAGGCCGGGCTGGTGTTCGCCGACGGCAAGCAAGTTACCAAGGTGTCCGAACAGATCCCGCTCGACGCCGCGCTCGACGCGCAGCCGGCGCATCCGTGGGTGTCGCGCGGCGGGGTCAAGCTCGCCGGCGCGCTGGAGCGCTATCCGATCGCCATCGAGGATCACGTCTGCCTCGACGTCGGCGCCTCGACCGGCGGATTCACCGAAGTACTGCTCGCCGACGGCGCCGCGCTGGTGTTCGCGGTCGATGTCGGCCGCGATCAGTTGCATCCGTCGCTGCGCGGCCACCCCCGGATCGTGTCGATGGAAGCCACCGACATCCGCAGCCTGGAGGGCAAACGGCTGCCGCAGCGGCCCGACGTGGTGGTGATCGATGCCAGCTTCATCTCGCTGAAACTGGTGCTGCCCGCCGCATTGTCGCTGGCCGCCGCGCCGATGAGCCTCCTGGCGCTGATCAAGCCGCAATTCGAGGTGCCGTCGAAACACGGCATCGTCCGCGACGCCGAAGCGCATCGCGCGGTGATCGACGACATCACCGCCTTCGCGGCCTCGCTCGGCTGCACCGATATCGCCGTGTTCGCCTCGCCGATCGCGGGCGGCGACGGCAATATCGAGTTCTTCCTCGGCGCACGCAGGGGTTGAGTTTCATATTCTTGCACGTCGTGATCCGATGGTCACGCTGCAGCCGCAAGTTGGGCTATGGTGCGCGCCATGACCTCCTCGGATTTGCACCTCGCCGCCGGCGCCCGCGCGCCGGCGCAATCGTCTGCGTGGCGGACTGAAATCGTCGAGACGCTGTGGCTCGCGGTGCCGATGGCACTGACGCAGCTCGGCCAGATCGCGATGATGACGACCGACCTCGCGCTGATCGGCCGGCTCGGCGATTCCGCCGTGGCCGCGGCGGCGCTCGCCCATACGGTGCTGTTCATCGCCTTCATGCTCGGCATCGGCCTCGTCTCCGCCGTGGCGCCGCTGGCGGCGCAGGCCTATGGCGCACGCGAGCCGCGCCAGGTCCGCGCATCGCTGCGCGTCGGGATGTGGGCGGCGGTGATCGCCGGCATCCCGCTGACGCTGAGCCAGTTCTACGGCGAGCGGATGCTGCTGGCCGCTGGCCAGGAGCCGCAGGTGGCTGAGCTCGCCGGGCGCTATCTGCATGGGCTCGCCTGGTCGCTGGTGCCGGGCTGGATCTTCATCGCGCTGCGCAGCTTCATGGGCGCGGTCAACCGCCCCGAGCCGGCGCTGTGGATCATGTTCGCCGCGGTGCCGCTGAACGGCGTGCTCGCCTACGCGCTGATCCACGGCGCGTTCGGGCTGCCGCAGCTCGGCATTTTCGGCGCCGGCCTCGCCACCAGCATCATCTCGATCGCGATGGGCATCGCCGCGGCGGTGGCCTGCGTGACGCTGCAGCCTTTCCGCAAATATCAGGTGTTCGGCGAACTGATGAAGTTCGATGCGCCGCTGATGCGACGGCTGCTGGCGCTCGGCCTGCCGATCTCCGGCGCCTCCGTGCTGGAATACGGCGTGTTCGGCGCCGCCGCACTGTTGATGGGCCAGATCGGCACCGCGGCGCTCGCCGCGCATCAGATTGCGCTGCAGATCGCCGCCATCATGTTCATGGTGCCGCTCGGCATCTCGCTCGCCGCCACCGTGCGCGTCGGCCATGCGATCGGCCGTCACGATCCGGCCGGCGCACGCCGCGCCGGCTTCACCGCGATCGGGCTCGGATTCGTCTTCATGGCCTTGATGACGCTGCTGGTGGCGCTGACGCGGCACGAGATTCCGCAACTGTTTCTCGGCAATTCCACGACGGCCGTGGAGACCGCGCAGCTCACCGCGTCGCTGCTGCTGGTCGGCGCCAGCTTCTTCATCGCCGACGGCCTGCAGGTGGTCGCCAACGGCGCGCTGCGCGGCAAGAGCGATACCCGGATCCCGCTGCTGTTCGCGGTGCTGGGGTTCTGGGTGGTCGGCTTTCCGTTCAGCTATCTGCTCGGCTTCCCCGGCGGCTTCGGCCCGTTCGGCGTTTGGATCGGGCTGGCGATCGGGCTCGCGGTCTATGCCGCGCTGCTGGTGGCGCGATTCCATCTGCTGACGCGCGCGCCGCCGCCGGTTCCGGCGCAAAGCTGATCACTTCCGGCTTTACGCATCGCGGCGCGAAGCCTATCGGATCGCAATGAACGAACTCATCGCAATCGATCACGTCGGCCACCGCGGCGACGGCGTCAGCCTGGGCCACGGCGGCGCGGTCTATGTGCCCTATGCGCTCGGCGGCGAGACGATCGAGGCCGAGCCGGTCGCCGGCCATCCCGACCGCCGCAAATTGCGGCGCGTGGCGGTCGCGAGCCCGCAGCGGATCGATCCGTTCTGCCCGCATTTCGGGATGTGCGGCGGCTGCGCGATCCAGCATTGGCAGAGCGATGCGTATCAGGCGTGGAAGCGCAATCTCGTGGTCGAAACGCTGGCGCAGGCCGGGATCGACTGTGCCGTCGGTCCGCTGATCGACGCCCATGGCGCGGGTCGCCGCCGCATCACCCTGCACGCCCGCAAGGGCACCCACGACGTGCTGAAGGTCGGCTTCAGCGCCGCGGCCAGCCACGACGTGATCGCGATCGATCACTGCCCGATCCTCGACCCGGCGCTCGACGGCGCGATCGAGGCGGCGTGGGCGCTGGCCGAAGCGCTGACCCTGATCGGCAAGCCGCTCGACATCCAGGTCACCGCCGCCGAGAACGGGCTCGACGTCGACGTCCGCGGCTCCGGTCCGCTGCCGCCGAAGCTGATCGGCGCGCTGTCGCTGCTCGCTGAAAAGCACCGACTGGCGCGGCTGACGCGGCACGGCGAGTTGGTGCTGATGCGCACGCCGCCGACGATCGCAATCGGCAGCGCACGCGTCACGCTGCCGCCGGGCGCGTTCCTGCAGGCGACCGCGCTCGGCGAACAGACGCTGGCCGAACTGGCGCTCTCCGAGATCAAGCGCGTGAAGCTGATCGCCGATCTGTTCTGTGGCGTCGGCCCGTTCGCGCTGCGGCTCGCGACCAAGGCGCGGGTGGTCGCCTATGACAGCGACGCGCCGGCGGTGAACGCGCTGCAGAAGGCCGCGCAGGCCACCTCCGGGCTGAAGCCGATCAAGGCCGAACCGCGCGATTTGTTCCGACGCCCGCTGGCGCCGCCGGAACTGCTCGATTTCGACGCCGTGCTGTTCGACCCACCGCGCCAGGGCGCGCAGGCGCAAGCCGCGCAACTAGCGGCAAGCAAAGTGCCGCTGATCATCGCGGTGTCGTGCAACGCGCAGACCTTCGCGCGCGATGCAAAGCTCCTGATCGACGGCGGCTATCGGCTGGAGAAGGTGACGCCGGTCGATCAGTTCAAATACACGCCGCACGTCGAATTGGTGGGCGTATTGCGGAAGTAATAACTTCCCGCGCGTCCAGCAACAAGCAACACGCTATCATTCGTCGTTCCGGGGCGCGCATTGCAACCCTCTCCCCGCTTGCGGGGAGAGGGTGGACCGAGCGCGCGAAGCGCGGTCGGACCGGGTGAGGGGGCGTCGCGACGAGCCGGAGCAGCCGATCACCACAACTGCATCGCCGCGGCCACTTCTCGATTTCATAGCAGCGCTCGGCCTTGGCGAGACGCCCCCTCACCCGGCCCGCATCTTCGATGCGGTCCGACCTCTCCCCGCGCGCGGGGAGAGGTGAAGGCTGCGGCTCTTGAATGTTGTTTCGTTGATCATGTCATTCCGGGGCGCGAGCGATAGCTCGCGAACCCGGAATCTCGATGTGCTCTGAACCTCGGGATTCCGGGTTCACGCGCTGCGCGCGTGCCCCGGAATGACGTAGTTGAGTGTCGGGTCGAGAACGCGAACTACCCGATCGCGATGCCGCCGCCGATGGTGCGGTTCAGCACCTGCGTGGTGCGTTCGATGCGCTCGGCCGCCGAATTCAGCGCGGCGGCGACGGCACGGTTGGTCGTCACGGTGCGGTCGAGCGCCTGCGTGCGGTCCTCGCGCAGCACCTCGACTTCCTGCTGCAACGTGGCGAGGCGGCCGTGCACGTCGAGCAGTTCGTCGGCCATCATCAGCGCGGCCATCACCGTGAGCCGCGCATCGCCGATCTCGCCGAACCGGCCACGCAGACTCTGGATCCGGCTCTCGAGATTGTCGGCGAGGCCGAGCAGCTGCGGCTCCTGGCCGGGCTCGCAGGCCATCCGGTATTGCCGGCCGTTGATGGTGACGCTGACATGATTGGCGGAGGCGGCCGCGTCCTTCGGATTCATGACGGCTCCTCCTCGTCGGCCGGCTCGGTGTCGAGCACGGCGCGAATGGTGCCGATTGCGGCGTCGAGCCGCTGCGCGATCTCGCGATTGGTGCGCTCCAGCCGGCGGGTGCGCACCAGCGAGCCGTCGAGCTCGTCGGCGAGCCGCGAGCGGTCGGCGCCGAGCGCCTGAATCCGCGAAGCCAGCTCGTCCTCGTCGCGATCGGCCTCGGCACGACGCTCCACCGCGCTCTCCAGTGCCTCGAGCGCAGCGGCAATACGACGCGTCGCCGCGACGATCTCGGTCGGAGCCTGATCGGCGCTGATGGAACCGGGGACGGGACGATCGGTCATGGTTTGTTGCGCGACCCCTCGCAGCTTCAGGCGTCCAAAATAAAAGCCACGATCAGACAAGCCTTTAGAGCGCGAAATTTACGTGGCAAGAGAGCCGAGCGCAACGCTGCTGCTCAACTATGCACCATAAAGCGCAGGCCTCGGGTTTGTCGCAGGTGCTCGCCTTGGACTCGCCTGATCAGGGTGCTATGCCACGCTGGCACCCCGGTACTCTCGGCCTTATCGCATGTCTGGCTGAGCCGGACCGACAGCGCGTTCCGGCTCGCGGAACGCCGGCAAACACACGATTTCAGGTGGTTACATCATGGCGAAGGTCGATCATTCCCGTATGGCGAACGCAATCCGGGCGCTGGCGATGGACGCGGTCGAGAAGGCCAAATCCGGCCACCCCGGCCTGCCGATGGGCGCCGCCGACGTCGCCACAGTGCTGTTCACCGAGTTCCTGAAATTCGACGCCGCCGATGCGCACTGGCCGGATCGCGACCGCTTCATCCTGTCCGCCGGCCACGGCTCGATGCTGCTCTATGCGCTGTTGTACCTCACCGGTAATTCCGAGCTGACGCTCGACCAGATCAAGGCGTTCCGCCAGCTCGACTCCAAGACGCCCGGGCACCCGGAGAACTGCATCACAGATTCGGTTGAAACCACCACCGGCCCGCTCGGCCAGGGCGTGGCGTCGTCGGTCGGCACCGCGCTGGCGGAGCGTCTGCTCGCCGCCGAATTCGGCGAGATCGTCGATCACACCACCTACGTGCTGTGCTCGGACGGCGATCTGATGGAAGGCGTGAGCCACGAGGCGATCGCGCTGGCCGGCCATCTCAGGCTGTCGAAGCTGATCTTCCTCTACGACGACAACGGCATCTCGATCGACGGCCCGCTGACGCTGACCGACAATGTCGATCAGGTCGCGCGCTTCCAGGCGCATGGCTGGAATGCGATGCGGATCGACGGCCACGATCACAAGGCGATCGCCGAGGCGATCAAGGCCGCGAAAGCCTCCGACCGGCCGACCATGATCGCCTGCAAGACCACGATCGGCTTCGGCGCCCCCACCCGGGCCGGGACCTCCAAGGCGCATGGCGAGCCGCTCGGCGCCGAAGAACTGGCCGGCGCCAAGAAGGCGCTGGGCTGGGACTACGGCCCGTTCGAAATTCCGGACGACGTGCTCTCCGCTTGGCGCGCGGTCGGCGCCAAGGGCGCCAAGGCCCACGCGGAATGGCAGTCGAAGTTCGACGCGATGGACAAGGAGCTGCGCGCCGAATTCCAGCGCCGGGTGATCGACCGCAAGCGGCCGGCGGCGCTCGACGGCGCGATCCGCAAGCTCAAGGACAGGCTCGTCGCGGAGCCGCAGACCATCGCCACCCGCAAGGCCAGCGAGCTGGCGCTGGAGGCCATCGTCGAGGTGGTGCCGGAAATGCTGCTCGGCTCGGCGGACCTGACGCCGTCCAACAACACCCGCACCAAACACGCGAAAGACGTCACCCCGGACGACTTCTCGGGTCGCTACATCCATTACGGCATCCGCGAAATGGGCATGGCGGCGGCGATGAACGGTATCGCGATGCATGGCGGTTTCGCGCCGGCCGGCGGCACCTTCATGTGCTTCGCCGACTACGCCCGCCCGTCGATGCGGATCGCGGCGCTGTCGCATGTCCCGGTGGTCTACATCATGACCCATGATTCGATCGGGCTCGGCGAAGACGGCCCGACGCATCAGCCGGTCGAGCACCTCGCTTCGCTGCGGGCGATGCCCAATATGCGGGTGTTCCGCCCGGCCGACCCGGTCGAGACCGCCGAATGCTGGCAGCTCGCGCTGGAGAACACCAAGGGCCCGACGGTGCTGGCGCTGTCGCGGCAGAATCTGACGCCGGTGCGCACCAGCAAATCCGACGACAACCGCTGCGCCCGGGGCGCCTATGAGCTGATCGCCGCCGACGGCAAGGCTCAGGTGACGATCTTCGCCACCGGCTCCGAGGTCGAGATCGCGGTCGCGGCGCACAAGCTGCTCGCCGCCAAGGGCATCGCTGCGCGCGTGGTGTCGGTGCCGTCGCTGGATCTCTTGCTGCAGCAGGACGACGCCACCCGCAAGGCGATCATCGGCGACGCCCCGGTCAAGGTCGCGGTCGAGGCCGCGGTGCGGTTCGGCTGGGACGCGGTGATCGGCCCGGAGGGCGGCTTCATCGGCATGTCGAGCTTCGGCGCCAGCGCGCCCGCGAAGGATCTGTACAAGCATTTCGGAATTACCGCCGAGGCGGTCGCAGAGGCTGCGGCAAGCCGTCTCGGCGGCAAGTAAGGCTTTGATCTGAATCATGAACGAGCGGATTGCAACCGCTCGGTATTCAGGGCATGAAACCGCACAAGTACGGGGGTCGCCCCGTCGCAACAATTGAAAATCACGAGCAGCGAGGAGAATTTGGATGGCAGTCCGGGTCGCGATCAATGGGTTTGGCCGTATCGGCCGCAACGTGCTGCGGGCGATCTACGAATCCGGCCGTAAGGACATCGAGGTCGTCGCGATCAACGATCTCGGCCCGGTCGAGACCAACGCCCATCTGCTCCGCTTCGACTCCGTGCACGGCCGCTTCCCGTTCGAGGTCAAGGTCGACGGCGACACCATCGACATCGGCCGCGGCAAGATCAAGGTCACGGCGATCAAGGACCCGTCGGCGCTGCCCTATAAGGACGTCGGCGTCGACATCGCGATGGAATGCACCGGCATCTTCACCGCGCGCGACAAGGCCGCGACGCTGCTGACCGCCGGCGCCAAGCGCGTGCTGGTCTCGGCGCCGTCGGACGGCGCCGATGCGACCATCGTCTATGGCGTCAACCACGAGACCCTCTCGAAGGACCACATGGTGGTGTCGAACGGCTCGTGCACGACCAACTGCCTCGCCCCGGTCGCCAAGGTGCTGAACGACACCGTCGGCATCGAGACCGGCTTCATGACCACCATCCACGCCTACACCGGCGACCAGCCGACGCTGGATACGATGCACAAGGATCTGTATCGCGGCCGCGCCGCGGCGATGTCGATGATCCCGACCTCGACCGGCGCCGCCAAGGCGATCGGCCTGGTGCTGCCCGAACTGAAGGGCAAGCTCGACGGCGTCGCGATCCGCGTGCCGACCCCGAACGTCTCGGTGGTCGACCTCAAGATCATCGCCAAGCGCGCCACCACCAAGGAAGAGATCAACGAGGCGATGAAGCGCGCCGCCGATCAGGAGCTCAAGGGCATCCTCGGCTACACCTTCGCGCCCAACGTCTCGATCGACTTCAACCACGATCCGCATTCGTCGACCTTCCACATGGACCAGACCAAGGTGCAGAACGGCACGCTGGTGCGGGTGATGTCCTGGTACGACAACGAATGGGGCTTCTCGAACCGCATGGCCGATACGGCTGTCGCGATGAGCAAGCTGATCTGAGTTACTTGTCCCGGGCGCAGCGCAGCACGACGTGATGCGCTGCTGAACCGGGACCGTATCGTTTGTGGCGGTCCCGGCTCAGCGGTGCACCGCTTCGCGCTGCACCGCGTCCGGGACACATCACATGACCAAATCATTCCGCACCCTCGACGACGTCGACGTCAAAGGCCAACGCGTGCTGCTGCGCGTCGATCTCAACGTGCCGATGGATTCCGGCAAGGTCACCGACACCACGCGGCTCGACCGTGTCGCGCCGACGATCACCGAGATCGCCGGCAAGGGCGGCAAGGTGATCCTGCTGGCGCATTTCGGCCGGCCGAAGGGGCGGGACGACAAGAACTCGCTGAAGCCGGTCGCGGCCGCGCTCGCGGACGTCATCAAGAAGCCGGTCGGCTTCGCCGAGGACTGTGTCGGCGAGCCCGCCGCGACAGCGATCGCGGCGATGCAGGACGGCGACATCCTCTGCCTCGAGAACACCCGGTTCCATCCTGAAGAGGAAAAGAACGATCCGACGTTCGTCGCCAAGCTCGCCGAGCTCGGCGACATCTGGGTCAATGACGCGTTCTCGGCGGCGCACCGCGCCCACGCCTCCACCGAGGGCCTCGGCCACAAGCTGCCGGCCTATGCGGGCCGCACCATGCAGGCCGAGCTGGTGGCGCTGAACAAGGCGCTGGAAGCGCCGACCAAGCCGGTGATCGCCATTGTCGGCGGCGCCAAGGTGTCGAGCAAGATCGACCTCCTGGAAAACCTCGTCACCAAGGTGCAGGCGCTGGTGATCGGCGGCGGCATGGCCAACACCTTCCTGCACGCCCAGGGCTTCAAGGTCGGCAAATCGCTCTGCGAAAAGGATCTGGCCGAGACCGCGCTGCGGATCATGAACAAGGCCGAGGCCGCCAGCTGCGCGATCATCCTGCCGGTCGACGCCACCGTGGCGTATCATTTCGAGGCCAACGCGCCGTCCTTCGCCTACGGCCTCGACGCGATTCCGGACGACGCCATGATCCTCGACGTCGGCCCGCGCTCGATCGAGCGCATCCATGCGGCGATCGACGACGCCGCAACATTGGTCTGGAACGGCCCGGTCGGCGCCTTCGAGCTGACGCCGTTCGACAAGGGCACGGTCGAGGCGGCCAGGCACGCCGCCCGCCGCACCAAGGCCGGGATGCTGATCTCGGTCGCCGGCGGCGGCGACACCGTGGCGGCGCTGAACCACGCCGGCGTGGCCGACGATTTCACCTACATCTCGACCGCCGGCGGCGCCTTCCTCGAATGGATGGAAGGCAAGCCGCTGCCCGGCGTCGAGGTGCTGCGGGTGAAGTGAGGCTCTGCGGCCGGCGCTCAGGCGCCGGCTTGCGGCCGGCCCATCCAAAGCCTATGTTGCGTTACATGTAACGCTTCCGACGGAGGCCGCGATGGATAAGAAGGCCGACAAGCCCGCCAAGGGCAAGCGGGCGGCCACGATGAGCAGAGCCAAGTCGCGCAGCCCCAGCGCCGAACGCGTGCGGCGCCACCGCGAGAGGATGAAGGCGATGGGGTTGAAGCCGGTGACCATCTGGGTTCCGGATGTCGACACGCCCGAGTTCAAGGCGCAACTGGCGCGGGCCATCGACGTCATCAATGAGGACGAAGAAAGCCGCCGGGTTCTGGAAGGAATGCTGGAACTCGGCGACTTCAGCGACTGGCGATGATGTATGGCGAACTGGTCACTGTTTCGCTGCGGGGCGAATACGGGAAACCCAGGCCAGCCTTGATCGTCCAGTCGAATAGATACTTGCATCTGAATTCCGTCGCCGTGCTGCCGCTTACGAGCTACCTGACCGACAGCGAGCCATGCCGCGTCTTGATCGAACCATCGTCGATGAATGGTCTGCGCGAACGCTCGCTCGTGATGGTCGACAAGCCCGCGACAGTTCTGCGCGAGAAGACCGGCCCCGTCATCGGCCGCCTCTCTCCCGAAGAAATCTCCGCGGTCAATCGCGCCCTCGCCATTTTCCTGGGCATTGTCTAAGACGGTCTGGACGTTCGAGACCCTTGCGGACCGCAAAACCAACCAAGAAAACAGCCCAACGGAGAAGCCGATGAATCTCGCCGACCTGAACACGATCGCCCGCGCCATGGTCGCGCCCGGCAAGGGCATTCTCGCCGCCGACGAATCCTCGGGAACCATCAAGAAGCGGTTCGACGTGATCGGCGTCGAATCGACCGAGACCAGCCGCCGCGACTATCGCGAGATGATGTTCCGCTCCAAAGAGGCGATGAACGACTACATCTCCGGCGTGATCCTGTACGACGAGACGATCTGGCAGAACGCCGCCGACGGTACGCCCTTGGTGAAGCTGATCGAGCAGGCCGGCAGCATCCCCGGCATCAAGGTCGACGAAGGCACCCAGCCACTGCCGAACTGCCCGGGCGAAACCATCACCGTCGGTCTCGACAAGCTCGCCGAGCGGCTGGCGAAATATTACAAGCAGGGCGCGCGCTTCGCGAAATGGCGCGCGGTGATCGATATCGGCGCCGGCATTCCGAGCTACGCCGCGATCCACACCAACGCGCATGCGCTGGCGCGCTATGCGGCGCTGTGCCAGCAGGCGCAGATCGTGCCGATCGTCGAGCCCGAGGTGCTGATGGACGGCGACCACGACATCGACCGCTGCTACGAGGTCACCGAATTCGTGCTCAAGGAGACCTTCCAGGAGCTGTACTACCAGAAGGTCGCGCTCGAAGGCATGGTGCTGAAGCCGAACATGGCGGTCGCCGGCAAGAAGTCGGCCAAGTCGGCCGGCGTGCAGGAAGTCGCGGAGAAGACCGTGAAGCTGTTGAAGGCCTGCGTGCCGTCGGCGGTGCCGGGCATCGCGTTCCTGTCGGGCGGCCAGTCCGACGAGGACGCCACCGCGCATCTCGACGCCATGAACAAAATCGGCGGCCTGACTTCGGGCCTTCCTTGGGGCCTCACCTTCTCCTACGGCCGTGCCCTGCAGGCCGCGCCGCAGAAGGCGTGGTCCGGCAAGGCCGACAACGTCGCGGCCGGCCAGGCCGCATTCACCCACCGGGCGAAAATGAACTCGCTCGCCAGCAAGGGCGAGTGGTCATCCGACCTCGAAAGCAAGAAGGCCGCATAACGCCGATGGCCAAGCCTGCCCCGCCGCGCCCGGCGCCGCGCCTCTATCTCGCGACGCCGGTCGTGGACGATCCCGCACAGTTGCTGGCAGCGTTGCCGCACCTGCTCGCCGCCGCCGATGTGGCGGCGGTGCTGCTGCGGCTCGCGCCCTCCGACCCGCGCACGCTGATCACCCGGATCAAGGCGGTGACGGCGGTCGCACAGGCCGGCGGCGCGGCGCTGTTGCTCGACGGCCACGCCGATCTGGTGGCGCGTGGCGGCGCCGATGGCGCGCATCTGTCGGGGCTCGCCGCGATGCAGGAATGGCTGCCGCAATTGCAGCCGCAGCGCATCGCCGGCGTCGGCGCGCTGGAGACGCGGCACGATTCGATGGTCGCGGGTGAAGCCGGCGCCGACTATGTGCTGTTCGGCGAGCCGGCCGCGGATGGCACCCGGCCCTCGACCGAGGCGATCGCCGACCGGCTGAACTGGTGGGCCGAACTGTTCGAGCCGCCCTGCGTCGGCTACGCGATCTCGCGCGACGAGGTTGGAGAATTCGCCGCCGCCGGCGCGGATTTCGTGCTGGTCGGCGACCACATCTGGGCCGAAGCGGACGGCGCTGCGGCGGCGCTCGCGGACGCCGAGGCGGCGCTGAAGCAGGGCTTCGCCGGGACCGCGCCGGCGCCGGCGCAAGGATAATCCATGAAGGCGCTACGCCCGATCTCGATCGCTGCGGCCATGCTGCTGCTCGCCACCGGCGCGTCGGCGCAATTGTCGCTGACGCCGTCGCCGCCCAACCCGTTTCCCAAGCCGCTGGAACCGGAAAAGCCCAAGCCGCGGCCGAAACCTGCCGCCGCCCCGGCCGACAAGGACAAGGCGAAAAAGCCTTCCGCCGACAAGGCCGGCGCGGCCAAGTCCGGCGCTACGGCGGAGGGCGCAGAGACCACCACCGATGTCGACGATCCCAATGTCGATCTGGTCTATGGCGCGTATCAGCGCGGGTTCTACAAGACCGCGTTCGAAATCGCGCTGCAGCGCGCCCGGGATTTCAACGATCCCAAGGCGATGACGATGCTGGGCGAGCTTTACGCCAACGCGCTCGGAATCAAGCGCGACTACGACAAGGCGGTGGAATGGTACAGGCGCGCCGCCGATCTCGGCGACCGCGAGGCGATGTTCGCGCTGGCCATGGCGCGGATGGCGGGGCGCGGCGGCGGGCCGGCGAACCGCGAGGAAGCCGCCAAATGGCTGGCGTCCTCGGCCAAGCTCGGCGAGCCGCGCGCGGCGTATAATCTGGCGCTGCTGTATCTCGACGGCCAGACCTTCCCGCAGGACATCAAGCGCTCCGCCGAACTGCTGCGGGTGGCCGCCGACGCCGGCAATCCCGAGGCACAATATGCGCTGGCGACCTTCTACAAGGAGGGCACCGGGGTGGAGAAGAACGTCGAGCAGTCGGTGCGGCTGCTGCAGGCCGCGGCGGTCGCCGGCAATGTTCCCGCCGAGGTCGAATACGCGATCGCGCTCTACAACGGCACCGGCACGGTGAAGAACGAGCCGGCCGCGGTGGCGCTGCTGCGCAAGGCGGCGCGCGCCAACAACCCGATCGCGCAGAACCGGCTGGCGCATGTGCTGCTCAGCGGCCAGGGCGCGCCGCGCGACCCGGTCGAGGCGATCAAATGGCACCTGGTCGCCAAGACCGCCGGCAAGGGCGACCTGATGCTCGACGAGGCGCAGGCCCAGCTCAGCGCCGAGGACCGCGCCAAGGCCCAGGAGGCCGCGAAGAAATGGGTCGGCGGGAAATGATCCGGGGTTGACGCGCCCCCCTGCGCAGGGCACCCCTTCGGCATAATCCCCCCAAAAACCTCATTCAGACCTGTCGCAGGTCGCTGCGAGACCTCAGTCCATGATCCATTCCGCCCTCATCAACGTCATGGTCAAGGCCGCGCGCCGCGCCGGCCGCAGCCTCAAGCGCGATTTCGGTGAAGTCGAGAACCTGCAGGTGTCACTGAAGGGCCCGGCGAATTTCGTCTCGCTCGCCGACAAGCGCGCCGAGGAGATGCTGTACGAGGACCTCACCAAGGCGCGGCCGGGCTACGGCTTCCTCGGCGAGGAGGGCGGCATCCGCGAGGGCGCCGACAAGAGCCACACCTGGATCGTCGATCCGCTCGACGGCACCACCAACTTCCTGCACGGCATCCCGCATTTCGCCATCTCGATCGGCCTGCAGCGCGACGACACGCTGATCGCCGGGCTTATCTACAATCCGGCGACCGAGGACCTCTACATCGCCGAACGCGGCAAGGGCGCCTTCGTCAACGACCACCGGCTGCGCGTCGCCGGCCGCCGTGAACTGCACGACTGCGTCATCGCCTGCGGCCTGCCGCATCTCGGCCGCGGCGACTTCGCCCAGAACCAGCGCGAGATGGCGGCGCTGCAGCCGAAGGTCGCGGGGCTGCGCCGGATGGGCACCGCCTCGCTCGACCTCGCCTTCGTGGCGGCCGGCCGCTTCGACGGCTATTGGGAGCGCAATTTGTCGCCCTGGGACATCGCCGCGGGCATCGTCTTCGTCCGCGAAGCCGGCGGCACCGTCGGCGACATCAACGGCGGCGACCCGCTGAAGACCGGCGACATCGTCGCCGGCAACGAAATCATCCACGGCACGCTGGCGAAGATTCTGAAGCCGCTGAGCTGAGACGGAGCGTGGCGCTTCTTCCTTCTCCCCTTGTGGGAGAAGGTGGCGCGGACGAAAGTCCGCGTCGGATGAGGGGTCGACGCGGACGCCGTGCCCGCGGCCCCCTCACCCGGCTTCGCTGCGCGAAGCCACCCTCTCCCACGAGGGGAGAGGGTTGGTCAGCACCCGGTGAGAGGGTTATCACGCCGCCGGCACGATCCGCCGCACGTCGCCCGAGTCTGTGATGAACGCTGCGCCCGGCTTGGAGAACAGGAAGCCGTTGGACTGTTGCAGCGGATAGATCGCCGACAGCTTCGCCGCACTGTCGCTCGCCGCCAGCTTGCCGTCGATGACGTCGCGGAACAGCTGCGCCACCGCAACCATGTCGCATTGCTGCGGCGACAGCCGCAGGCTGCCGGCGCCGGCGTCGCGGAGTTTGTCGATGTCGCCGAGCAGGCTGGCGCAGGTGTAGGACAGCGTCTGCACGCCGTTCATCGCCAGAAACGGCTCGTCGTCGAGCGTCGTCACCGCGAGGCCGTCGGGATCCTGCTCGCAGACGAATCGGCAATTGTCCTTCGACAGCTTGTTGAGCCGGGCGTGATAGCAGCGGGCCGAGATCGCCAGCGGCACCCGGCCGAACGCGAACACCTCGAACGTCACCTCGGGCAGCGAGCGCGCGATCGCGCGGATCGCCGACAGCGGCAATTCCGGCGGCAGACAAATTCTGGTCGCGCCGCGCGAGGCAAAATACTTCGCGGTGGCCTCGTTGTAGATGTTGACGAACGGGCCGATCGCATGCGGCTTGCCGCCGAGCATCCCCAGACAGGTGAGATCGTTGACTTCCATGGTGAACTGATCGTCGCCGGCGAGCTCGAGCATCGCCTTGCGCTCGCGCGGCAGCGACATCAGCGTCAGCGAGCCCATCAGCACGGTCTTGCCGGCATTCGACAGCCGTTCGACCACCGCCGGGATGTGCGGCTCGAGGAACGGCGATCGCTTCGAGCACACCACCTCGCCGACGATCACGACGTCGACCGGCGCTTCATCGGCGATGCGGAAATAGAAGTCGCGCCATGCCTCCGGCTTCCAGTTGTAGAGCACCGGTCCGAGCGTGAGTTGCATGGGAATAGCCTCGTTGTGAGTTGGCGGTGCTGCGTTTGCGCGCCTTGTTGTCGCGCTGCAGGTCTGCGGCGACGCGTGGCTCAGCGCCAGGTCTTCTTGTAGGCGCCGGTGGTGTTGGACTGGCCCTCGCTGAGCCCGCGCAGCGCGTCGACCGGCAACGGCCTTCCGTCGTCCAGCGCGCTCAGCACCTCCTTGAAGGTCTTCACCACGCGCTCGATATAGGCGCGGCCGCGCTGGCGGCCCTCGATCTTCAGCGCCGCGACGCCGGCGGCGCGCAGCTCCGGCAGCATCGTGGTGGCGTCGAGCGAAGCCGGGTCCTCGAACAGATAGCCGCAGCCCTCGTCGGTCTGGTAGCGCCCCTTGCACAGCGTCGGATAGGCCGCCGCCTCGCCCTTGGCGAATTTGTTGATGGTGAAATCGCCGAGCCGCGAGATCAGCGCGCCGTTCTCCTCGCGATACTGGATCGCGCCCGCCGGCGAGCAGACCCCGTCCATGTTCGGCGATTTGCCGGTGGCGTAGGACGACAGCGAGCAGCGACCCTCCTCCATCACGCACAGCCCGCCGAAGATGAACACTTCGGTCTCGCACTTGACCTCGCGCGTGATCGCGGCGATCTCCTGCACGCTGAGCACGCGCGGCAGCACCACGCGCTTGGCGTTGAAGCTGTCGACATAGAACCGGATCGAATCCGCGTTCGCCGCGGCGGCCTGCACCGAGACGTGCAGGCGCTGCTGCGGATGGGTCCTGGCGCAATAATCCATCACGCCGACATCGGCGAGGATCACCGCATCGGCTTCGGCCTCGACCGCGTCGTCGACCGCGCGCTGCCACAGCTCGACATTGCCGGCGCGGGCGAAGGTGTTAATCGCCACCAGCACGTTGACGCCGTAGCGATGCGCGTGCGCGATCGACTCGCGCATTTCCTCGCGGCTGAAATTCAGCCCCGGGAAATTGCGCGCATTGGTCTCGTCGTTGAAGCCGCAATAGATCGCATCGGCCCCCACCGCGACGGCATCGTGCAGCGCCGCGGGCGTGCCCGCCGGACAGATCAGTTCCATGCTCTAGCCTCCGCCTCCGACGCCCATTTCTTCGCGATAGGTCGGCTGCGCGCCGACGATGCTCCGCAGAATCCGCTCGATCGGCGTCGCCAGCGGGCCGAACCACGCCACCGACTCCTTGAGGAAATCGACCCGCGAATCGTCGATCGCATTGCGCAGCGCGACCACCGCCTCCATGTCGCCGTCGATCTCGATGTCGCGCGAGAAGAACAGCGCGTCGCCGTCATAGGAGCCGTCGGTCATGCCGATCAGCGCCGACAGCGGACCGGCGATGCGCGCGTCGATGTTCGACGGCAGCGTGCGCACCACCGTGACGCGCGGATTCATCCGTCGCGGCTCGAGCACGAAGGCGATCGGCAGATCGCTCGGATCGAGGCCGTAGCGCTTGCCGGTGTGCGAGCCCAGCCGATCGAAGATGCGGGGATGCCGACTGCGGATCTCCCGCAGGCAAATGCCGAGCAACACCTGCAGGGGCAACAGCGGCAGAACCCGCGTCGCGAGGGCAAGCGGCGCGGGCATCCTGGAGACGGACGAATTGGATACCGACATGGGCCACCTTATGAGGAGTCTTCCGTTTAACCAGTCCCGCCGGTACTTCTTTGCGCCTGATCAAAGACAGACCCGATCCCAAGTGCTGACCAGAAGCGTCCGCACGGAGACACCATGCTGAGCCGCGTCAAACCGCCCTTTCCGGACCTCCGCGCTTTCGCCGCCTATCTGGAATCCCGCGGGCAGTTGCACCGGATCAAGAAGCCGGTCTCGGTGGTCCACGAACTGACCGAAATCCATCGCCGCGTGCTGCACGCCGGCGGCCCGGCGCTGCTGATCGAACATCCGGTCAAGGCCGACGGCACGCCGTCGGAGATGCCGATTCTGGTCAATTTGTTCGGCACCGTCGAGCGGGTGGCGTGGGGGCTCGGCATCGAACCGCAAAATCTGTCGGCGCTGGGCGAAGCGCTCGCCGAAATGCGCGAGCCGGCGCCGCCGCAAAGCCTCACCGACGCATTGAGCAAATTGCCGATGGCCCGCGCAGCGCTGTCGATGCGGCCGAAGACCGCCAAGACCGCACCGGCGCAGGACGTGGTGCTGACCGGGGACGCGGTCGATCTCGGCCGGCTGCCGATCCAGATTCCGTGGCCGGGCGAGCCGGCGCCGCTGATCACCTGGCCGCTGGTGTTCACCAGGCCGCCACCCGGCGCGCCCGGCACCGACAATGTCGGCGTCTACCGCATCCAGGTGCTGGGCAAGGATCGCATCATCATGCGCTGGCTGGCGCATCGCGGCGGCGCCAAGCATCACCACCAATGGAAGGCCGAGGGGCGCGAGATGCCGGTCGCGATCGTGATCGGCGCCGACCCGGCGATGATCCTGTCGGCGGTGCTGCCGCTGCCGGAGAATATCTCCGAGATCAAATTCTCCGGGCTGCTGCGCGGCGACCGCCCGAGCATGACGCCCTGCGTCGGGATTCCGCTGAACGTGCCGGCCGACGCCGAGATCGTGCTGGAAGGCTTCGTGTCGCCGACCGAGACCGCGCCGGAGGGCCCCTATGGCGACCACACCGGCTATTACAACGCGGTCGAGGAATTCCCGGTGATGCGGATCACCGCGATCACGATGCGGCGCAGTCCGATCTATCTGTCGACCTATACGGGGCGTCCGCCGGACGAGCCGTCGCGGCTCGGCGAGGCGTTCAACGACGTGTTCCTCCCCGTCGCGCGGCGGCAGTTTCCGGAGATCGTCGATCTGTGGCTGCCGCCGGAGGCGTGCTCCTATCGAATTGCGGTCGCCTCGATCAAGAAACGCTATCCCGGCCAGGCGCGGCGGCTGATGATGGGGCTGTGGTCGATGCTGCCGCAGTTCAGCTACACCAAGCTTTTGATCATCGTCGACGACGACGTCGACGTGCGCGACTGGGCCGACGTGATGTGGGCGGTGTCGACCCGCGCCGACACCTCGCGCGACATGCTGTCGATCAGCGATACGCCGATCGACTATCTCGATTTCGCCTCGCCGAAATCCGGGCTCGGCGGCAAGCTGGGCATCGACGCCACCAACAAGATCGGCACCGAGACCGAGCGCGAATGGGGCAAGGTGCTGGAGATGGACAAGGACGTGATCGCGCGGGTCGACGCAATGTGGTCGAGCCTCGGGCTGCCCCCGGCGCCGACGCCGGCCCTGGCGCAACGCAGGCTGCTGCGATGAGCACGCCGCATCGCATCGTGGTCGGCATCAGCGGCGCATCGGGGGCCGCGGTCGGACTGCGCATCGTCGAACTGCTCGCCACCACGGATTGCGAGCTGCATCTCGTGGTGTCGGCGGCGGCCGAGCGGACCATCGCCTACGAGGTCGGCGACAAGGCGCTCCACCACACCCTCGAGCTGGTCGACCGCCATCACGATTTCAACGATGTCGGCGCCAGCATCGCGTCGGGCTCGTTCCGCACCAGCGGCATGATCGTGGCGCCGTGCTCGATCCGCACGCTGTCGGCGATCGCCACCGGCAATCTCGACAATCTGCTGGTGCGCGCCGCCGACGTGCAGCTCAAGGAACGCCGCCGGCTGGTGCTGATGCTGCGCGAGACGCCGCTGCATCTGGGCCATATCCGCGCCATGGCGCAGGTCACCGAAATCGGCGGCATCGTCGCGCCGATCTCGCCGGCGTTCTATCAGCGACCACGCTCATTGAGCGAGATGATCGACCACATCGCGCTGCGCGCGATCGGCCTGCTCGGCCTCGACGATCTGCAATTGTCCGCGCCGGAATGGTCGGATGATACGCCTCCGACGTGTCCGAAGAGCTGATGAGCCCCTTCGATGCACGGCCTGCTCCTTCTCCCCGCGTGCGGGGAGAAGGGTGGGATGAGGGGGCGTCTCCGCGCGGCCGAGCGCGGATGGCGGTCATCGGGACTTACAAACAACAGTTCGAGACGCTCAGGCGCGCGGAGACGCCCCCTCACCCGGCCCGGCTACGCTACGCTCCGCCGGGCCGACCTCTCCCCGCGCGCGGGGAGAGGTTAGGCTGCCCGCGCATT
Source organism: Rhodopseudomonas palustris HaA2 (assembly GCF_000013365.1). Lineage (NCBI taxonomy): Bacteria > Pseudomonadati > Pseudomonadota > Alphaproteobacteria > Hyphomicrobiales > Nitrobacteraceae > Rhodopseudomonas > Rhodopseudomonas palustris. Next base: position 5,070,119 of record NC_007778.1, read on the forward strand.
ACCCGCACAGCGGAATGCGTTCGGGGGCGGCCTCTTTCGGCACATCCTTGCGCAGATCGACGTCGCGCGTCAGCGGGAAGAAATCGCCGGCGCGCTCGGTCTTCAGATAGCTGGTGATCAGCGCCTTGGCGGGCAGCGCGCCGATGCGGCACGCTTCAGCGCCGACGCCGAGCGTCAGCGAGCCGCGCTCACCCTTCGCCTTGTGCGCGGCCATCTCGTCCCGCAGCGCCAGCACGCGCGGCACGTCCGCCGGCGCGATGCGGAAGGCGTAGATCATGGTGTCGTTGGTCACTTCGCCCGCCAGCGACAGCAATTCGGCCGGATCGTCGAGATCGGCCAGCACGAACGCCTGCTCCCTCTTGTCGGCGCCCACCGCGACAGCGATCCGCAGCGTCACGCGGCGCGGCCGCAGGCCCTGCGGCAGCCGCACGGCAATGCGCAGCGCCGCCGGATCGGCCGTGGCAAGATCGGTGCGCGCCAGCTTGACCATCGAGGTCACCGGCACGGAGCTGCAGGCCGTCAGCGCAGCGACCGCCAGGACGGCGGCAGCAGCGGCGAGCGGTCTGGCGAAAGCTGAGATGTTCATAAGTGGACCCTACCTTGACGATGATAATTTATCGTTATACGATAATTTCATCTCGAAATAGATGATGGAGTTCCGCAATGCAAGCCCCTTCCACGATCGCCTCGATGGCGCCTGATGACCCGGCCGCGGCCCGCCTGGTGCGGCTGTCTCGCGCGATGGAATGGGTGACGACGGGTGGCATCGTGCTGATCGTCGGCCTGCTCGGCGCCGCCTTCGTGTTCCAGAACTGGACCCGCAACCTGCTGCTGACGAAGCTCGGCGACGTCGGCAACCGGCTGCCGCTCGACGCCGGCAATCAGGCGCTGGCGGCGATCATCATCGCGGTGCCGGTCGCCGTGCTGGTGTGGGGATTGTTGAACGTGCGCGCGCTGTTCGGCGACTTCGCGCGTGGGCGCGTCTTCACGGCGGCGACGGCGACGCATCTGCAGCGGTTCGGCATCGCGGTGGCGGCGCAGGGCGCGCTCGGCCCGCTGACGGCGACCGTGTTGGCGCTGGTGCTGTCGCTCGGCAACCCGCCGGGTCAGCGGCTGCTGGTGCTGACCTTCTCCAGCAACGACTACATCTCGGTGATCGTCGGCGGCGTGCTGATCGCAGTCGCGACTGTGATGCGCGAGGCGACGCGGATCGCCGACGAGAATGCGAGCTTCGTGTAACCGATGGCGATCGTGGTCAATCTCGACGTGATGCTGGCGCGGCGCAAGATGCGTTCGAAAGAACTGGCCGAGCGCATCGGCATCACCGAGCAGAACGTTTCGCTGCTGAAGTCGGGTAAGGTGAAGGGTATCCGCTTCGATACGCTGGAGCGGATCTGCGCGGCGCTGGATTGCCAGCCCGGCGATATTCTCGAATTCGTGCCCGATCCTTCCGAAGCGAGCACCTCCGAAACGAAACCGGCACCCGCCTGACGAGGCGGATGCCGGTGTATCTTTCAAATCATCGGTCTTGGATGCGCGTGCGCCGCGCCTCAGCGCGCCTGCGAGGCGACGGCGAGGTGCTCGTGGGGGCGCCAGTCTTCGGCCGTCTCGTCCCAGTAATGCGCGTCGTCGAAGCGCTTCCAGTGCGCCGTCTGGGACATCATCTCACGTCCACCGACGAACAGGGCGACGATGCCGATCAGGCCGACCAGCACGTAGATCGCAGCGATCAATGCAACAATGGTCAAGGCTTCATCCTCACTGTGGTTTCTGTTGCTTTGCACCCGGATCGTGGGCGGCGGGTGCGCCGCCTGTCTCGTCAGATCAGCTATTCGCCCAAGCAAACAAACCGATCCTCCGCGCGCGCACCGGCGCGGGCGCAGCCACCACCGGTTCCGGCTTTCGCGGTTGTGCACGGCGGAACAACCTCTGCCGAATGTCGTCGACCACCAGATACGCAATCAATGCGGGCGCGACGGCACAGGTCAGGAACAACACCAACGAACCGAGCGAATTGAGATACACGCTACATCTCCTGTCTTGGTGACGGAAAGGTAGACGCCAGTACCGCTGGACGGCATTGCGCCGGATCAATTTTGCCGCCTCGCGGAGCCCTCCGAACGCCACGATGATAGCGTGTAGTTATTTGAACGTTAATCGTTTTTCGCCGCGAACGTGGACCGGGTCGACGGACTCACCAAGTCGTGACCAGTTCCAGTGGTGCGGACGCATTGCAGCATCACAACCGACTCACACCGGCTTCAGCCGGTAGTGGCTGACCCCCCATTCGTCCCCATCGGCGTAGCCGAACAGGCCGGAGGTGGCGAGGAAGAACCAGCGCCAGCGCCGCATCCACAGCGCGGTGTCGTCGCCATAGACCGGGCGCAGGATCTTTTCGATCTCGTCCTGGTGCGCGTCGAAATTGGCGAGCCAGTGCTCGGCAGTCTGCTGATAGTGTCGGCCACTCCAGCGCCACTGCTCCTCGACGCTGAACAGATCGGCATATTGCCGGATCAGCTTGTGGCTCGGCATCACCCCGCCGGTGAAAAAATGCTGCGCGATCCAATCCGCGCGGTCGGCGCGATCGAACAGATAGGCGCCGCAGCGGTGGGTGAAGATATGCATGAAGAACAGACCGCCGGGCTTCAACCAGCCGTGGATCCAGGTCAACAGCTTGCGCCAGTTCATCATGTGCTCGAACATCTCGACCGAGACGATGCGGTCGAACTGCGCGTGCGGCTCGAACACATTCATGTCGCTGGTCACGACCTGCAGATTCGGCAGGTCGCGGGCGATCGCCTCGGCTTCGATGTAGTTGCGCTGCGACGCCGAATTCGACACGGCGACGATGCGGGCATACGGAAACCGTTGCGCCATCGCCAGCGACAGCGAGCCCCAGCCGCAGCCGAGTTCGAGAATGCTCTGGCCGTCGCGCAGATCGGCGTGGTCCATCGTCAGCCGCAGCGCTTCCTCTTCGGCCTGCGCCAGCGTGGTGTCGGCTTCCCGATAGAAACACGACGAGTATTTGCGGTGCGGGCCCAGCACCTTGCCGAAGAACGCCGCCGGCACCTCGTAGTGCTGGGCGTTGGCGGCGTCGGTGTGCTCGGCGACCGCGCGCGCCGCCATCTCGCGGGCGAAGGCGGCGTCGGCGGCCTCGTTGCCACGTGCCATCTTGGCCGCCGTGCGCGCGCACAGCCGGTTGATCGCGACGCGGATCACCGGATCGGGCAGCGGAACGCGTTCGGCGGCCTCGATGATCGAGGAGATCAGACTCATGACGTTGCAGGACCTCTCGACACGGGGTTCCCCGGCGGCAGCGGAAAGAACTTGCTGGTGCGCGCCTGATACGCCTTGTAGCGCTCGCCGCGGGATTTGAGCATCTGCTCCTCCAGCGGCGGAATGCCGGTGAGGTGCACCAGGATCCAGTACATGAACAGCGGCGCCAGCAGCGCGGCGTAGCCCCATGGATAGGACAACGGATCGGCGAACGGAATGGCGATCACCGGATAGGCCAGCCAGCCGAACCATTCGAAGAAGTAGTTCGGATGCCGCGACCAGCCCCACAGGCCGGCGTCGCAGACCTGGCCCTTGTTGGCGGGATTTTGGCGGAACGCCTTCAGTTGCGAATCGGCCAGCCCCTCGCCGGCGATGCCGATCACGAGAATCAGGATGCCGAGCCAGTCCTGCAGCCGCAGGTCGCCCGCCGGCGCGCGCGCCGCAACGAAGATCGCGAACACCAGCGGGATCGAGCCGTAGGCCTGCTGCTGCAGGAAGACGAACATCTTCTTCGGCGCGTCGGCGCCCCAATCCTTGGCGAAGGCGGCATAACGCGGATCATCGCCGATATGCCGGCTGCGCGCGGCAATGTGCGAGCCGAGCCGCACCGACCAGGCGACGACAAGCGCCGCCACCAGCCATTGCCGCGCATTCGCCTCCGCGCCGTCGACCGACCACAGCGACGCGGCGGCGCCGGTCAGGCCGAGCGAGAACGTCCAGATCGTGTCGACCCAGCCGGAATTGCCGGTCTTCTGCTGCACCACCCAGGCGCCCGCCATCAGCGCCGACAGCGCCAGCCCGATCGCCACCAGAGCCTCGAGATATAAAACCGTCATCAAATCATCCTTGATCGCCGCGCCACGTTCCCCGCAAATACGCGATCGTTCAAGTCCCGGTTTCAGCGGCCGGTTCCGCGCTGCGCGGCGTGGCGCAGGGAGGTGCGGGATAACCGCTGCCGAGCCTTCCTTCCGCGTCGCACTGTGCCATATTGATGGAAACAACCCTCCCGGCAAACCGGAGATCGAACGCGCGATGGCATCTGGCCCCTCTTCCCGCCCGGCGATGGAGATCGAACTCACCAAGCTGTCGTCGCCGCGGATTTTCCTGGTGCGGATGCTGGTGTTTCTGGTGCTGTGCGCGCTGATCACGGTGGTGCTGTACAAGCAGGTCATGGCCGCGTTCATGGCCAATCCCGGGCTCAACGGTCTGATCTGCCTGGTGCTGCTGATCGGCATCGTGCTGGCGTTCCGGCAGGTGATCCGGCTGTATCCCGAGGTCGCCTGGGTCAATACATTCCGCATCAGCGATCCGGGTCTGGCGATCGAGCGGCGGCCGACGCTGCTGGCGCCGATGGCCGCCCTGCTCGGCGGCGAACGCAGCGGCCGAATCACGATCTCGCCGCAGATCATGCGGCATCTGCTGGATTCGATCGCGACCCGGCTGGACGAGGCGCGCGACATCTCGCGCTACATGACCGGACTCTTGGTGTTTCTGGGCCTGCTCGGCACGTTCTGGGGCCTGATCGAGACGGTCGGCGCGATCGGCGGGGTGATCGGCGGGCTGAAGGTGACCGGCGACGCCGGCTCGCTGTTCGATACGCTGAAAGAGGGCCTCGCCGCGCCGCTCGGCGGCATGGGCATCTCGTTCTCGTCGTCGCTGTTCGGCCTCGCCGGCTCGCTGGTGCTCGGCTTCCTCGATCTGCAATCGAGCCAGGCGCAGAACCGGTTCTATACCGACCTCGAGGACTGGCTGGCCTCGACCGTGCGCGGCGCCACCGCCGACGGCGGCATCGCCGGCAGCGGCGATCTGCAGAACGCAATCGAACGGCTGCGGCTGACGCTGGAGGACGGCGGTGCCAACCGCGCCACCACCGCGGCGATGGCCAACCTCGCCGACGCGATTCAGAATCTCGTCGCCCATATGCGCAACGAGCAGCAGATGATCCGCGAATGGGCCGACGCCCAGGGCGAGCAGAACCGCGAGATCAAGGACCTGCTGACCGCGATGGTGCGCCAGCGGGAGAAGAACTGATGGCGGCGGTGCGCGAACGGCGCGCGCCTCACCTCTCCCCGCGTGCGGTGCCTCACCTCTCCCCGCGTGCGGGGAGAGGTCGGATCGCATCGCCAGATGCGATCCGTGTGAGGGGGCGCCTCGCCGAGGCCGAGCGGCTCAGACTCGCGGAGACGCCCCCTCACCCCACCCCTCTCCCCGCGCGCGGGGAGAGGGAGCGCGCTGCCGTCGTTGCGGAGCTGCGGCTCACAGGAGCTCATTAATGGCGCTGGCCCGCGGACGGCGGCAGGAGACAGGGTTCAACTACTGGCCGGGATTCGTCGACGCGCTGTCGACGCTGATCCTCGGCATCGTGTTTCTGCTGTCGGTGTTTCTGGTGGTGCAATTCTTCCTGTCGCAGGAGGTCACCGGCAAGGACAAGGCGCTGCAGGAGCTCAACGCCCGGATCGCGCAGCTCAACGATCTGTTGTCGCTGGAGAAGCTCGGCAAACTTGATATCGAGGAGCAGCTGTCGCAAGTCCGCGCCGGCCTGTCCGCGGCGCAGAGCGAGCGCGACCGCGTCAAGGGACTGTATGACGGCCTCGCCGGCGCCGGCAGCGACGCCGCCGGCCGCGCCGGCGAACTCGGCAAGGCGCTGGAATCGGAGAAGCAGCTTTCGGCCCGGGCGCTGGCGCAGGTCGAGGTGCTGAACCAGCAGATCTCGGCGCTGCGCCGCCAGCTCGCGGCGCTGGAAGAGGCGCTGGAGGCCACCGAAAGGCGCGACAAGGAATCGCAGGGCAGGATCGCCGATCTCGGCCAGCGGCTGAATCTGGCGCTGGCGCAGCGGGTGCAGGAGCTGTCGCGCTATCGCTCGGAATTCTTCGGCCGGCTGCGCGCGATCCTTGGCGACCGCCCCGACATCCGCATCGTCGGCGACCGCTTCGTGTTCCAGTCGGAAGTGTTCTTCGACACCGGACAGGCGCTGCTGCTGCCCGAAGGCCGCGCCGAACTCGACAAGCTCGCCGCCGCGCTGACCGAACTCGACAAGAAGATCCCGTCGGAGATCCCCTGGGTGCTGCGCGTCGACGGCCACACCGACCGGCGGCCGATCACCGGCGTGTTCAAATCGAACTGGGAGCTGTCGAGCGCGCGCGCGATCTCGGTGGTGCAGTATCTGGTGTCGCTCGGCGTCCCGGCGCAGCGCCTGGTCGCCGCCGGCTTCGCCGAATTCCAGCCGCTCGACACCGCCAACACAGATGAGGCCTACCGCCGCAACCGCCGCATCGAGCTGAAGCTGACGGAGCGGTGAATGGCATTGGCACCTATCAGCCGTCATGGCCGGGCTTGACCCGGCCATCCATCACGGGAAATGATTTCGAAGAAGATGGATGCCCGGATCAAGTCCGGGCATGACGATTGTGCACATATGACGCCCTTCACCCTCCGCCCCTATCGCGACGCCGACGAAGACGCCGCGATCGACCTGTGGCACCGTACCTGGCAGCTGGCTTATCCGGCGATCGATTTCGACAAGCGTGTCGACTGGTGGCGCGCGCGCTGGCGCGGCGAGTTGGTCCCCCAAGCCGCGATCGTCGTCGCCGAACAGGACGGCGCGCTGACCGGCTTCGTCACCATTGATGCCTCGGGCTATCTCGATCAGCTCGTGGTCGGCCCGGAGCAATGGGGCACAGGCCTCGCTGCCGCACTGGTCGACGAGGCCAAGCGGCTGTCACCGCGCGAAGTCACCCTCAAGGTCAACGCCGACAATGTTCGCGCGCTCAAATTCTACCAGCGCGCCGGTTTCATCACCACCGGCGAGGAGGTGAACTCCTCGGCCCGGCCGGTGCTGAACATGCGGTGGGCGCCGTGAGCAGCCGAGAATTGCTAGGCTGGCCTCATCACAAGCACGGTCTGTGAGGCTGCGCTCCAAGTAATCGGCTGGTCCTCTTCCCTTCTCCCCTTGTGGGAGAAGGTGGCGCAGGCGGAGCCTGCGACGGATGAGGGGTGCCTCGAATGCCGTGCTTGCGGCACCCCCTCACCCGGCTTCGCTTTGCGAAGCCACCCTCTCCCACAAGGGGAGAGGGTTACGACTACGCCGCCTCGAATTGCAGCTTGGCCAGCCGCGCGTAGAGGCCGCCGCGGGCGACGAGCTGGGCGTGGGTGCCTTGTTCGACGATGCGGCCGTTTTCCATCACCAGGATGCGGTCGCAGGACAGCACGGTGGCCAGCCGATGCGCGATCACCAGCGTGGTGCGGTCACGCATCAGTCCCTGCAGCGCGGTCTGCACCAGCGTCTCGCTTTCGGCGTCGAGCGACGAGGTCGCCTCGTCGAGCAGCAACAGCGGCGCGTCGCGCAGGATGGCGCGGGCGATGGCGATGCGCTGGCGCTGGCCGCCCGACAGCGTGACGCCGCGCTCGCCGAGCTGGGCCTCGAAGCCGTTCGGCAGCCGGGTGATGAATTCGGTGGCGTGGGCCTGCTGCGCGGCGCGCTCGACATCGGCGTCGCTGGCGTCGTCGCGGCCGAACCGGATGTTGTCGCGCGCGGTGGCGGCGAACACCACGGAGTCCTGCGGCACCAGCGCGATCCGCTCGCGCACCGCCTGCGGATCAGCCTGCGCGATCGGCACGCCGTCGATCGAAATCGTGCCGGCGGCGGGGTCGTAGAACCGCAGCAGCAGGTGAAACAGCGTGCTCTTGCCGGCGCCCGAGGGGCCGACGATCGCCACCTTCTCGCCGGCTCTGATCGACAGCGACAGACCGTTCACGGCGAGATGATCCGGGCGCGTCGGATAGGCGAAGGAAACATTGTCGAAGGTGACCTCGCCGCGCACCGGCACCGGCAGCGGGCGCGGCTTCGCCGGCGCGGCGATCGCCGGCTTGATCCGCAGGATCTCGAACAGCCGCTCGGCGGCGCCGGATGCGGCGGAGACTTCGCCCCAGACTTCACTGAGCTGGCCGAGGCTGGAGGCGGCGAACGCCGCGTACAGGATGAACTGGCCGAGCCGGCCCGGCGTGATCGTGCCGGTGGCGATGTCGTTGGAGCCGACCCACAGGATCGCCACCACGCTGGCGAACACGATGAAGATGATGATCGCGGTGAGGATCGCGCGGGCCTGGGTCGAGCTGCGCGCCGCCTCGTAGGATTGCTCGACCTCGGCGCCGAACCGCGCATTGGCGAGCCGCTCGTTGGTGTAGGCCTGCACCGTGCGCATCGCGCCGACCAGTTCGGAGGCGAAAGCGGAAGCGTCCGCCAGCGTGTCCTGGGCGTTGCGCGACAGCCGCCGTACCCAACGGCCGAACGCCACCAGCGGAATCACGATCAGCGGAATCGCCGCCAGCACGAAGCCGCTCAAGCGCGGGCTCGAAATCACCATCATGGTGATGGCGCCGGCGAACAGCAGGATGTTGCGCAGCGCGATCGACACCGAGGCGCCGACCGCGGATTTGATCTGGGTGGTGTCGGCGGTGAGGCGCGAGATCAGCTCGCCGCTGCGCGCCGAATCGAAGAACGACGGCGACAGCGCGGTGAGATGCCGGAAGACGTCGCGGCGGACGTCGGCGACGATCCGTTCGCCGATCGTCATCACCAGATAATAGCGCGCGGCGCTGGCGACGGCGAGCACGCCGACGACGATCAGCATCACGCTGAAGTAGCTGTTGATCAGCTCGATGCCGTCGCCGGAAAAGCCGATATCGATCAGCCGGCGCACCGCGAGCGGCACCATCAGCGTGGTCAGCGCGGCGACGATCAGCGCGGTGAGCGCCATCAGCGCCCGGCCGCGATAGCGCGCGACGTAGGGCGCCAGCGCCAGCAGCGGGCGCAGCCGGCCGCGCCTGGCGACGTCCTCGACCGCGCTGACATCGGCGTCGGCGCGCAGCGTGCCGGTGCGCGGCCCGACATTCTCGGTGGCCGCGATCGCATCCAGCGACAGGGCGATCGCCGAGGTGGCCGGCTCCAGCACCTTGGGCTCCAGCCCCTTGGACTCTGAGCTCTGCCGTTTGCTTGCTGTCGTCATCGGAACTGCCAATCGAACTGCGACATCGTTGAATTAGAGCTTTTCCAGCCGATCCCCACATAGGCCCCAACCGCTGCAGCTGGCAAATCCGGGACATTGCGGTATTGAGGTCCTGACCACGTCGAAACCTTGTCTTACCGGCCCCGCTGCGATATAGAGCGCGCAAATTCGCCCGACATCATCGCGACCGTGGCGCCATCGCGCGCAAGGGATATCCCATGAAGACCGAAATTCACCCGGATTATCATAACATTACTGTCGTCATGACCGACGGCACCGAATATCAGACGCGATCGACCTGGGGCAAGGAAGGCGACAAGCTGAACCTCGATATCGACCCCCGCTCGCATCCGGCGTGGACCGGCGGCACCCAGCAGGTGCTCGACCGCGGCGGCCGCGTCTCGCGCTTCCAGAAGAAATTTTCGGGCTTTCTCAAAAAAGATTGATGGTCGCGCGGCTTCGGCCTCGCCATCCGGCCCCAGGAATCGAACCCAGGAATCGAAAACGCCCCGCAGCTTGCGGGGCGTTTTGCGTTTGCGAAGGGGCGCTTCGACAGCGCGGGCCGTCCGGCTCAGCGCTCGAACGCCGCCTTGAGCATGTTCAATTGCGGCACCAGCGGGTTCCCGATCGCGGCCCGCTCCGACGGCGGCGGCAGGTGCATCGAGGCATCGAGCCGCCGAATCCGCGCCTGCAGGCTCATCGACCGGGCGATCAGCGACTGCAATTGCTCGGGCAGCCGCTCCAGCATGTCCGGTGCGCCGGGATCGGCGGCCGACAGCTTGACCTTGGACTTCTCCCGGTTGGCCTGGATCAGCGTCATTTCGCCTTCCTTCACCGCCCGGTGCAGCAGCAGCCAGGATGCGAGCTGCATCAGCCGCGTGGTCAGCCGCATGCTCTCGGTGGCGTAGGTCAGGCTGACCGTGCGTTCGAGCATCTTGGCCTCGGCGCGGCCATCGCCGTCGAGATAGGCGGCGGTTTCCTCGACGAGATCCATCCCCTCGCGGAACAGCGCGGTGAAGGCCGCCGAATTGGTGAGCCGTTCGCTCAGAACGACGAGCGGGGCTTCGCTCTGCGAAACTTCCGACATGGTAGACGCCTCACGCTATCGATTACGCCGCCGGCTCAGACGCCGACTTATGATGAACAAATCATTGCGCGGGCGACGCCGGGAGTCCAGCGCGCGCGCTTGCAACGGTTAACGCCGGCGGCGCCCGGATGATCACCACGGCGGGTGACGACCCCGTGACAGGGTTAAAAAAGCGCAAAAAAGAGCCGCCGTTTCCGGCGGCTTTGAAGTTGATAACAGGGAGGCGTCAAAACAGAGTGGACAGGAGCCACTCGGTCCAAAGATGGACAATCGAAGTAATACACCGGAAAGCTTAATCGCTCGTAAATGAGCGACTTTGTTGACAAAGCATTCGCCATGCGCCACGCGCGCAAGCGCTGTGCCACAACGAGACAATCGGCGACGCGGCGCAGCCGCATCACCCGCGGCATCCGGCCACGGCTGTTAGTTCGGTCGAGGCGGCAGGCGGCGCTCAGGCCTTGAAGAAACGGTCGGCGGCTTCGCGGGTGGCGCGCTTCATCGTCATCGCCGCCTGCAGCCGGGCGACCTCCTCCTGAAGCAGCCCGACCCTCGAGGCGAGTTCTTCGACCGACAGCAGCGACAGATCCTGCCCGATCTCGTGACTGATTTTCCTGCTCGGCTTGTCGTCGTCCTCGATCGCCATCGCGTCCCTCACGCCGTTCGTGATCCGGTCCGGTTGCCAGCCGCGCCGCGGCTGTCTAATCAGGCTGTCTCATCAGATGGCACCCGCCACCCCGCCAGCCAAGGACAAATCATGGAACCGGTCCCTTCGCAAATGACCGTGATCGGGATCAGCAAGCCCGGCGGACCCGAGGTGCTGCTGCCGGAAACGCGCGCCGTGCCCACGCCCGGCCCCGGTGAAATCCTGGTCAAGGTCGCGGCGGCCGGGGTCAACCGTCCCGATGTGGCACAGCGCTCCGGCAGCTATCCGCCGCCGCCCGGCGCCAGCGACCTGCCCGGCCTGGAGATCGCCGGCGAGGTGGTGGCGATCGGCGACGGCGCGACCCGGCACAAGCTCGGCGACAAGGTGATGTCGCTGGTCGCCGGCGGCGGCTATGCCGAATATTGCATCGCGCAGGATGCCCAGGCGATGACGGTGCCGGCCGGCTTCTCGATGATCGAGGCCGGCGCCACGCCGGAGACGCTGATGACGGTGTGGCACAACGTGTTCGAGCGCGGCGCGCTGCAGCCCGGCGAAACCCTGCTGGTGCATGGCGGCTCGTCCGGCATCGGCACGATGGCGATCCAGCTCGCGGTCGCATTTGGCGCCAAGGTGATCGCCACCGTCGGCGCGCCCGACAAGGCCGAGGCCTGCCTGAAACTCGGCGCCACCCGGGCGATCAACTACAAGACCGAGGATTTCGTCGCAGCCGTCAAGGAAACGACCAGCGGCAAGGGCGCCGACGTGATCCTCGACATGGTCGGCGGCGACTACATCGAGCGCAATTACGATGCCGCCGCAATGGACGGCCGGATCGTCCAGATTGCGTTCCTCGGCGGCGCCAAGACCACGGTGAATTTCACCAAGCTGATGATCAAGCGGCTGCACCACACCGGTTCGACGCTGCGGCCGCGCAGCAATGCCGACAAGGCCGCGATGGTCGCCGCGATCGAGACCAGGGTGATGCCGCTGCTCGCCGAAGGCCGGATCAAGCCGCTGATCGACGGCACCTTCGCGTTGCAAGACGCCGCCGCCGCCCACCGGCGGATGGAGACCAGCCAACATATTGGCAAAATTGTGTTGACGGTCTGAATCGGTCCCCGGTTGTTACGCCTATGTTTTCTCCGGGTTTCATGTCATTTATCCGTCGTCGGACACGCGCGGGGGCCGCGCTTCCAGACCGGTGTGAACGCGGAGAACTGACTTGCGTCTGACCCGATGCCTTGCGCTTCTGGCGCTCGGCTTGATGATGATTGCGGCCGCCCCGCAGGCACATGCGCTCGACGCCGTCAGCGTCCGCAGCGACGCGCCGGCGATCGACCTCACTGGCGTGCTCGACCACCAGCGCAGCGACACCGACCGCATCCAGATCTCCACCGCGCCGGGCAGCGACGGCATCGTCCGCCGCGTCGAGGTCCGCGCCCGCGAGGGCGGCCAGAACTGGGTGGTGTTCGCGCTCGCCAACAACACCGACGATCAGCTCGACCGCCTGATCGTCGCGCCGCATTACCGGATGGTGTCGTCCGGCCTGTTCTGGCCCGACCTCGGCCTGTCGCGGATCGCGACCATCACACCCTCGACCGGCGACCGCCCCGAACGTCAGGACTCCGGCACCGCCGACATCTTCCGCGTCACGCTCGACCCCGGTTCGGTGATCACCTTCGTCGCCGAATTGCGCACCGACAAGCTGCCGCAGCTGTATCTATGGGAACCCGAGGCCTACAAGGACAAGGTCAACTCGTTCACGCTGTACCATGGCATCGTGATCGGCATCTCCGGCCTGCTGGCGCTGGTGCTGACGATCCTGTTCGTGGTCAAGGGCAGCATCATGTTCCCCGCCGCCGCGGCGCTGGCGTGGGCGGTGCTGGTCTATATCGGCATCGACTTCGGGTTCTGGAGCAAGGTGTTCGACATGTCGGCGGGCGCCGAGCGGGTGTGGCGCGCCTCCGGCGAAGCGATCCTCGCCGCGACGCTGCTGGTGTTCCTGTTCGCCTATCTCAATCTCAGTCGCTGGCACGTGCGCTACTCGCACATCACGCTGGGCTGGCTCGCCTTCCTGGGCTCGCTGGTGGGGCTGGCGCTGTTCGACCCCGCGGTCGCGTCCGGCATCGCGCGGATGTCGCTGGTGCTGATCGCCTTCGCCGGTTTCGGGCTGGTGGTGTATCTGTCGACCCACGGCTTCGATCGCGCGGTGCTGCTGATCCCGACCTGGTTCCTGCTGGTGATCTGGGTGATCGCGTCCGGCATGGCAGTCGCGGGCTCGGTCACCAACGACATCGTCGGCCCGGCGCTGCTCGGCGGCCTGGTGCTGATCGTGATGCTGATCGGCTTCACCGTGATGCAGCACGCCTTCGCTGGCTCGGGCGCCACCGGCGGCGTGGTGTCGGACGTCGAACGCCGGGCGCTGGCGCTGATCGGCTCCGGCGACCTCATCTGGGACTGGGACGTCTCCGCCGACAAGGTGTTCACCAGTCCGGAGACCGAGGCGCTGCTGGGCCTGAAGCGCGGCGCGCTGGAAGGCTCGGCGGCGAGCTGGCTGGAAGTGCTGCATCCGCTCGATCAGGACCGTTTTCGCGCCGCGCTCGACTCGGTGCTCGACCAGCGCCGCGGCCGGCTGACCCAGCATTTCCGGCTGCGCACGCCGGACGGGCACTTCATGTGGTTCGCCCTGAAGGCGCGGCCGGTGGTCGGCGCCGACGGCGAAGTCACCCGCGTGGTCGGCACGCTGACCGACGTCACCGAGGCCAAGAACGCCGAAGAACGGATGCTGCACGATTCGGTGCACGACAATCTCACCGGCCTGCCGAACCGCAAGCTGTTCATGGACCGGCTCGGCGCGGTGGCGAATTTCGCCAAGACGATGCCGACGCTGCGGCCGACCCTGATGGTGATCGACCTCGACCGCTTCAAGCAGGTCAATGATTCCGTCGGCATCGCGGTCGGCGATTCCATCTTGCTGACTCTGGCGCGCCGTCTCACCCGCATCCTCAAGCCGCAGGACACGCTGGCGCGGATCGCCGGCGACCAGTTCGGCCTGATCCTGCTGTCGGAGCAGGACCCCGCCAAGATCACCGCCTTCGCCGAGACCATCCGCAAGACCATCAAGGCGCCGATCGCTTTCAACGACCGCGAGATCTTCCTCACCGCCTCGATCGGGCTGGCCTTGAGCGACCCGCAGACCCAGCTCTCGGACGAGATCATCAAGGACGCCGAGCTGGCGATGTATCACTCCAAGCGGATCGGCGGCGACCGCATCGACGTCTACAAGCCGGCGATGCGCGCACGCAAATCCGATCGCCTGACGCTGGAATCCGAACTCCGCCGCGCCATCGAGCGGCAGGAGATCACCATCCTGTATCAGCCGATCGTGCGGCTGGAGGATCGCTCGGTCGCCGGCTTCGAGGCGCTGGCGCGCTGGGACCATCCCAAGCTCGGGCGGATGGCGCCCTCCGAATTCATCGCGATCGCCGAGGAGATCGGACTGATCGTCGAGCTCGGGCTGTTCGTGATGGACCAGACCGCCAAGCAGCTCGCGATCTGGCAGCGCGCGATGCGCGCGCGCGAGCCGATCTTCGCCAGCGTCAACGTGTCGTCGCGGCAATTGCTGCGCCACGACCTGCTCCACGACATCCGCACCGTGCTGTCGCGCTCCTCGATCGCCCGCGGCACGCTGAAGCTCGAACTCACCGAATCGCTGGTGATGGAAAATCCGGAGCACGCCGCCCAGATGCTGACGCGGATTCGCGAACTCGGCACCGGCCTGTCGCTCGACGATTTCGGCACCGGCCATTCGTCGCTGGCCTATCTGCAGCGCTTCCCGTTCGACACCATCAAGATCGATCAGTCGTTCGTCCGCACCACCAGCCGCGGCACCCGCCCGGTGATCCTGAAATCGATCATCGCGCTGGCGCACGATCTCGGCATGGACGTGGTGGCGGAAGGCGCCGAGACGGATTCGGACGCGGTCGAATTGTATCAGCTCGGCTGCGAATACGCCCAGGGCTTCGCCTTCGGCGAGCCGATGGACGCCGACGCCGCGATGCGGCTGCTGACGGAAGAACGTCTGGAAGCCGCGAGCTGAGGATCATGGACAATTTCCCCCCAATGCCACTAAGCATTCCTCACTTAATATTTCGTTTTGCCAGTGGCTGTCTTCCTAAATACAAGCACACTGACATCCGGCCGGACTGAGAATGGACTACTTTGTAACACCAACGGAACACTTCCAAAGCAAGCTCGAATCTCCCCTTCCGAAATTCCACGTTGGAATGTCCCCCTCTTCGGTGAAGAAAGATAGCCATCACGGAACCTCACCCACCCTTTGCGATGGGCCTCCTGCTCTATCGCCCTCGGCGACCGTGCCGCTACCACCAGGAGACCGCCATCTCGCGCATGAGCGAAAAGCTTCGCACACAGCTGGCGGCGCTCCATATCGTCAGCGATCACATTCAAAACGAAAAGGCAAGAAACGAGGTCATACTCGCCAACAGGTGCTTCTTCGAAGCCAAATTGAGGATGAGGATCATAACCTGCAGCTACTAAACCATGAGCTCTGTAAAAGGCTACATCCTGACCTACTCCACAGCCAAAATCGAGAATCGTGCGTACATTAAACTGCTGCAAAGTACCTGAAGACAACAGCTCCCGCGCCACCGGTGAAGCCTCTTTTCGCTGCATAGCAGTCCGCGCCGGCTGAAGCGGCCTTCGATAGTCAATCGGCGCGGCGTCAAATAGGTCGAACTGCTTCCGATTCATTTTCTCGTCTCCAAGGACAACCGCATTCCGCTGTGGTCAGTGAATGCCCACGAGCCCGTCCTCGCCTCGTGAATATAACTCGCTTGCGCTGACGATCGTAGCGCCTCTGAGCAAAGAATAAAATCACATCGGAATTGGACCAACCCCCCGCGTAGATGTCGCTCAATTGTGAACTCTTGCGGTGGGCTTTCACCCAAGACGTCAAAGAGGCCATGACGCTTCATAAGCTCTCGGAGTACGCGACGTTCACTATCAAGTGTCCAAGAACTAAAGGCCCCGTTGAACAGTCCATCACGATCATACGGAGCAAGATTGAAATCTCCACCTATGACGATATTGTTATTGATTGATTTGTCCAGAAGCCTAAGCATGCACTCGAGCTGCTGGCTTCGTTTGGCGCCCTGGTATGCTGAAAGGTGCACGTTCAACACCGTAAGCGCATTGAGGGTTAAGCCAAGAACAAATGGCTCATCACAGAATACTGCAACATTGCCGATGGCCGGCCCCACAAATGCAGACAAATCGCGCGACACGTAAATTGGCACAGTATGAGCAAGACGATCAATCTCAAGTATACGTCGAGCAAAAGTCTCCTGCAACAACACCAAGTCCGCGGAGGGCGACGAGACCAATCGTTCCAGTGATCGAATTGCGGCTTTGTTCTGCCCACGCTTACGCAGATTTTGCCAAACAAAGTTCATTGAACCGCGTCAAGCTGAACATTGTCAAGCCAGCTATCTATTACCGCAATGCACTGCCTAACCGGGTGTTCTTTTGACAACGACGCGACGAACTCTTCGTTGGTCATAAACGTTACCATACTCTTGTGTTGCACATCGGCGAGGCTAAAGTAGCGTGTCAATGGCGCATCGCCATTCGCTGAATCGTAAAACCGCTGGAAGTGGCCATCGTACACTCCTTTCAAAACAAACATTCCAGCATCATGCAACCTAAGGCGCATAATCTCGAAAGCGAAATGAACGTCATCGCACCATTCCACAACATTTATTTGCTGCTGAATTTCGGCAACACTGGAAACACCGAGATTCTCGCGGACGAAATCGAAGACTACTCCAGAAGTTGGAAGTATGAGCGGGATTCTCTCGGCAAATATATCTTTGATCGTAAGCTGGTCGTTATTAGTTGTGTAGTTTAGCATAAATCCAAACGTATCTTCTCTTATTGTTCTGACTTTGAGCCCGACTTCCTGCACAGAAGACTCACCAATTTTTACTGTTCGGCCCCCGAATGCACAGTCGACCTCGCGTTTGAGGACGCTTTCTTCTAGCTTTCCCGTACGCAAGTGAACAAGACGGCTTTCGAAGCTCTGGCGCTCACTATGCAATCGGGGAACAAGCCCTTTGACTAGATTCAGCAAGAACGTCGTGAGCCCAACGTGGACAACGAAGCGGCCGTCAGATGTTACCTTTTCCGTAAACTCTTTGAGAGCCAGCAAGCTGCTTTCCGCGAGCTCAAATGCAGCTCGTCCAGCTGGTGTGAGGGGGTTTCTCCCCCTTCCGGCCTTGCGGTCGAATAGCTCAGACTTTAGGATTGTGCTGGTGTGATTTCGCAAGCTTTCCAATGATTTCACAACGCTAGACTGGTGCTTGGGCTGGAGCTGCTTCGTCACCTGAGAGATTGATCCGGCAGAGCCCAGTACGTATAGGAGCCGGAGTTGCTCAAGCGTTATTTTGAACAGCTCGGCATTACGCTCGTCTCTCACAAAGGTATCCAGGGAGGTTACCTGACTACGTTGCGCGGAACGGCCCGAACCGACTCCAGGATTCGCCTTTGCCATTGGAACCGTCCTAATCGATTGGTTGTGTTTATAACATTTTCGACCAATTATCGTCAATCGGTGCCTCAAAGACA
The DNA here is from genome assembly GCF_000013365.1 of Rhodopseudomonas palustris HaA2. NCBI lineage: Bacteria > Pseudomonadati > Pseudomonadota > Alphaproteobacteria > Hyphomicrobiales > Nitrobacteraceae > Rhodopseudomonas > Rhodopseudomonas palustris. Next base: position 5,087,775 of record NC_007778.1, read on the forward strand.
GATAATCCAACCTTTTCACTAAGATCATTCAGCGGCAGATTTCGCTTGTCACAACGACAGAGCGAGATCTGGTCATGTGCGATTTTTGCGAGGAGTTCAGACGTCCGCTGACTGAGAAATCGAGGATTTCTTGCGAGCGAGATGGATTTGTAGTGATGCCCACCATCGGCTGCTTCGTTGACGGGTACAGCCTCGTTTTGCCAAGAAAGCATGCCGTATCGTATGCATCGCTCCCTCATGGCGAGAGGCAGGCGGGCTTGGCTTTAGCCGAAGATGCGCGTGAGCGACTCGCTCAATTGTACGGCGATTTTATCATTGCAGAGCATGGCGCCGCCGATAGTTGCGATCTTGGCGCAGGTTGTTGCGACCATGCCCATCTGCATCTGATCCCAATGGGGAAACGCTGTTCGGCGGTCCGGAATGCTTTCCTGGAAGCTGGAGCCGAGCCTTCGGTCTGCGGCGACACAGCCGCTTTCGAGAATTATCGCGGCGATCCCTATATAATGCTATCTACCGATCGAGGTCGTTACGAGTTTTGGCGCGCAACACACAAGTTTGGCCGACAATTTGTTAGGCGCGTATGTGCAGACCTCCTTGGCATTAGCCCCTATTTCAATTGGCGCGAGCATGCATTTGTCGATCGTATGGTCCGGACAAAGCTCGCATGCAAAATGCTTCTCCCTCAAGATTTGAATAACTTGCGGCGCCGAAGTGCTTAAAAGCTTGTCGGGAATGCTCACATGTTGTTGCAAACTCTGAGTCTCGATCAACTCCTTTGCCAAGCCGAAGCCGACCGTTACCCAAAGTGGAATACGATGTGCTTGCTTCGCAGCTTGGGCGGAACCACGCTGAATGCAGTGCTCCTAGACCCGGATCAAATCATCCCTTCCACTCCCGGGGTAAGGGGCGTGCTTCAACATTTTTCCCAAGTAATCGGGAACAGTCGAGTCATGATAAGAACAGACAGGCGGAAGGAAAATGCATCATACGTGCGGGGGGGTAATAGCTATTCCCTCGACCAAGCTGCTGAATATACGACTCAATTGCTTACAGCCGGAAGGGGCGTTATTGCGCTAGAACCAACGAATCGCTTGACAAATTTGACCACAATCAACTTGGGCGTCGATGGCGATGGATGCTGGCGCGCGGAGATCCTTGGCCCCGGTTTTGATGCTAGCGATCTACAGCGAGGCGATACGATCCCAGAATTCGTTTGCTATGGACTACCGATGCACCCAGCTCAATATTCCCACATCAGAGCTCACAATTTTTCGATAGAAGTGCTCTCAACAGTCTCAATGGAAGAGAGGACAAAATCGCGACTACATAGCATCTGCCAAAATGTTCTCCCCAGCTTTGGAGCCGACTTCCGAGGATCCGCGGACAGCGAAGCCCGCACTCGCACTTGGCTCCTGCAGCACGGATACACGTCGGCTCTTCGCCCAAGGTTCGCTAGCTTCCCGTTCAATGCATTTAAGCGCGTTTTTGAGATGGGACAGTTGGTTTTTCAGTATCGCTTCAATCGGCAGAAAACGAGTGCCTTCGTGTTGTCATCAGGGATACTCGCAGATTATCGACTCGTATATTGGGACATAGCAGATGCATCGAACAAATGGGCGGCATGAGGAATTCCAATGCGTCTATGTAATTCTGAAAGATTGAACAGACTCATGGAACTCGGTGATCTGCGTATAGTAGCGGATGAAAATCGGATTGTATTTCTTGACGATTTTCGAATCGGACTTCGGCTGCAAAACAGACTTCAACAGATAGAGGGACCGATCAATCTATCACAAGATTCTCCTCCAGCAGCAATTGAGCGGCCATTGGCTCCAAGGGGAATGATGCGTGGAGAATGGGGACTCGCATTTTCCGTTGAACGTCTTTCGGTCTCTGAGAGACTGATCGGATTTTTGAACACACGTTCGAAGTATGCCCGTCTTGGCTTGGAAACTATGGGGTCATCATGGCTAATTGCGCCGGGATTTGGATACAATGACCCGACAAGCGTGGTCTTTGAAGTCATCGCCCACAACGATCTTACGGGATTTTCGTCCCATATCTCATATGCATACACTATGTTCTTCGAACTCGATCATCCTGTCCGCCTCGATGGTCGAAGCTATGGCGGGCGTTTCCCGCACTAGCCGGATAGAGTCGAAGACGAGTCATTACGTCAGAGCTGATTCTGAAATGGTGCACCGATTGGTCGCAATATAAATGCAGTTGCCTCGAAGACACTTTAAGCGTGGCCGGCTTCGGCCGACAGCATGCCCGGCTCGATGCCGAGCTTGTGCAGCGCGCGGTCGTATTTCTCTTCGATGTCGTTGCCGAACACCAAATCCGCGTCGGCGTCGCAATGCAGCCAGCCATTGTCCTGGATCTCGGTCTCGAGCTGGCCCGGCGCCCAGCCGGCATAGCCGAGCGCCAGGATGGCGTGCTTCGGGCCGGCGCCGCTGGCGATCGCCCGGAGGATGTCGACGGTCGCGGTCAGAGAAATGCCGTCATCGATCGGCAGGGTCGCGTCCTTGATGAAGAAGTCGCTCGAATGCAGCACGAAGCCGCGGCCGGTTTCCACCGGCCCGCCCCGCAACACCTTCATGGACTCGGCGTGATCCGGCAGCTTGATCTGCTCGGGCTTCTCGACGATGTCGAGTTGCACCAGCAATTCGGGAAAATCGATGCTGCCGGCGGGGCGATTGACGATGATGCCCATCGCGCCTTCCGAGGAATGCGCGCAGATGTAGATCACCGACCGCGCGAAGCGCTCGTCTTCCATCACCGGCATCGCGATCAGCAACTGACCGTCGAGATAGTCGCCCTGCTCGATCGGCCCCGCGTTGCCGGGCTCTCGGCCCGATCTATCGCCTGACTTGGGTCTTTTGGACTTAGTCACCATCAGGGATCCTCGCGTTGCATCATTATCCTGATATTGGGTGCGCATCCTGTCAATCAACCAGTCGCCGCAGGCTGGCCGCCGAATCACGGCCAATTCAGTGGTTCTTCCTGGTCCCAGTGCGTAAATACGTCACATGATCGCAATCGTTCCGCTCCGCGCGGCCCTGCTCACCGCTCTCCTCGTCGTCTGCGCCGGCGCGCGCGCCGACGACGCCTCGCCGTGGATCAATGAACCCTATTCCGCCGTGCGGCTGCTCGCCGGGTCGCGCAGCGGCGCGGTGCTGCTGGGTGGAATTGCGTTCCAGTTGCAGCCGGGCTGGAAGACCTATTGGCGCACCCCGGGCGATTCCGGCGTGCCGCCGCGGTTCGACTTCTCCAAGTCCGACAATGTCGAGGCGGTGACGATCCTGTGGCCGGCGCCGACGGCCTTCCCCGACGGTGCGGGCGGCACGTCGCTCGGCTACGAGTCGCATGTCGTGCTGCCGCTGCGCATTGTGGCGAAGAATGCCGACAAGCCGGTGACGCTGCGCGCCGCGATCAGCTACGCGGTGTGCGAGAAGCTGTGCGTTCCGGTCGAAGCCAGTGCCGAACTCGCCTTCAACAACGTGGCGAGTACGCAGGACAGCGCGCTCGCCGCGGCGCTCGACACCGTTCCGGTACCGGCCAATGTCGGCGATCCCAATCCGCTGACGATCCGCGACGTGGTGTTGCGCGGCGATACCGAAGTGTGGGTCGATGTCGTCGCGCCTCCGGCGAACGAGGTCCGCCTGTTCGTCGAAGGCCCGACGCCGGACTGGGCGCTGCCGATCCCGAAACGGAGTCCGAATGCACCGGAGGGCGTGCAACGCTTCACCTTTCCCCTCGAAGGTCTGCCTTCGGGCGCGCATGCCGAAGGCGCGGCGCTGAAATTCACCCTGGTCGGGCCGGAGAAATCCTACGAGTTCAACGTCAATCTGAACTGAGCGCGTCGCGCCAGCACGCGCGCGCTCAGCTCGGGAGGCGGCGCTTCGGCCCCAGCCGGTCGGCCAGGAACGCCGCCAGCACCTCGACCCGCGCCGGCCGGGGGCCGCCGGGCGGCATCACCAGATGCACCGAGCCTTCGCGCTGGTGCCAGCCCTGCAGGATCACCTCGACCGCGCCGGCAGCGATGGCGTCGCCGACGATGAACTCCGGCAGATCGGCGATGCCGAGCCCCGCGATCACCGCCGGCAGCACCGCCTCGCCATTGTTGACACGGAGCGGGCCGGACGGCCGCACCGACGCCTGTTCGCCTTCCGCATTGGTGTAGGTCCAGACATTCGGCGTCGACAAATAGGCGTAGCCGAAGCAGCGATGCGCGGCGAGATGCATCGGATGCGTCGGGCGGCCGTGCTGCGCCAGATAGGCCTTCGATGCCACCGTGTAGCGCGGCATCGCGCACAGCCGCCGCGCCACCAGCGACGAATCCGGCAATGAGGCGATCCGCACGCCTGCGTCGAAGCCCTCGCCGATCAGATCGACCATCGCATCCGACAGATGCAGGTCGATCGAGACCTCGGGATAGGCGGCGAGGAAGTCCGGCAGCAGCGGCGCGATCACCTTGACGCCGAAGGTCATCGGCACCGCCAGCCGCACCAGGCCGCGCGGCGCGGCCGACTGCGCCAGCGCCTCGCTTTCCGCCGCCTCGCCGTCGGCGAGCAATTGCGCGGCGCGCTCGGCCAGCCGCTGGCCGGCGTCGGTGAGCGCCAGCCGCCGCGACGTCCGATTGAACAGCCGGGCGCCGAGCCGCGCCTCGAGCCGCGTCACCGCCTTCGACACCGTCGCCTTGGACAGCGCCAGCTCGGCCGCGGTGGCCGCAAAGGATCGCAACTCGACGACCTTGGCGAAGATCGCCAGCGCTTCGAAATCCGGCAGCTTGGTCATGCCTCAGCTCGCATTAGGACGTTATTGGAAACAATTAGTTTCAATCATTTCTATTTCTGAAATGCAAGCGAGCCACTATTCCAATACCCAACACCTCACCGGCGCCCGATGACGGCGCCAAACACGGGAGATTTCCCATGATCGAAGTTCGACCCTTCAACAAGCTCGGCGGCGCCGACCACGGCTGGCTCAAGGCGCGGCATCACTTCTCGTTCGCGAGCTATTACGACCCTGCCAAAATGGGCCACGGCGCCCTGCGGGTCTGGAACGACGACGAGATCGCTCCCAACACCGGCTTTCCGCCGCACCCGCATCGCGACATGGAGATCATCACCTATGTCCGCGACGGCGCCATCACCCACGAGGATTCGCTCGGCAACCGCGGCCGCACCGAGGCCGGCGACGTGCAGGTGATGAGCGCAGGCTCGGGCGTGCGGCATTCGGAATACAATCTGGAGCCCGAGACCACCCGGATCTTCCAGATCTGGATCGAGCCGACGCAGGCCGGCGGCCAGCCGACCTGGGGTTCCAAGCCGTTCCCGAAGGCCGACCGCTCCGGCAAGCTCGTCACCATCGCCTCCGGCCTCAAGGGCGACCATGACGCACTGCCGATCCGGGCCGATGCGCGGGTGCTCGCCACCACGCTGAAGGCCGGCGAGAGCGCCGAATACGACGCCGACGCCAGCCGGCATCTCTATCTGGTGCCGGCGGCGGGCAGCGTCGAGGTCAACGGCGTCCGTGTCGATGCCCGCGACGGCGCCGCGATCCGCAACGAAGCCAGGCTGACGATCACCGCGCTCGAAGACGCCGAGCTGGTGCTGGTCGACGCGGCGTAAGGCTGCAGCCGCAAACCCGAAGCGGCGCCGTGCGTTGGCATGGCGTCGCATCGCTTCCCTCAGGTCATGCGCGGGCTTGACCCGCGCATCCATCCTTCTTCGCAAGAGAGTCCTGACGAAGGAGATGGATGGCCGGGTCAAGCCCGGCCATGACGGCTGACTAACAACTCGACGACTCCCCACCCATCCCCACCCCAACGGAGACTCCCATGGCGAAGGTTCTGGTTCTTTACTACTCGGCTTACGGCCACATCGAGACGATGGCCAATGCGGTCGCGGAAGGCGCGCGCGAGGCCGGCGCGACGGTCGATATCAAGCGCGTCCCCGAGCTGGTGCCGCCGGACGTCGCCAAGGCGTCGTACTACAAGCTCGACCAGGCCGCGCCGGTCGCGACCATCGACGATCTCGCCAATTACGACGCGATCATCGTCGGCACCGGCACCCGGTTCGGCCGGATGGCGTCGCAGATGGCGAACTTCCTCGATCAGGCCGGCGGGCTGTGGGCGAAGGGCGCGCTGAACGGCAAGGTCGGTGGCGCCTTCACCTCGACCGCGACCCAGCACGGCGGCCAGGAAACCACACTGTTCTCGATCATCACCAACCTGCTGCATTTCGGCATGGTGGTGGTCGGCCTCAATTACGGCTTCCAGGGCCAGATGACGCTCGGCGAAATCACCGGCGGCGCCCCTTACGGCGCGACCACGCTGACCGGCGGCGACGGCGCGCGGCAGCCGAGCGCCAACGAACTCGCCGGCGCGCGCTATCAGGGCAAGACCATCGCCGAGACCGCGATCAAGCTGCACGGCTGATCGGCCGCGACGGGCGCGGTGCGCGATCCCGCGCGCCGCACCCAGCCGGGCCGGTCAGGCGTCGAGCGCCGGCACACCGGCGCCGGCGTGATAGCGGCTGCCGAAGAACACCAGCGGTGCGTCGTCGCGATGATCGCAGGCGGTGACCTCGGCGATCAGCATCAGATGATCGCCGAGCTCGATCTGTCGCACCAGGCTGCAGGCGAAGAAGGCGAGACAGTCGGGCAGCCGCGGCAGCGCGTCGGTCCATTCGTAGCGAAGGTCGTGGCGGGCAGCGCCGCGGCCGGCGAAGTGGCTGGACAGCGCTGCCGCGGTGTCCGCCAGCACGTTGACGCCGTAGCGGCCGCTCGCCGTGATCGCCGCCCGGGTACGGCCGGGCTTCGCCAGGAACAGCACCGTCGGCGGCGACAGCGTCACGGTGACGAAGCTGTTCACCGTCATGCCGCAGACCTCGCCGTCTCGGTCGAGCGCCGTGATCACCGTCACGCCGGTGGCGAAGCGTGACGCCGCCGCGCGAAACCGCTCCGGATCGGCGCGCGGCATCGCTCAGCCCTCCACCGCATAGTGCATCAGCTGCGCACCCTTCGGCGAGTAGTTCGGCACGTCGGCGGCGACCTTGGCGCCGATCTCCGATTGCAGCGCCTGCCCCATCGCCTCGGCGCTATCGAACAACGCGGTGAACACACAGAACGGCGCATCGCCGGGCCCGAGCGGCGCCGGGAAGCCGTAGGCGCAGGATCCCAGCCCGGGCAATTGCTTCGCCAGCGGCACGTGAATCTTGACGTAGTAATCCTTGAAGCGGGCCGGATCGTCCGGCGGCGGATACAGTACGGTGAGGCAATGCATTGGTCTTCTCCATCAACTCTCTCTCCGTCATTGCGAGCGAAGCGAAGCAATCCAGCGCAGTGCACCGAGCTGGATTGCTTCGTCGCTTCGCTCCTCGCAATGACGGGGTTTAAGCCCACACCACTCACGCCGCCTGCGGCTGCTGCGCGCGCTCGGAGCTGGCACGCGCGATCCAGGCCTCGATCCGTCGCGGGGTCGAAATCCGGTCCCACTGCACTTCCGGATAGTTGAAATTCTCGGTGAATTCGTCGGCCAGCGCCTTGTTCTGGCCCATCGTGCCGAGCAGCGCACCGAGCGATGGCGACGGCGGCGCCAGCATCAGATTGGTCCAGCGCGACGCCGCGAGCACACGGTCCTGCCGTTTCAGATCGACCTTCTCGCAGAAGCGGACATCCAGTACCTCGCTGGCGACGATCTCCTCGCCGAGCACGAAGGCGGCGTAAGAAGCCATGTTGGCGCCCTGCCCCATCATCGGGTCGACCACCGAATGAACGTCGCCGAGCGCGATCGCACATTTGCCGTCGGGAAATTCGAACGTGGTGTTGCGCACCGTCGGCACCACGCCGCCCTGCAGCAGATCCTGCTCCTGCGCGAGGTCGAAGCGCGCGGTGTCGATCCGGTCGAACGTCGTCGGGTGATGTTTCTCGAGCTTCGCCAGCAACGTGTCCAGGAAATGCGCCCGGTTCTTCGCATAGTCGAGCGTCGCGAGGTCTTCGAGATCGCCGCCCGGCACATTCTCCATCAGCAGCGCGGTGGCGATGCCGTCGAAGGTCAGGGTCGGAATCACGATCATCTCGCCGTGGCCGGGTGAGACCGACAGCGTGACATTCATCGGGTTGTTCTGCCGGACGCCCTTGTACAGCCCGACACAGAGGCGACGTTGCGGCTGGGTGTAGGGCGTGAGATCCGGACGATACGGAAACAACTGCCCGAAGCCGCCCTTGCCGGTCGACACCACCAGCAGCTCGAAGCGATCGACCAGCGCCGGGATATCGTCTTCCTCGATCCTGCGGCATTCGATCTTGCCGCCGCGGCGCATGAATTCCTCCATCAGCACCGGCAGATAGACGCGGTAGTCCACCGCGCGGCTCGGCCTGCTGAAGTCGCCGCGAAATCGCAACGGCTCGGGAAAATTGAAGACGTGGTCGTGATACGTGTAGTGCAGCTCGGCGGCCGACCACTGATCGATGCCGAGATAGTGCTCGCGCGCGAGGGTGACGTGATGGTGCGCCACGGTATTGAGCAGGCGACTGTCACGATAGTCGGACGGCTCGCGATCGGTGATGATGACGGCGTCGACGCCGTGTTTCTGCAGGTACAGGGCCAGATGCAGGCCGCCCACGCCGGCCCCGATGATTCCGATCGTCCGCTTCATGTCAGCCTCCCTTGGATGAGTTGTTGTTCTGGTTGATCGCAGCGTAGGAGCGGCCTTGACGGGCGTCTACGGAATGAACAGGATATGATTTATTCCACTCAGGAATGATCGATGGATCGTCTCGATTGCCTCAGAGCGTTCGTGAAGACGATGGAAGGCGGCAGTTTCTCCGGCGCCGCCAAAGAGCTCGGTCTCGGCCAGCCGGCTGTCAGCAAGCGGATCGCATTGCTCGAGAAGGAATTCGGCTCGCAGCTATTCATGCGCAACACCCGCAAGCTGACGCCGACCCGGGAGGCCCACCGCATCTACGACCTGGCACGGCAGGCGCTGAGCTGTATCGAGATGGCGCGGGCGAGCATCGCGGAGGCGCCGGCGGTGCCGACCGGGATGTTGCGGCTGGGCGTGCCGTCGTCGTTCGGCCGGCACTACATCATGCCGGTGATCGAGCAATATCTGCGCGACTATCCGCAGGTGAAGGTCGACATCCGGTTCAGCGAACAGACCGTCAATCTGGTCGAGGACGGCATCGAACTGGCGTTGCGGATCGGTGATCTGGAGTCCAGCTCACTCAAGGCGCGGCGGATCGGCCTGGTGCGGCGTTTCCTGGTGGCGACGCCGGCCTATCTGCGCCGGCAGCCGCAGCCGCAGCTCCCCGGCGATCTGAAGAACCTGCATTGCATCGCCTACGCGCGGCTGTCGCCGGCCAACCAATGGGCCTTCGACTCCGAGCTGGGGCGCCATGTCGTGCAAATCTCCGCCTCCATTATGGTCGACGACGCCGATGCGATGAAGCAGGCGGTGCTGCAGAATCTCGGCGTCGCCATTCTGCCGGCGTGGAGTGCCGCCGATGCGGTGCGAAGTGGCGAGATGGAGATCGTGCTGCCGGAATTCGCCGTTCCGGCGCTGCCGTTGAATGCGGTCTATGCCGACACGCAATGGATGTCGCTGCGGGCCCGATGCTTTCTCGACCTGCTGATCGCCCGGTCGCACCGGTTCAGCGAGGATGTCGACGGCGCCGGGCCGCCCCGCCGCTTTTAATGCAGATGCATCTAATTCTGCATGGCAGCTCCGCCGCCTGCGGCACTTCTACGCACCCCCCGCCGCCCCCATCTCCGAACGACCTTCGGAGATGGACGAATGATCGAGATGTATTTCATGCTTCAGCTCGCCCGCAGCCCGCTGCAGGTGATGGCCAAGCGGCTGGTCTGCAAGAGCCTCAGCATCGCCACCCACGGCAAGCGGCAATGCCGCGATTGCACCGGCGTCACGCCGCCCGACGCAGACTGAAGGTCCGGGGCAACGACGCCCCGCTGCAATCGATCCGCTCTCGACAAACGGCCTCCCGCTCGGGAGGCCGTTCGACGTCGGCGTCGACGTTTTCGGACCGGCGGGCCTCGCCGCCGACCCGCAGCTCACAGCAACTTGTCGAGCGTGACCGGCAGATCGCGCACGCGCTTGCCGGTGGCGTTGAAGACCGCGTTGGCGACGGCGGCGCCGACGCCGGTGATGCCGATCTCGCCGATGCCGCGGGCGCCCATCGGGGCGCGCGGATCCGGAATGTCGGTCCAGATCACGTCGATCGCCGGCACATCGAGATGCACCGGGACGTGATAATCGCCGAAGCTCGGATTCATCACCCGGCCGTTGCGGTCGTCGAGCTGGGTCTCCTCCATCAGCGCCAGGCCGAGGCCCATGATGATGCCGCCGCGGAACTGGCTCGCCGCGGTCTTCGGATTGAGGATGCGGCCGCAATCATACGATCCGAGAAAACGCCGGACCCGGACTTCGCCGGTGACGCTGTTGACGCCGACCTCGCAGAACAGCGCGCCGAACGAATGCATCGACCAATGCTGGGTCTCGAGCGGCGCCGAGGCGCTGCCTTCGACGGCGACGTGATCGCGGCCCGAGCGGGTGAGGATCGAGACGTAGCTCTCGTGCCGCGACGGATCGTCGAGCTTGGCGAGGCCGCCATTCACCGTGCCGACCTCGTCGGCGCCCAGCCCCGCCAGCGGCGAGTCGTTGCCGGCGAGCTTGAGCAGCTCGGCGATCAGCACGTGATGCGCGGCGATCACCGAGGCGCCGATCGAGGCGGTCTGCTGCGAGCCGCCGGCGAGCACGACGCCGGGCATCAGCGAGTCGCCATAGGCGAAGCTCACCTGATCGCGCGTGAGCCCAAGGCGTTCGGCAACGACCTGGGTGTGGGCGGTGGCGGTGCCCATTCCCATCTCGTGCGCCGCGACCTCGACCTTGGCCGCGCCGTCACGCGTCAGCGTGATCCGCGCCGCCCCGCCCGGCATCCGGTGATACGGATAGGTCGCGGTGGCGCAGCCCGTGCCGACCAGCCATTCGCCGTCGCGCACGCTGGCGGCGGTCGGGTTGCGTTTCGACCAGCCGAACCGCTCGGCGCCGGCGCGCCACGCCTCGGCGATGTGTCGCGACGAGAACGGCGTGCCTTTCAATGGGTCCTCGTCCGGCTGGTTCAGGATGCGCAGTTCGACCGGGTCCATGCCGAGCGCCACCGCCAGCTCATCGATCGCGGATTCCAGCGCGAAGGTGCCGACGGATTCGCCAGGCGCCCGCATGAAGGTGTTGGCGAGCATGTCGAGCCGCGCCACCTGGACGTCCAGCTTGATGTTCGGCGAACCATAGCTCGACATCGTCGGCAGGATGAACGGCTCAGGCATCACGCTGTGGTTGCTCATCGCCACCGCGCCGGTGTGGATGATGGCGTTGAAGCGGCCGTCCGGATCGGCGCCGAGGGCGACGCGCTGCTCGGTCAGCGTGCGGCCGCCGATCAGGCGATAGACGCCCTCGCGCGAAAGCGCGATCCGGACCGGGCGGCCGGCAAGCTTCGAGGCTGCCGCGCCCAGCACCTGATGCTGCCACAGGCACTTGCCGCCGAAACCGCCGCCGACGAAGGGCGACGTCACACGCACCTGATCCTCGGCGATGCCGAACACTTGGCCCAGCGACCACGCGGTGTGCGACACCGCCTGCGAGGCATCGTGCACGATCAGCCGATCGCCGTCCCACGTCACCGTGGCGGCGTGCGGCTCGATCGCATTGTGATTGTGCCGCGGCGTGGTGTAGGTCTCGTCGACCTTGGCGGCCGAGGCCTTGAACGCCGCGTCGGCCGATCCCTTTTCCACCTTCAGCGGCTGCCCCATGAACAGGGCAGGCTCGGTGCCTTTGCGTTTGGCGGTCGCGAAGCTGGTGATGGCCGCGTCGGATTCGTAAGTGGCGCGGATCAGCGAAACGGCGTAGTCCGCCTGCTCCTGAGTCTCGGCGACCACCACCGCGACCGGCTGCCCGTTCCAGTAGATCCGATCGTCCTGCATGATCGGCAGTTCGTCGCTCCCGCCGGCTTTTTCGGCGGTCATGAACATCGGCATCGGCGCCATGCGCGGGGCGTTGCGATGGGTCATCACCGCGACGACGCCGGGGGCCGCCTCCGCCTGCGTGGTCTCGAGCGACGCGATCCGGCCTTTCGGCACGGTGCTGAATTTCAGCGCGGCATAGACCATGCCGTCGAGCGCGAACTCGGCCGCGAAAGGTGCCGCGCCGCGGACTTTCAGCGGACCGTCGACGCGCGGCACCGAGGCGCCGATCTGGCCGTGCTTGCTGAGGATCAGCGGATCGGGCTGGCCGCCCGGCATCCAGCTGTCGGGCGCCAGCGCGATCACCTTCTCCATCGCGCCTTGCATCGCGCCGCGCATGGCCTGCTTGGTTTCTTCCGCGATCCTCATCGGGCCACTCCTGCCAGTTCGCCGAGCACGGCAATAATGGTGCGCTTTGCCAGTTCGATCTTGAAGCCGTTGTCGCGAAGCGGCACGGCGTCGGCGAGTTCGGCCTCGGCCGCGGCGCGAAACGCCTCGACCGTGGCGGGACCGCCGCGCAGCGCCTGCTCGGCCTTGTGCGCGCGCCACGGCTTGTGCGCGACGCCGCCGAGCGCCAGCCGCAAATCCTTGACGCTGCCGCGCTCGACCTCCACCGCGGCCGCGACCGAGACCAGCGCGAACGCGTAGCTCGAGCGGTCGCGCACCTTGCGATAGGTCGAGCGCGCCGCGATCGGCTGCGCCGGCAGTTCGATCGCGGTGATCAGTTCGCCGGGCCGCAGCATGGTTTCGAGGTCCGGCCGATCGCCCGGCAGCCGATGGACGTCGTTGAACGGCAACGTGCGCTGGCCGCCGCTGCCGGCGAGATGCACCACCGCATCGAGCGCGGCGAGCGCCACGCACATGTCCGACGGATGCGTCGCCACGCACGACTCCGACGCGCCGAGGATGGCGTGGTTGCGGTTGAAGCCGTCGATGGCATCGCAGCCTTGCCCCGGTTGGCGCTTGTTACAGCGCGAGCCGGCATCGTCGTAGAAGTAAGCGCAGCGCGTCCGCTGCAGCAGATTGCCGCCGACCGTCGCCATGTTGCGGATCTGCGCCGAGGCGCCCGCCAGAATGGCGCGCGACAGCATCGGATAGCGCGTCCGCACGGCGCGGTGCTCGGCCAGCGCGGTGTTGCGCACCGCCGCGCCGATCAGCAGGCCGCCGTCGTCGCGCGCGGTGATCTCGGCCGGCAGACCGGTGATATCGACCAGCGCCGCCGGGCGCTCGATCGTTTCCCGCATCAGGTCGATCAGATTGGTGCCGCCGCCGAGAAACTTGGTCTGCACGCCGGCGCCGGCCCGCAGCGCTTCGGCGACATCGCCGGCCCGGGAATAATCGAAAGGAGTCATTCCGCAGCCTCCGCATAGGTTTCGCTGATCGCATCGATGATGCCGTTGTGCGCGCCGCAGCGGCACAGATTGCCGCTCATCCGCTCGCGGACTTCGTCGTGGCTGAACGCCATGTGTTCGCTGCCGAGGTCCTGCGTGACGTGGCTCGGCAGGCCGCGCTTCAGCTCGGCCGCCATGCCGATTGCGGAGCAGATCTGGCCCGGCGTGCAATAGCCGCACTGAAAGCCGTCATGATCGATGAAGGCCTGCTGCAACCGATGCAGCCCGTGGTCGTCGGCGAGGCCCTCGATCGTCGTGACGCCGCGCCCCGCATATTGCACGGCGAGCGTCAGGCACGAGACGATGCGCTCGCCGTCGACCAGCACGGTGCAGGCGCCGCAGGCGCCCTGGTTGCAGCCCTTCTTGGTGCCGTGGAGATGCAGGGTCTCGCGCAGCAGGTCGAGCAGGGAGACGCGGGGATCGGACGGGACCGGGCAGTCGACTCCATTGATCCGGATCGATCCGGCTGAAGCAGCACTTCGATCGGCGGTCATGTGGTCTCCTTCGAGGATGTTTTGATACAAAGGCGCAGCCGGCGGCATCCGCCGCATCGCTGCACGGGACGGAGAAAGCGCTAACCGCGAAGCGGCTTATTGGTTCTGGGCCTGGGTTGCTGGCACCGATGCTGCGTAGCCCGGCAGGCATCGATGTGAGATAACGGACCGGCAACTCCTTATACGGAACATTGTTCCGTTTATCAAGAGGTATTCTCGTGTCCGAAAAGCCGCCGCCGAAAGGCACGCCGCGGCGGGTCCGCGCGGATGCGCAGCGCAATCTGAAGACGCTGCTCGACGCGGCGCTGACGGTGTTTGCGACCTCCGGGGTGGAAGCGCCGGTGCGGGAGATCGCCGAGAAGGCCGGCGTCGGCATCGGCACGCTGTATCGCCACTTCCCACAGCGGTCGGACCTGATCGTCGCGGTGTTTCGCAACGGGGTCGATGCCTGCGCGGGGGCGGCAGCGGAGCTGGCCGCGTCGCATGCGCCGTTCGAAGCGCTCAGCCTCTGGATGCAACGCTATGTCGACTTCGTGGCCACCAAACGCGGGCTCGCCGCGGCGCTGTATTCGGGCGACCCGGCCTATGACAGCCTGCCGGCCTATTTCGAGCAGAAGCTACGGCCGGCGCTGCAGGCGCTGCTGGATGCGGCCGGTGCGGCCGGCGAGATCCGGCGCGACATCGAACCGTTCGATCTGCTGAAGGCGGTGGCGCAGCTCTGCACCTCGGCACCCGGCGGCGACCCGGCGCATACGCGCCGCATGGTCGGCCTGCTGATCGACGGGCTGCGCTACCGCGCCGGAAGCGCGGCCGAACCGGGCAGATGACCACGCAAGCGGAGGATCGGTGGGTCTGCGTCCGAATCGTCGGCCGGGGATGAGACGGCAGTCCCGCCAGAGGATTCCGGCAGGGATGGTGGGCGCGACAGGGATCGAACCTGTGACCCCCTCGATGTCAACGAGGTGCTCTCCCGCTGAGCTACGCGCCCTAAACGCCGTCGAAGTCGGGACGCGTCCCTATATCGGCTCCTGAGGAGCTAGGCAAGGACGCGAAAGAAGGAATTAGGCGGCCAACATCTTGTTCACTTCGCTGACCAATTCGCGCAGATGCACGGGCTTGGACAGGACCTTGGCGTTTTTCGGCGCTTCCGAATCCGAATTCAGCGCCACCGCGGCAAAACCGGTGATGAACATGATCTTGATGTCGGGGTCGAGTTCCGAAGCGCGCCGAGCCAGTTCGATGCCGTCCATCTCCGGCATCACGATGTCGGTCAGCAGCATCTCGAAGGGCTCTTCGCGCAACCGCTGATAGGCCGACATGCCGTTGTCGAAGGAGGACACCTGAAATCCGGCGTTTTCCAGCGCCTTCACCAGGAACCGGCGCATGTCGTTGTCGTCTTCGGCGAGGAGAATCTTGTGCATGGGGCTGGCTTCAATCCGGATCGGAGAACTACGATTCAGTTAGACGGCGTCTCGGTAAATTTCGGGTGAAGTTTCCGCCGCGGGCCTTTCGCAGGTCAAATCGATTCTGCGCCCGATCCCCCGGCGAAGCAACAATCCGCGGCACTTTCCGCGACGACGCCCGTTAGCCCCGGCTTGGAATGATTTTGCTTGGCACGACCGGAGCGAACGCCGACAATCGTTCAAGATATCACCGCAGGGTTGTGGCGAGCCGGAGGTCGGCGATTTGACGGACGACGGACAACGATGACCGGCTTCGACGACGAATTCTCGCCGGCCTTTGCGATCGCCGAGCCGGCGGTCTGGCGTGCTCCGATCATTTTCAATTCGCCGCATTCCGGTTCGGTGTATCCGGACGCCTTCCTCGACGCTTCCCGGATCGACCTCGAGGCGCTGCGGCGCTCCGAGGACTCGTTCATGGACGAGTTGATCGACCATCTTTACGACCGCGGCTTTCCGGTGGTCCGGGTGCATTTTCCGCGGTCCTATATCGACGTCAATCGCGAACCCTACGAACTCGATCCCCGCATGTTCCACGGCCGGCTGCCGAGTTTCGCCAACACCCGCTCGATGCGGGTCGCCGGGGGGCTCGGCACGATTCCGCGCATGGTCGGCGACGGCCAGGAGATCTATCGCGAGCGGATTCCGGTCGACGAGGCGCTCGGCCGGATCGAGACGCTGTACAAGCCGTATCATCGCGCGCTGCGCCGGCTGGTGAACAAGGCGCACCAGAGCTGGGGCACGGTGATCCTGGTCGATTGCCATTCGATGCCGTCGGTCGGCGTCGCCCGTGACGAGCCGCGACGGCCCGACATCGTGATCGGCGACCGCTACGGCACCAGCTGCGCGCCGCTGATTCCCGCTTTGGTCGAGGAAACGTTGGCGGCGCGAGGCTATTCGGTCGGCCGCAACAAGCCCTATGCGGGCGGCTTCATCACCGAGCACTATGGCGACCCGTCGAACGGCCTGCACGCCGTGCAGGTCGAACTCAACCGCGCGATCTATATGGACGAACGGTTGCGCCAGCGCAGCGAGCGCTTCGAGCGGGTCGCCGAGGATTTCACCGTGCTGGCCGACGCGCTCGCCACGATTCCGCAGGCCGATCTCGGACCGTTGCAGACCGCTGCAGAGTAACAAGCATCATGCGCGGGCCGGTGATGCAGACTGATGGCGCCGGCCGGCATGGCGGCGACGACACATGCCGACGAGGCGCTGGCCGACGAAGCGCGGACTGACAAGACTCGCTGACAGTCGCGCGGCGCGCAAAAGGCCAAAAGAAAAAAGGGCCGCTTGCGATGGCAAGCGGCCCAAGTCTAGGGAGGAAACGCCCAAGGAGGGCAGCGATAGCGCGAGGCGCTACCGCACCGCAACAATGTGCGACCGCGGCGCACAAAGCGCAAGTGTTTTCGCGCCGTTTTCCATGCAAAAAACGCATGTCAGAGCACCAGATACGCACTTGGGGACGCTCAATTTCTTTGAGCCAAATCAATGAGATAAAATCGATTCCCGCGTTCCGCCTGCGACAAAACAGCATGGGTTCCAGCTGCTGTTGCGGCCGCCAAGCCGGCCTAAAACGAACCGATCGCAATGCCATCCGAAAAATGTGAATGGCGCGTGCGAAGGATGGTTCAACCTCTGGACCGCGGCTCAGCAGCCATAATAAGTGAGGCGGACGGGCGGGGTTTCAGGCAAGCCTAGGACCTCGTGCAGTGTAACCCCAGACTGACAAGGAACGCCCGTGACGGTCATCGATTTCGCCGCCTTTATCGGACGCCTCGCAACGTCGTCCGGCGACACCATCCTGCCGTTCTTTCGCACCTCGCTGACGATCGACAACAAGCAGCCGGGACGCGACTTCGATCCGGTGACCGAGGCCGACCGCGCCGGCGAGGCGGTGATGCGCCGGCTGATCAAGGCGAGCTTCCCGCAGCACGGCATCGTCGGCGAGGAATTCGGCAACGAGCGCGAGGACGCCGATTACGTCTGGGTGCTCGATCCGATCGACGGCACCAAATCCTTCATCGCCGGCTTTCCGGTGTGGGGCACGCTGATCGCGCTGCTGCACAAGGGAACGCCGGTCTACGGCATGATGCATCAGCCCTTCATCGGCGAGCGCTTCACCGGGGACAATGGTTCGGCATCGTACAAGGGCCCGTCCGGCGAGCGCCGCCTGACGGTGCGGCGCTGCGCGACGCTGAAGGACGCGACGCTGTTCACCACCTCGCCGCTGCTGATGAACGACACCGACCGCGCCACCTTCGAGCGGGTGCAGGCCGAGACCCGGCTGACCCGGTTCGGCGGCGACTGCTATGCCTATTGCATGCTGGCGGCGGGCCAGCTCGATCTGGTGATCGAGACCGAACTGAAGCCCTACGACGTCGCGGCGCTGATCCCGATCGTCACCGGCGCGGGCGGCGTCATCACCACCTGGGAAGGCCAGCCGGCGCAGAACGGCGGCCGCATCGTCGCCGCCGGCGACAAGCGCGTCCACGAGGCCGCGATGAAGATCCTCAACGGCTGAGCACCGGCGGTCAGGGCGGCGCCGAGCGGCGCAGATGCGCGACCAGCTGCTGCGCCGGCCGTGGCAGCGCCTTCAGGCTGCGGGCGCAGATCACCAGCTTGCGGCTGGCCCATTCGTCCAGCAGCCGCACCGCCCGAATCCGCATGGTTCTGGCGTTGGCTCTGACCGCGGTCTCCGGCATCACCGCAACGCCGACCCCGGCCTCGACCAGCTGGCACAGGCCGGCGAAATCCCGCAATCGGGCGCGAAACCGCAGCCGCGCGCCGAGCCGCGCCGCCTGCGCGGCGACGTGCGCGTGCAATGCGTTCGGCCCGGAAAGCCCGACGAAATCCCGCTGCAGCACCTCGGCCAAACGGATGCCGCGGCGCTGCGCCAGCGGATCGTGCGGCGGCAGCACCAGCACCAGGCGATCGTCGCAGAACGCAAAGCGCTCCAGCGTGTCCGGCACCGCGGTGTCGACCGCGATGCCGACTTCCGCGGCGCCGGCCGCGATCGCCGCGACGATCTCGGCGCTTTCGCGTTCCTCGACCTCGACGTTGAAATCGGGATGCGCAGCCAGAAATTCAGCCAGCGTCTTCGGCAGATGCTCCGAAAGGCTGGCGGTGTTGGCGAGCAGATGGACGCTGGCCTTCAGGCCCCGCGCATGGGCGGCCAGATCGCCGCGCATCACCTCGACGTCCTGCAGCACCACCCGGGCGTGGCCGAACAGGCTCTCACCCGCCGCCGTCGGCGCCACGCCGCGGCGGCCGCGGCGCAGCAGCGTCACACCGAGCGCCTGCTCCAGCCCGCGGATCCGAGCGCTCGCCGAGGCCAGCGCCAGATGCGCCCGCGCCGCGCCGCCCGTGATGCTGCGCGCCTCCACGACCGCGACGAACAACTGAAGGTCGACCAGGTCGAACCGCATGGCGTCCCCGCTGCCTTCGGATATAGCGAAGGCTGACTCTGGAGCCTCCACATTGTGCCCGGCTACCCATTGCGTCAATGTACCGCGATGCCCGATCCGCTTCTTCTCCTCATCGCCGCCGTGTTTGCCTTCGCCGGCTTCGTCAAGGGCGTCATCGGCCTCGGCCTGCCGACGGTGTCGATCGGCCTGCTCGCGGTGATCATGCCGCCGGCGCAGGCGATCGCGATCGTGATCGTGCCGGCGATCGTCACCAACATCTGGCAGACCTTCGCCGGACCCTATCTGCGCGACATCATCCGCCGGCTGTGGCCGCTGATGCTCGGCACCGTGATCGGCATCCGGCTCGGCTCCGGACTGATGACCGGCCCCTATGCGCGCTACGGCACGCTGGTGCTGGGCGGGCTGCTGGTGATCTACGGCCTACTCGGGCTGAGCAAGATGCGCTTCCATGTCTCCCGCGCGCACGAGAAATGGGTCGGCGGCCCGGTCGGGCTGGTCACCGGCGTGGTCTCGGCCGCGACCGGCGTGCAGGTGATCCCGTCGATGCCCTTCATGCAGGCGATCGGGATGGAGAAGGACGAGCTGGTGCAGGCGCTCGGCGTGTTCTTCACCACGGCGACGCTGGCGCTGGCGTTCAACCTCACCGACGCCGGACTGCTGTCGGTCGCCACCGCGCTGCCCGGCGGGGTCGCGCTGGTCGCCGCCTTCGCCGGCATGTTCGCCGGCCAGGCGGTGCGAACGCGCATGCACCCCGACGTGTTCCGGCGCTGGTTTCTGATCTCGATCATCGGGCTCGGCTGCTATCTGTCCGCCGAGACGCTGGTGAAGATGTTCGGCTGATGCGCGGTCAGCGCGCCTGCATCAGCGCGACGCGCAGGCCGAGCGCCACGAACAGCGCGCCGAGCCCGCGATTGATCCATTGCAGCACCCGGCCGGAGCGGCGCAGCCGATCCGACGCCCGCGCCGCGAACGCCGCCAGCGCCAGGCAATACAGCGTGCCGTTGGCGACGAAGATCAGCCCGAGCACCAGGAACGCCAGCGCCTTGTGAGGCGCCTCGGCATCGACGAATTGCGGCAGGAAGGCCAGGAAGAACAGCGCCACTTTCGGGTTGAGCGCGTTGGTCAGCATGCCCTGGCGGAACACCTGCGCGTGCCGCAGCGTCGGCGCATCGTCCGACGCCGCCGCAAAGCTGGTCGCGCGCGACAGCAGCATGCCGATTCCGAGCCAGACCAGATAGGCTGCGCCGATCAGCTTGACGGCGGTGAAGGCCAGCGTCGAGGCCATCAGCAGCGCCGACAGTCCGACCGCCGCCGCCGTGACGTGCACCAGGCAGCCGGCGCTGACGCCGAGCGCCGCCGCAGCACCGCCGCGCCAACCGAATTGAAGCCCGCGACCGAGGATGAAGGCGGTGTCCGGCCCGGGCGTGACATTGAGCAGCAGCCCGGAGGCGACGAACAGCCAGAAATCGTGAATGCCGAGCATTGCGTGGCGCCAGTGAGACTTGATCTTCCGGCATCTCCATCCGGGAACGGCCCGGCGGTCAAGGCGGATGGCGGGCCGCGAGAACCCGGTCCGCCACCGCACCGCCGACGCCAAAACAACGCCTTGTTAAGCTGATCGAAACCATGACGAGGCCTCCTGACCGCGGGGGCTCTATCGAGCAAGCGGGATCGGACCGAGCATGACGGAAACTGGCAACAGGCTAGCGCGGGTCGCAGGGATGGCCGTACTCGGCGCCGTGCTGCACACGGGCGCCGCGCAGGCGCAGAACCCGTTCGACGTGTTCAATCTGTTCGGCGGCAAGAGCGCCGCGCCGAATGCGCCGCAGCCCGCCAATGTCGGCCCGCAAAAGCCCGCTTCGCAGCAAGGCAGCAGCGCTGCGCCGCCGTGGAGCGGCGAGGACGGCGGCTCCGGCCATCCGACGATGACCGCGCAGGCGATCCGCGAGGCCGCCGCCAATTTCGACAATTGCGTCGCCGGCTTCTGGCCGGACGCTCAGCGCCGCGGCATCTCGCGCGAC
This sequence comes from Rhodopseudomonas palustris HaA2, assembly GCF_000013365.1. NCBI lineage: Bacteria > Pseudomonadati > Pseudomonadota > Alphaproteobacteria > Hyphomicrobiales > Nitrobacteraceae > Rhodopseudomonas > Rhodopseudomonas palustris. The sequence goes on from NC_007778.1 coordinate 5,108,609, forward strand.
AGCTTCGCGCGCTTCACCGCGGGGCTGTCGCCCGATCTGCGGCTGATGGACCTGATGGATTCGCAGCCGGAATTCACCAAGGCGATCTGGGAGTATCTCGACATCCTGGTGAACGACAACAGGATGGCGCGGGGCCGCGAGATCCTGGCGCAATACAAGCCGCAATTCGACGCGGTGGAGCGCGCGTATGGCGTCGACCGCTACATCATTGCGTCGATCTGGGGCATCGAGTCGAACTACTCGACCCAGATGGGCGACCGCTATGTGCTGAACTCGACCGCGACGCTGGCCTGCGTCGGCCGCCGCCAAAACTACTTCAAGGACGAATTCCTCACCGCGTTGGAGATCCTGCATCGCGGCGATCTGCGTCCCGAGCAGTTGCGCGGCTCGTGGGCCGGCGCGTTCGGCCCGACGCAGTTCATGCCGACCGCGTTCAAGCGCTTCGCCGTCGACGCCGACGGCGACGGCCGCCGCGACGTCGTCGACAATCCCGCCGACCTGATCGCCTCGACCGCCAACAACCTCAAGAAGGACGGCTGGCAGAGCGGCCAGACCTGGGGCTACGAGGTCGCGGTGCCGCGCGGCTTCGACTACATGAAGGCCGACCGCAAGCAGATGCTGACGCTGGCGCGATGGGAAGAGCTCGGCGTCCGCCGCCCGAACGGCCAGCCGTTCCCGCGCGGCGGCGAAAAGGCCTATCTGCTGGCGCCCGCCGGCGCCGAAGGCCCCGGCTTCCTGATGCTGACCAATTTCCGCGTCATCATGAAGTACAACCCCGCCGAAGCCTATGCGCTGGCGATCGGCCATTTCGCCGACCGCCTGCGCGGCGGTCCGCCCTTCGTCCAGCCCTGGCCGCGCCACGAACGCGTGCTGTCCCGCAGCGAACGCCTCGAACTGCAACAACTCCTCGCCCAACGCGGCTTCTACCGCGGCACCCCCGACGGCCAATTCGGCAGCCTGACGCGGGAAGGACTCCGGAATTTCCAGGCGTCCATTGGGGCCCCGGCGGATGGATTTGCCACGGGGGAGATGCTGGAGAGGTTGAGAGGAAGGTAGCATCCCACGCCGCTGGAAAATTCCCACAACCTCTGGTTATACTGGGCCACGAGATTTTTGAACCACTCCATTTCATAACTCGGAATTATGATCGTGCGCGGAATGCTATTTTCGACTCATGGAGATCAAAACGTTCATGTTCCTGGAGACAGGTTCGAGGCTTTAGGCTTGGCGGACCTAAGGCGAATTCGCTTCTCAGGCAGGGCTCAATCAGAACAGACCTTCGCAGGCAACTTCGTTGAGTGCCTTTTCGACGGCGTCGAGCTTGACAAGATCAACTTCTCGAATTGCGACTGGAAGGATTGTCGAGTTTACAATACCACTTTTATCGACTGCGAACTGGGCGACGCGTCATTCATTACAAACCTGTTCGATCAGTGCAGCTTTATCCAATGCAAGTTTCCAAATACTGGGATCAGCGATTGCAGCTTCCGCAATTGTGTTTTCGAGGACTGTGATCTCAGCAACATCGTAATGAAGTCAAATCGAATCGAGCGATCTCGATTCAGTCGATGCTCAACTTCAAACAGGGTCATTGAGAGTAGCTTACTCATTGACACCTCTTGGAGTGGTATGAATTTGGAAGTTGGTCTGATCCTTGGAAACTTCGGTCTCGAGCGGTCTAATGTTCAGGCCTGCGTACTGTTCGAAAAACAGCCTGACCGCAGCTTGCGGGAAATCACTTGGTCTGACCTCGGTCGTATAGGAGGTCACCGGCCACTGAGCCCCATCGAAACATTCCGTTTGGCATTCTTTGAGACCGGGGACGCAGACGGAGATCCCGACGCACTTGAACAGGCAATCAATCCACGAAATTGGACCAGCGAGGCGATTATAGAGTCGAGCTTCGGAGCTCTACTGAATTCGTTTGCTCAATTTTTGCTGGCGCTATTCGCCGCGAACCGTTTACCCGTCTATGGTCTACTCCGCTTTCACACTCATAATTTTGCACTACTGGAATGGCTGTCAGGGAAGCCCGAGTTTTCATCCCTTTATCAATCTGCCGCGGGCGTCCATCTTTCTGTGACTCGGGAAGTTGACGCTTACGCTAGAGCAGTTCAGGAAATAGTCGACGCTCATACAAACTTGCTCCATATTCGACTTGAAGCAGATGGCCCCCTGGATCCTAGCTATTACGAATCGCTCTTTCGTGAAGCCGATGGCGGGCAGATTCGGGTAGATTGGGTTCGCCCGCGCAATTCTCCGGTAGAAGTCTCCTTAAATTTCTTCGACTATGCAACTTTGCTGTCGATAGTCGCTCTCGTACTCGCAACCCGAACGAAATTTGAACTGTCAAAAATACAGTCAATGGGATGGATAGCGTCTCCACCGACAGGCGATCGAAATGGAGAAGCCGCCAACGGCAAGCAATTGATCGCATTTCGAACAGGCTTCTCTCTCGATCGTCCCTCTGAGTATGAAATTAATGTGCGAACATTACTGCCGCGCTCCTTCCTTTTAGATCTACACCTTTGCTTGAACATCTCTCTGTTCAAGAGGGTCAGAGGGGTGTTGATTGGATTGCTACTGCCACCTAAAGACCCTTGATCACCCGAAGGTCTTCGCCGGCCTCCAGGAGGATTGCTCCCGTTTTCTCGATGTTCTCTGTCGGCGTAAAGTAATTGATCCGTACCGCTTCAAATTCGTCGTCAAATGCAAACCCGATGCTGGACCCCAGCACGATGGGCATTCTTCGGTCTTTGCAGAAACCAAGAAGTGCGCTGCGCTTTCTCGCGTAAGATCCAACGATGCAACTCAGATCTAGCATTATCGCCCCAATATATCCGTTCTCCAGCGGAGTAGGCTGCATCCAAGAACCAAGAGACATAATTTCCAATTTTGCCCGCTCTCGCCGGACTTGTGCGTTCGCGATTCTCAGCATTGTTGGCAATAACATTGGTGTATCAGCAAGCAACGCAACGTTGGATAAGCTGAACCGATCTAATGACGCCCCCGCAGCTTCAAGAATTTCTTCGAAGTTAGATCGCCACTGCGGCGGATGCAATATAACGCTCGCGCGGATTCCGTTGAGGCCAACTCCCTTTACTATTCCTCTGGTTCGAAAGACAGGGCAGCGCATTTGAGAGAGACCTGATGTGACGCTGGGGAACATTTGCTCGGCAGCTTCATCAATCACTAGCATACGCCTTGGCCCCAAGATCTCACCCAAGTGACGTAGCCTTTTGAGGCACTGATTAGAGCCTATCCCAAAGCGCGGCTGAGTAAGCCAAATTGCACAATTCGACCTTGAATATAGGATAGATTCAAATCTCTCTAGGTCAGCTTCGAAACGTTCAGCTCTAAAAGTTGGCAACCGGATGAATTCCATCTTAAGTAGCTCTGCTTGCTGCAGAGTCGCATAATAGGCGGGACTTTCAAACAGAATCGTATCTATCCCCGCTTCTTTAAGGACATATAGAACCGCGAGATTGCAGCTAGAAACGCTCGGGCAGATCGTGATTTCGTCATGCTCAAGCGGGCGGTTCTCCCACTGACCAACAAGGCGAACAATGGACGATCGGGACTCTCCTAGTGAAGCTCCTTCATCAACGGCGTAGTGAATTATGTCGCGCGCTTCAGGGAGATGCAGCGAGAATGAAGCCGCTCCTTCACAAGAAGGATTATACCATCCAGACGGAAAGGCACTCCAAGCTCGAGATTTTAGTATCTCATCGAAATAGTCTCTGTTGATCTTCTCATAGTCGTCGGGCGAGAAATCGCCGCGAACTAAGCTCGATTCTAATGTTCCCATTTGTCTCAATGGCCTTTGCATAATTCCGAGTTATGAAGCAACTCGCCCGCAGAGGCTGCATTCACCCTCTCACTCAACCAATAACCTCAATTCCAGAAATGCCTGCATGCTGCGTAGCGCAGAGCCGATTGATACCTCACAAGTTCTCTGCCCCGGTTGGGCGGAGTGCGGAATGACCCTCAGCAAACCTATCGTGAGCTTTCTCGATCATTGCTCGGTCGAGCGGCAGTTGTCGGACCATACGTTGCAGGCTTACGGCTACGATCTGGCGGATTTTGCCGCGTGGGTGGGGACGCGGCGGCGGAAGGACAAGGCCTTCTCCGCCGGTGCGCCAATCGAGACCGACCACCTGCGCGCCTATCTCGAGCACATGACCGAGCGGAAGCTGTCGGCTGCGACGGTGCGGCGGCGGCTCGCTTGCTTGCGGTCGTTTTTCCGCTACCTGGAAGATCGCGGCACGATGCCCAATCCTTTCGATGGCTGGCGACTGAAGCTGCCGAAGCGCAAGCGGTTGCCGCGGACGCTGTCGCGCGACGAGACCACGCAGCTGCTGAAATCGGCGCGAGCGCCGGGTGCGGCCCGGCATGCAGCACCCGAGTCGCCATCGCTGTGCACCGAAATCCGGCTGATGATCGCCACCGGCATCCGGATCGGCGAACTCTGCAAGATCGCCAGCACCGACGTCTCCAGCGACGGCGCGGCGATCCGGATTCACGGCAAGGGCTCGCGCGACCGGATGGTGTACGTCACCGACAACGGCCTGCGCGCCGAGCTTCGCAAGCTCGCGGTGCTGCGCCAGCGTACGCTCGGCGGCGATGGGCCGCTGTTCCTCAACCGCAACGGCGACAAGCTGCGGCCGCATTCGTTTCGTGCCAAGCTGCGCAATTTTGCGGGGCAAGCCGGCGTCCGCCGCCGCGTCACGCCGCACATGCTTCGCCACACCGCGGCGACGCTGCTGATCGAGAGCGGCGTGGATATCCGGATCGTGCAGCGGCTGCTCGGCCATTCGAGCATCGCCACCACCGAGATCTACACCCACGTCTCCGACGAGGCGCTGCGGTCGACGCTGGCGCGCGCGAACATTCTCGCCGGGCTGGCGCGCTAATCCGCGCCGGCTGCTACGCCATCGCCCATCGGGTGGTTGTTCGCCTCCACAGTTGACAAAACTCCCCTCGCGGGTCCTACTGGCTGCATGATCAACCGCGCCGCTCATCGCAATGATAAATACCGTGCCTCCATCGGGGCCGGAGATGCACGCGCGCGCTAGATCGATACGCAGTTCGCAATCACCCAAAAACCCCGCCGGTTTCGACGGGGTTTTTTGTTGCGCTCCGTCGGCCGGCTCCTCGCGAAGGAGACACCACGATGGAGACCGAATCCGAGCCGCCCAGCGGGCTGTGGCTGCCGCTGATCACGCCGTTTTGCGACGGCGCGCTCGACGCAGCCTCATTGCGCCGGCTGATCGCCCACTATGCGCGGCAGCCGATCGACCGGCTGATCCTCGCCGCCACCACCGGCGAAGGGCTGACGCTCGACGACGACGAAATCGAGCAATTGGTGATGCTGACGGCCGAGGCGCTGGCCGAGGCCGGCCGCGCGCTGCCGGTGTGGCTCGGCCTGTGCGGCAGCGATACGCGCAAACTGGTGCGGACGCTGGCGCGGGTCGCGAACTGGCCGGTCGACGGCTATCTGATCGCCTGCCCGTCCTACTCGCGGCCGTCGCAACAAGGGCTGGTGCTGCATTTCGAGGCGCTGTCGGACGCCGCGACGCGGCCGATCATGATCTACAACATTCCCTATCGGACCGGCGTCAATCTCGGCAACGCGGCGATGCTGCATCTCGCCGCGCGCGACAACATCGTCGGCGTCAAGGATTGCTGCGCCGATACGCGGCAGACCGTCGAACTGCTGCACGACAGGCCGCGCGGCTTCGCCGTGCTGAGCGGCGAGGACGCGCTGTATTTCGGCGCGCTGGTGCGCGGCTGCGACGGCGCGGTGCTGGCCTCGGCGCATATCGAGACCGAGGCCTTCGCCACGGTGCGGCAGCGCATCCTGGCCGACGACCGGCTCGGCGCCTCGATCGCATGGCAGCGGCTCGCCGAAGTCCCGAAGCTGCTGTTCGCCGAGCCATCGCCTGCGGCGCTGAAATACGCGCTGTGGCGGCTGGGGCTGATCGACAGCCCGGAATTGCGGCTGCCGCTGACCGGCATCAGCGACGACCTCGCCAAAGCCCTCGACGCCCGGCTTTTGGCCGCTAAATCCGGTACTTACGCGTGATGCGACGGGCTTGCGCCGGCGCGCCGGCGCGGCCTCCGGAAGTTCGGCCGCGGCCCTTGACGGCGGCGGCTGGAGGCCCGTCTATGCGTCGCGAAGGCTGCCCGGTTGCGGCCCGAATCCGCTAGTATAGGCAGATCTCCTCTTTCCGATGCGAGCGCGGCAAAGCCGATGTCCGACAAGCCGAAATCCCTGCTGACGGCCCTGACCCGACGCGGCCCGCTGCTGGCGATCATGGCGCTGTTGCTGGTCGGCGTCGCCGGGCCGGCCTCGGCGCAGTTTTTCGGCTTCGGCGGGCCGTCGCAACCGCCGCCGCGCCCACAGCGCGGCATCGGCAACGGCGGCGGCGGTTACAACGGCGGCGGCGGCGGTTTCTTCGGCAGCGACGTGTTCGCGCCGTTCCAGCATCAGGCGCCCAAGCGCGCCCCGGTGCGCGAGGATTATTCCCGCGCACCCGCGCCGGACAAGCGCGACGCGGCTTTGACGCCGGAGCGCAACGTCGTGGTGCTGGGCGACGCGATGGCCGACTGGCTCGCTTACGGCCTTGAGCAGGCCTATGCCGAGCAGCCCGACATGGGGGTGATCCGCAAGCACAAGACCGTCTCCGGCCTGCTGCGCTACCAGCCCAAGGGCGAGCCGTCCGACTGGATCGCCGCCGCCCGGGACATCCTCGCCGCCGAGAACCCGGACGCGATCGTGGTGATGCTCGGCCTCAGCGACCGCGTCCCGATCACCGAACCCGTGGCGGAGAAGGACAAGAAGAAGGACGGCAAGGGCAAGCCCGAAGACGCCGACGCCAAGCCTAATGCGAAGCCGGACGACAAGACCGCCGACGGCGCCGCCGACGATGACGACGAGGACGACGACACGCCCCAGATCATGACGCCGGAGAAGGGCAAACGCTCCGGCGTCGCCCAGTTCCGCGACGATCGCTGGATCGAGCTCTACACCAAGAAGCTCGAGGACATGATCGCCGTGCTCAAGACCAAGGGCGTGCCGGTGCTGTGGGTCGGCCTGCCGGCGGTGCGCGGCACCAAATCGACCTCGGACGCGCAGTTCCTCAACGCGCTGTATCGCGACGCCGCCGCCAAGGCGGGAATCACCTATGTCGACGTCTGGGACGGCTTCGTCGACGAGGCCGGGCGCTATGTGCTGCAGGGCCCCGACTTCGAAGGCCAGACCCGCCGGCTGCGCGCCTATGACGGGGTGTATTTCACCAAATCCGGCGCCCGCAAGCTGGCGCATTATGTCGAGCGCGAGATCGCCCGCCTGCTCGCCGCGCGATCCGGGCCGATCGCCCTGCCGACCGATCCCGGCACGCCGGACGCGAGCGCAAAGCCGGACGGCCCGGCGCCGCGGCCGATCGCCGGCCCGATCATGCCGCTGGTGGCGTCCTCGGTCTCGACCGAGCGCCTGCTGGGCGGCCCCGGCGTCGCGCCGGCGCCGGTCGATGCGCTGGTGGCGCGCACGCTGGTGAAGGGCGAGCCGCTCGCCGCCCCGGCCGGTCGCGCCGACGACTACGCCTGGCCGCGCCGCGAGATCGTGGTCGAGCGCGCGCAGGAGCCGCCGCCGCCGAAGAGCGCGGCGCCGGTGGCGAGCAACGCACCGGGCAGCGCCGCGCCGGGTGCGAGCGGCCAGCCGCAACCGCAGAAGCGCATCGCCCGCGCCGCGCCGCCACCGCCGCCCGCCGCCTCCGGCTTCTTCGGCTTCGCGCCGGCGCAGCCCCAGCCGCAGATGCGCCGCGCGCCCCCGCCGCCGCCGCCCGCGTCGGGATTCTTCTCGATCTTCCGCTGATCGTTTCGGGCGTTCGCGCAGCTACAAAATCAGCCCGCCATCGACCACCAGGGTCTGGCCGAGCACGTAGGACGACAACGGCGAGGCGAGAAACAACGCCGCGCCGGCCATCTCCTGCGGCGTGCCGAGCCGCCGCATCGGAATGCCCTCGATGGCGCCGGCGAGCCGCTTCGGATTGGCGGTGGTGACCTTGGTCATTTTGGTATCGACCAGGCCGGGCGCGATGCCGTTGACGCGGATGCCGTCCTCGGCCCAGGCCTGCGCCAGCGTCCGGGTCAGCCCCATCGCGCCGGTCTTCGAGGCGTTGTAGGCCGGGTTGCCCTTGGTGGCGTGAAACGCCGCGGTGGATGAGACGATGATCAGCTTGCCGGACGACGCCTTGAGCAGCGGATGAAACTTCACCGCGCAGGCCATCAGGCTGATCAGATTGACCTCCATCACGTGGCGGAAGCCGTCCATCGCGAACTCGCCGCGACGATAGATCACCGCGCCCTGCGCCAGCACCAGCACGTCGAGCCGCTCCAGCGCCGGCGCGAACGCCTCGATCGCCTGTGGCTTGCTGACGTCGAGCTGCGCGTAAGTCAGCCCGCCGAAATCGCTACCGTCTTCGGGTGCGTAGTCGGACGTTTGCGCCCGGGTGCCGGTGACGCAGACTTTCGCGCCGCGCGTGCGAAACGCCTGCGCGATGCCGTTGCCGATGCCGCTCGAGCCGCCGACGATCAGCATCTGCTGGCCGCCAAAATCGAGATCGTTCATCGCGGTTTCTCCCTTGTTGTCGTGTCGCGGCTCTGACGGCGCGCGTTTGACCTGTGTCCCAATCGATGCGAGCCTTGTCAATCGGAGCCGGACCGCGACGCGCGTCCGCGCAATTCCGCAACAAGAAACAACCGGAGGAAACCGATGAGCTACAAACCCCTCAGCCGTTCCGTCGAAGGCCTGCGCGTGCTGATCACGGGTGCTGCGAGCGGCATGGGCCGCGCCACCGCGCATGTGTTCGCCGACGAAGGCGCGCGCGTCGCCGTCACCGACGTGACGCGCGACGCCGCGCAGCCGGTGGCCGAGGCGATCCAAGCGCGCGGCGGCGACGCGACCGCGTTCGCGCTCGATGTCGGCGACGCCGCCGCGATCAAGGCCGGCGTCGACGCGATCGCGCAGGCGCTCGGCGGGCTCGACATCGTCATCAACAATGCCGGCATTTCAGTGCGACTGCCGATCGACGACGACGGCTACGACGCCGGCTGGGACCGCGCGCTCGCGGTGATGCTGAGCGCACATCCGCGCGTGATCCGCGCCGCGCTGCCCTATCTGCGCAAGTCGTCTTCGCCGCGGATCGTCAACATCGCCTCCACCGAAGCGCTCGGCGCCACCGCCGGCCACAGCGCCTATTCGGCCGCGAAGGCCGGCGTCACCGGTCTCACGCGCTCGCTCGCGGTCGAGCTCGGCCCCGAAGGCATCACCGTCAATTGCATCTGCCCGGGTCCGATCACCACCGCGATGACCGACCGCATCAGCGACGACCACAAGCAGAAATACGCCCGCCGCCGCACCGCGCTGCACCGCTACGGCGCCCCGGAAGAAGTCGCCCACATGACGCTGAGCCTGTGCCTCCCCGCCGCGTCGTTCCTCACCGGCGTGGTGATTCCGGTCGACGGGGGATTGATGGCGAGGAATGCGTGAGGGCGACGATCCACTGGTGCGCGGCTTCCTTTCCCTCCCCCTTGTGGGGAGGGTGGACGGCCCGATGCTAATCGGGCCGGACGGGTGGGGGTGGCAACGCGTCGAGGACGGTCTGCATCACACCGTCGAAATGGCGATCGATGTCCGAATTCCAGAACCGGAGAACGCGAAACCCTTCGCCGCGCAGGAATGCGTCACGCTGCTGATCGGCAGCGATACCGTCTGGCATCCCGTGCTGGCCGCCGTCCGCCTCGATGACGATCTTTGCGCCGAAGCAGACGAAATCGACAATGTAGCGACCGATCGGGGCCTGTCGGCGGAAGTGATAGCCGCGAGACTTCAACTGGCGGAGTTGCACCCACAGCCGGGCTTCCTGCGGAGTGAGGCGTTTGCGGAGGGTTCGGGCGGTAGCAATCGGCACGGCTGATCTCTCGGCTGATCAGCAAGGGTCGATCAAGTTCCGCAAACGGTCAATGCTGCGAGATGGTCGTCGGTGCGGTGACGCTGGCGCCCTGCCCGCGGCCCCCCACCCGTCCCGGCTTCGCTGCGCTACGCCGGGCCACCCTCCCCACAAGGGGGAGGGAGAAGTAAGGGGCCGTCCCCCCTTACTTCGGCAGCGTCGTGCTTCCCATCAGGAACTGATCGATCGCCCGGGCGCACAGGCGGCCTTCGCGGATCGCCCAGACGACCAGCGACTGGCCGCGGCGCATGTCGCCGGCGGCGAAGACTTTGTCGACCGAGGTGGTGAAGTGCGACAGGTCGGCGCTGACATTGCCGCGCGGGTCGAGGGCGACGCCGAGTTTTTCGAGCAGGCCTTGCTTGACCGGCGAGACGAAGCCCATCGCCAGCAGCACCAGATCGGCCTGCAGCGTGAATTCGGTGCCGGGGATCGGCTGGAATTTGGCGTCGACGCGGACGCAATCGAGCTGCTTCACCGCGCCGTTCTCGCCCGTGAAGCTCTGCGTCAGCACCGCGAATTCGCGGACCGCGCCTTCGGCCTGGCTCGACGAGGTGCGCATCTTCATCGGCCAGTTCGGCCAGGTCAGGCCCTTGTCTTCCTTCTCCGGCGGCGCCGCCATGATCTCGATCTGGGTCACCGAGGTGGCGCCCTGACGGATCGAGGTGCCGATGCAGTCCGAGCCGGTGTCGCCGCCGCCGATCACCACGACGTGCTTGCCGGTCGCCAGAATGTCGGCGCCGTTCACCGCTTCGCCGGAGACGCGGCGGTTCTGCTGGGTCAGGAAGTCCATCGCGAAATGGATGCCGGAGAGCTCGCGGCCCGGGATCGGCAGGTCGCGCGGATATTCCGCGCCGCCGGTCAAGGCCACGGCGTCGTACTGCTTCAGCAGCTCGGCCGGATCGACCGCGCCGGCCGCATTGCCGCCGACCGGTGCATTGTAGTGGAAGGTGACGCCTTCGGCTTCCATCTGCGCGACGCGGCGGTCGATCAGATGCTTCTCCATCTTGAAGTCGGGAATGCCGTAGCGCAGCAGGCCGCCGGCCTTGGCGAGCTTCTCATAGACGTGGACGTCATGGCCGGCGCGCGCCAACTGCTGGGCGCAGGCGAGGCCCGCCGGGCCGGCGCCGATCACCGCGACGCTCTGGCCGGTCTTGACCGAGGCGAGCTCGGGCACGAGCCAGCCGTTCTCCCAGGCGCGGTCGACGATGGCGCATTCGATGGTCTTGATGGTGACCGGGTTGTCGTCGATGTTCAGCGTGCACGAGGCTTCGCACGGCGCCGGGCAGATGCGGCCGGTGAATTCCGGGAAGTTGTTGGTGGAGTGCAGGTTGCGCGAGGCCTCCTGCCAATTGCCCTGGTACACCAGATCGTTCCAGTCGGGGATCTGGTTGTTGACCGGGCAGCCCGGCGCGCCCGGCTGCGCCGAGCCGGTGCCGTGGCAATACGGAATGCCGCAATTCATGCAGCGCGCGGCCTGGTCGCCGAGGTCCTTGTCGCTGAGCGGGACGACGAATTCGTTGTAGTTCTTCACCCGCTCGGCGACCGGCGCATAGACCCGATCGTGCCGTTCGATTTCCAGAAATCCCGTGATCTTGCCCATCAGACTACCAACGCCCCTGAACCTTCGAATTCATCCTGAGCCGTCATCCTGAGGCGCTCGCCCGCTTGGGCGAGCCTCGAAGGATGACTGTTCTGCTGCTGTCCCCGCGGCTGTCGCCCTTCGAGGCCGGTGCTGCGCACCGGCGCCTCAGGGTGACGGGCCTGTCTCGTCGTTAAGCCCCGATCGCGATCTTGGGCTCCTCGGCCTGGCGTGCTTTCAGCTCGCGCAAAGCGCGGCGGTACTCGACCGGCATCACCTTGCGGAACTTCGGCAGCCACTCTTTCCAGTTCGCCAGGATCTCGGCGGCGCGCTTGGAGCCGGTGTATTTGGCGTGGCGCGAGATCAGCACGTGCAGCCGCTCGATGTCGAAGCCGAGCAGATCGGCGAACACGTCGACCCGGCCGTGCACCTCCAGATCGCCGGACTGATGATACGCGTTGGCGTTGATCATCTCCTCCGACAGCACCGGCTCGAGCTCGACCATCGCCATGTTGCACAGCTTGCCGAACGCACCGTCCTCGTCCAGCACATAGGCGACGCCGCCCGACATGCCGGCGGCGAAGTTGCGGCCGGTCTTGCCGAGCACGACGACGATGCCGCCGGTCATGTATTCGCAGCAATGATCGCCGGCGCCCTCGACCACCGCGACGGCGCCGGAATTGCGCACCGCGAAGCGCTCGCCGGCGATGCCGCGGAAGTAGCACTCGCCCTCGATCGCGCCGTACATCACGGTGTTGCCGACGATGATCGACTCCTCGGGCACGATGCCGGAGATCGCCGGCGGGCGAACGATGATCTTGCCGCCGGAGAGGCCCTTGCCGACATAGTCGTTGCCTTCGCCTTCGAGGTCGAAGGTGATGCCGCGCGCCAGCCAGGCGCCGAACGCCTGCCCGGCGGTGCCCTTGAGGTGCACCTGGATGGTGTCGTGCGGCAGCCCGGCATGGCCGTAATGCTTGGCGACGACACCGGACAGCATCGCGCCGGCCGAGCGGTTGGTGTTGTTGATCTCGACCTCGAACTTCACCGGCGCGCCGCGGTCGATCGCGGCCTGCGCGTTGGCGATCAGGGTGCGGTCGAGCACCTTGTCGAGGTGATGATCCTGGAGCTCGGAGTGATAGATCGTCTGGCCCTTTTCGGCCTTCTGCTTGTGGAACAGCTTGGAGAAGTCGAGGCCCTTCGCCTTCCAGTGCGCCACCAACGCCTGTTGGTCGAGCATCTGCGACTGGCCGACCATCTCGTTGAAGCTGCGATAGCCGAGCGACGCCATCAGCTCGCGGACTTCCTCGGCGACGAAGAAGAAGTAGTTGATGACATGCTCGGGCTGGCCGGTGAAGCGCTTGCGCAGCACCGGGTCCTGGGTGGCGACGCCGACCGGGCAGGTGTTGAGATGGCACTTGCGCATCATGATGCAGCCGGCCGCGATCAGCGGCGCGGTGGCGAAGCCGAACTCGTCGGCACCCAGCAGCGCGCCGATCACGACGTCGCGGCCGGTGCGGAAGCCACCGTCGACCTGAACGACGATGCGCGAGCGCAGCCGCTCGCGCACCAGCGTCTGGTGCGTCTCGGCGAGACCGATTTCCCAGGGCGAGCCGGCGTGCTTGATCGAGGTCAGCGGCGAGGCGCCGGTGCCGCCTTCGAAGCCCGCGATGGTGACGTGGTCGGCGCGCGCCTTGGCGACGCCGGCCGCGACGGTGCCTACGCCGATTTCCGACACCAGCTTGACCGAGACCGCGCTCTGCGGATTGACGTTCTTCAGATCGTAGATGAGCTGCGCCAGATCCTCGATCGAATAGATGTCGTGATGCGGCGGCGGCGAGATCAGGCCGACGCCGGGCGTCGAGTGCCGCACCGCCGCGATGGTGGCGTCGACCTTGTGGCCGGGCAACTGTCCGCCCTCGCCGGGCTTGGCGCCCTGCGCCATCTTGATCTGCATCATGTCGGAATTGGCGAGATATTCCGTGGTGACGCCGAACCGGCCCGAAGCGATCTGCTTGATCGCCGAGCGCATCGAATCGCCGTTGGCCATCGGCTTGAAGCGGTCGGCTTCCTCGCCGCCCTCGCCGGTGTTCGACTTGCCGCCGATGCGGTTCATCGCGATCGCCAGCGTGCTGTGCGCCTCACGCGAGATCGAGCCGAAGCTCATCGCGCCGGTGGCGAAGCGCTTGACGATCTCGGCGGCGGGCTCGACCTCCTCGATCGGCACCGGCTTGCGGCCCTCGGCCTCGGCGCCCTTGATCCGGAACAGGCCGCGCAGCGTCAACAGACGCTCCTGCTGCTCG